>CAZLDK010000108.1:4426-9983 GCA_964558285.1 uncultured Spirochaetaceae bacterium | reverse complement strand
TGCATCAGCGCGATCCACTGACCGCAGGTCTGTCCGCTGTAGCAGTAGCTGTAGACGGGACGGTCTGTGGGCAGGTGGCGCATCTGTTCGTAGATATCGGGGGTTCCCCAGGGCATGTTCACGGCGCCGCGAAGATGGCCCTGATTGTAATCGTCGGCTCGGCGAATATCGACGATGTAGAGTTCCTCTTCCGCGAGTAGGCGTTCCATGATGTCGTCGACCTGGACGATATTCTTGTGATCCGGAAGATCACGCACATACTCGGTCGCAAGCTCGACCACATCCACTTCCGGAGCCGCCTGGGCTTCGGGTTCCGCCGCAGCAGTTTCGGCGGGGGCGGATTCATCGCCGCCGCATCCGAAGAGCATGAGCGCCACTATCAGCGCCGCTAACAAAGACAGTGTCTTCTTCAATTGTTTCTCCTTTTCGGTCGGCCTGACGCCGACCGTTGGTCACTAAGTTGTTTCCCCGGGCATCCCGTCAGGATGCGTCGGGCGCTTCTATTATTCCGGTCGGTTGCTCCGGTACGAAAATGGGGTTCATAGGGTTCGCGCTCCACTCTACCCAGGCACCGTCGTAGACACGGAGGCTTCGATACCCGGCGTTGTACATCGCAAGGTACGTTTGGGCGGCTCGAATCGACGTATGACAGTAGATGTACGCCGTGTCGTCGAAGTCGATGCCGGCTTCCAGATAGCGGATGCGAATGTGGCGCGGCGGTCGATATTCCCCGGTCTGAAAATTGTTCCCCGTGTAGTTGAGGAGAATTGCACCGGGTATCGCACCGTCGCTCATGTACTCTTCCTCGGACCTCGTGTCGATCACATAGGTCGACGGGTCGGGTTCGTTAACCCAGTCCCGGATCTCCTTCGCCGAGACCATCATACTTTCGTCCGCGGCGTCGGCGCGGAAGGTGGCCGACTCCACTCCCGGCGCGCTGCTCGCGAGGGCGGCGCCGGCCGCCTGGAGGGCGGTGTATCCACCGCTAACCACCTTGACGTCGTGGTGCCCGTAGACCTTTAGCGTCCACCACAGACGCGCCGCGTCCATGTTGCCGCTGTCGTCGTAGGCAAGGACCAGGGAATCGTTGGAGATCCCTCGGCGGGATAGGGCGTTTTCGATCTGTTCCGGCGGTGCGAGAAGCGAGGGGAAGGGGGTGTTCACGACGATGTCGGCCCGAGAAACGCTGACGGCACCTTCGATATGCTCTCGGTTGTAGTCTACACCCGGGCGAACATCCACCAATACCGCGTCGTCCCGGGATTCGAGAAGCTCGAGGGCTTCCTCAGCGGTGATTATTTCGGTTCCGACCTCCCCTGCGGGCTCTTGTCCGCACCCCACGAGGAGCAGGACAGCCGCGGTAAAGAGGAGTGCTTTTACGGATAGGTTGTTCACGCTATGACCACCTCAACGGGACGCTCTACGTACTTGTTGAGCGCTTCCATCACGCTTTTCTTGTCACACTTCTCGGAAATTTCGACGACCTCGCCGTTCTGGGTGTAGAAGATGGTCATCGGCTCGACATCGCAGGCAAGGCGATCGCACAACGACTTTCCCTTATACTGGTCGAGGACATTCAGCTTGACCTGATCGTTGTAGGTCTCCTCTATGGCCTGCATCATCGGCAGAAGCTCCCTACTCGGGGCGTCGATTGCCGAATAGACATAGACCAGACCGATCTTTTCCTTCTGGAGAATTTGATTCCGGAAGACCTCGGTTTCCGCGATAAACTTCTCGGCGGCGACACCGGCAATCGCGCCGTCGCCCACTGCGGTGGCCACCTGCTTAAGCTCTTTCTCCCGGACGTCTCCGCAGGCGAATACACCCGGGATGCCCGTTTCCATGTGCTCGTTGGTGATGACGTAGCGTCTCTTGGACATGTTGACCTTGTCGACGAATATTTCGGTATTCGGCTCGTAGCCGATAAACTCGAAACAGGTATCGACTTCGACGGGATCGAGCTCTCCGGTCTTCAGGTTCTTTAGGACGACCTTTTCCAGGTGCTCGTTTCCTTCGAAGGAATGAACCATCGTGTTCCACTTAAAGGACATCGTCGGGTTCGCAAGGGCTTGATCCCGGGCGATCTCGTTGCAGTCCATTTTGCCTTCGTCGTGGATGACCGAGACGATTACCTCCTTGGCAAACTTCGACAGGAACATTCCTTCCTCGATTGCAGCGTCGCCGGAGCCGATGACCATTACCGTCTTGTCGGTGTTGGCCGCGGCGTCACAGGTCGCGCAGAAGCTGATGCCCTTGTCGAAGAGGAACTTTTCCTCGTCGATACCGCCGGTAATCCGGGGGCGTCCCCCGGCGGCGATAATAACGGTCTTGCACTCGAAGATGTTCCGGAAGGTCTCGACTTTCTTGATCTCGTCTTCGAGCTCGACGTTCTTTACGTCCGTCAGTTTGAACTTGACTCCGAATCGCTTCGCTTGCTTGTGGAAGAGGTCCATTAGCGCTAGACCGCCGGAGCCCTCGGGGAATCCAGGGTAGTTCTCTATTTCGTTGGTATAAGTTGCCAGACCACCGACCAAGGATTTTTCTATCAATAGGGTTTTAAGGCGGGCCCGGCCGCAGTAGATGCCGGCGGTAAGACCCGCGGGTCCCCCCCCAATTATTACGACGTCGTATTCTTCTACTTTCTTTTCCATTATTCGCTCTCCAAGCTACATGAAGTATTTGACGAGGAGCTTGCTCCCGATGACCGATCCGACCAAAAGAAAGACGCCGAAGGCCCATCCGGAGAGGGATAGGGAGGCGATGCCGGAGTAGAAGGCGCCGATATTGCAGCCAAAGCCGATTCTGGCCCCGTAGCCCATCAGGAGTCCCCCGAGCACCGCGGCGACGACCTGCTTTCCGGTCTTGAGTTTCTTTATCTTGAAGCCGGAAGCGATAAGCGCCGCGAAAAGCGCGCCGACTATTACGCCCGCGTTGCGCATCGTCCCCGGGTCCCGGAGGATACCTCGGTCGAGGACGGACTGAGCTGCGTCGGAGGAGAAGTAGTACCACTTGTCGACGCTACCGCCGACCGCCTCGTAGAGCCATGCGCCCCAGTTGGCAAAGACCGCGGAAACGCCCCAGGGGTTCCCGGTAACCGCGAGGGTGACGATCTGAAAGACGGAGAGGAGGATGGCCCCGGTAACATAGGGCCATGCATCCTTCAACCAGGTCTTGTAGTATTCGTTCGCGGCGATCTTCTCAGAGATCTTTTTGAACATAACCTACAATTTCCTTTATTTAGACTTTTCGATGACAACTTCCCATTCGCCGTCGTCAACTTCTTCGATCTCGACGTTATGGCCGGCTTCCCGGGCCCAGTCAGGGACGTTCTTCATTGCACAGGAGTGATCGATCTGCACGATGAGGACATCGCCGACCTGCATTTCGTCGAGTTTCTTCTGGGCCTTAACCAGCGGAACAGGACACGCTTCTCCGAGACAATCGAGCATTACTTCAGCCATTAGTTTCCTCCCTGGGAGTCTTAGTGCGCCGAGGCGCCTTGTTTTGCTTTCGCGTACTTATCTGCAGCAATCCAGAGCAACGCAATGGTGACAAGCTGCACGACTATGGAACCCAACCAACCGAGCACATCCGGCAGAAAGATCGACCGGCCGTGAAGAATGACCTTCTCCGTCCACCAACCGAAGTGGGCGGCGCCGATAAGCGATCCGACGACGAAGAAGAAGATCGAGAGCATTTGCATTGTAAAGCCTTCGCCGACCCTCATGAGGGTCCCGGAGGCGCACCCACCGGAGATAACCATGCCGATTCCAAAGACGATACCGCCGATGACGGTAGCGAAGCTGATAGGAACGACAAAGGACTGTCCCGGGATTGGGAGGCCGCGAGAAAAAGCGCCGTACTTTATGGCCCAGAAACCGATGGTCGTAACCGCAAGGGCTAAGAGCACCGCCTTGGTAAGGTTGGTTCCACCGGTTAGATACGGATCTCGCATTGAGGCGGTAAAGCAGAATCGAGCCCGCTGAAGAATAAAGCCGAAGACAATGCCGGTAAACCAGAAGAAGGGCAAAGTGGCCGACTGGACACCGAGAGCGACGCCGAGGGCGACAATCACGATCAGGGCCAGCACACCGAAGGGAATCTGACTCTTCTTCTTTTTCTTGGAACGAGACGAGCTCCGGCGTATCGAACCGGTTTGGTTGTCCTGTGCCGGGGTGGCCGTATCACTCACGGGCTACTCCTTAAAGCTAATTTATGAGGGATTTATTATAGATATTATCTTTATGAGTGAGGCTACAACGGGATACCGATTCTGTCAACAGATTTTTTAGGTTTTGTTCTTCTTATGGAAAGATGAGGTCGGCACGTCGACGACAGGCGATCAGGAAGCGACGCCTTAGGCGAAGGTGCTGCGACCGTAAGTCGTATCGCCTTCGTCGCGCCTGTTCCAGCCTTGAAGGCCCTCGGCGTAGTGCACTAGAAGCGCGGTGAACTGCTGTATCTCTACGGAGGAAGTCGTCTCGACCAGAAGAGAGGTCAGTCCTTCCACGGACTCCCTGTACATACCGAGTTTGTACTCCGTCAGGGCCAGGAGCGCCCGAAACAACGGGTTATCACCGTGCCGTTCGGTTGCCCCCCGGAGTACCTTCGCGGCGGCGAAGTAGCGGCCCAAGCTCCTCAGGGTCGCAGTGTAGGTTATGACGGCCTCTGCGTCTTCCTTCGGAGAAAGGCCTCGGCCGACGGCCCGGTCAAAGTGAATCGCTGCTTCTTTGTGCCGACCGAGGCGACTCATGGCCGTGGCTACCAGAAAATGCTCCTCGGTGCCCACTGTGTCCTCGGCGGATCGGGGAACGAGCTCTTCGGCTACCCGCTGATACTCGCCGGCGGCGAGCAGCTTTCTTGCTTCCGAAACTGTCATGGGCGAAAGATACTGATAGAACCTCTTGGCGGCTCGACGTTCGGTCCATCGCTCGCTACCTTAGCACCATAAGGAGTTTGTATGACTGGTTTACTCAAGGAGATCGAGGAACGACGCTCCTTTCGGGGGATTGTCGAGCGCGCTATTCCGGACGACGTTCTCAAGCGGGTCATGACCGCGGCAACGTTGGCGCCGTCTTGTTTCAATAAGCAGCCCTGGCGCTTCTTGGTCCTGAAAGGGAAGGCGGCCTTAGAACGCGGACGGGGGCACCTGAAGGATGGAAACTACTGGGCCAAAAAAGCCCCGGTCCTCATCGTCGTGGTAACGAATACGGACCTGGACTGTAAGGTGCAAAACCGCGAATACGCCGAGTTCGACACCGGACAAGCCGTCATGAGCCTCGGTATCCAAGCCTGGCACGAGGGGCTTATCGCGCACCCAATGGCCGGCTTTGACGACGAGACCATCGCCGAGGAGTTCGGCATAACCGACGGTTACCGAGCGCTTACCGTTGTTGCCCTGGCGTATCCTGGGGACGAGTCTTTCTTGAACGAGAAGCATCTCGAAATGGAGCACTCGGAGCGGAGCCGAAAGCCCCTCGAAGAGGTCGTCTATTTCGACGACTGGGCTCCCGGGGATTAGAAGCCGCCGAGTGCCTCCCGGGCGACGGGCTCCGGG
>CAZLDK010000108.1:0-4416 GCA_964558285.1 uncultured Spirochaetaceae bacterium | reverse complement strand
AGAGTTTAAGGACGGTGAATCGGTTCCGGAGATAGTGGGCCAGTTTGAGGGCCCCTGAGACGGCGTCGTCGGAAATGCCGAGCTCTTGGGCGGTGTGTGGCGCTTTGGCCTTTACAAGAGCCCGTCGGACTTCGTCGGGGGCCGGCACGTTGCGGGCGATCTCTCGTACCTTCTCCCAGCTTCCTCGCAAGCGATTCTGAAGCTCCCGGCGGCTCTCATCGGTCAGGGAGAGAAAGGGATCCTGGTCCCGGACTAACTGTTCGGCAACCCCTTCGGGGTAGCCCTCCCGTATGCGCGCCTCGTCGTGCACCGGCTCGATCGAAATGCTATCAGGGTCTATCGAGAACAGGTGGCGATAGAGGGCCGATGAAATCTGGGTTGCGTATCCGACCTTGGCGCCGTGGAGGGGGGGCGTTTCGCCCCTAAAGAGGTAGGACATCTCCCAGAAATGGGACATATGATGCTCGGCTCCCGAAGCAGGGCGTGACTCCCCGGCATCCACCATGCAGGCCCCCGACTCGATGAGAAGCTGCATCAGGGCACCGAAATCGTCGAGGGGTAAATCGAGAGTCTTCCGGGCAATCGAGTAGAGGCTGTCCGAGATCTCCTGATCGAAGGGCTCCCCCCAAAGGAGGGCGCCGAGGTTCCAGTCGGCCCAGGAGGTGAGCTTCCCCAAGAGGTCGCCGAACCCCGCCGCGGTAAGGGGCGCCGGCGCCCTCGAAAGAACCCCGGTGTCTGCGAAGAGTGCCTCGGGGGGACGACAGATGACAGTACGCTTGACGCCGTCGAGGATCAGGGGAGCTCCAATGGAATAGAAGCCGTCGACGGATGCTGCGGTGGGCAGAGCTACGAAGGGTCGCCGGCCCCGGTGTGCCAGAAAGCGTCCGATATCGGTTAACGTCCCGCTTCCCACGGAACAGACCACCTCGATGTCGGGAGTCAGCGAGAGAAAGGCCTGGACGACGTGTGTCTCATCCGCGAGAACATGCTCCCCTTCGAGGACCGCGGCTTTTGCGCTGTAGCCCGCGGCGGTGAGAATCCGTTCTACCTCTGCAGCGTAAGCCGCGTGAGTATTTCCGTCGGAGAGAAGGAGGACTTTCGACCAGCGCCGTTCCCGGAGCCAGGGGACCAATGCCTCTGCTGCGCCTTCCGAAACAACCGTCGTTGCTGGATAGCTTCCCACCCCAGGAGGATACCCCAGGAAACAGGCGGGGTCCACCGATGCGCGGAGAGCGGCGGAAACCGTCGTCTACGGCATTCTTGCCGAAGCCGGCGGTCAACGATCGACTGGTCGAGTTGGTAAAGGAGCTTATAGGATAGCCGGTTGCCCCGGCGGCTCTGTCTGAATACCCTCTGGTGAGGAGGACTGCCGTGCGATTAGACAAAAAGAAAATTGGAGCATTCATCGGGCCGGGATTCGAGGATTTGGAGTTCTGGGTACCGTACATGAGAATGCAGGAAGAGGGGGCGGAGGTCACGATAATCGGAAGTCAGGCCGGGGAAACCTTCTCGAGTAAGCACGGCTGCCTCACCGCGACCAGCGAGGTAGCCGCGAGCGACCAGAAGAGCGGCGACTTCGACGCCTTCATCGTCCCCGGTGGCTGGTGCCCGGACAAGATCCGTCGGGACCCCGCCATTCAGCGCCTGGTTCGGGAAGCCTACGGCGTCGGCAAGATTATCGGGATGATCTGCCACGCCGGCTTAGTGGGCATCTCCGCAGGCATTGTGCAGGGACACCGGGCTACCGGCTCAGAGGGCATAAAGGACGATCTCGTAAACGCCGGGGCAGAGTGGGTCAACGAGTCCGCGTTCCGGGACGGCCCCATAGTCTGGGGACGGGTGGTGGCGGACATTCCTGCCTTCTGTCGGGAGCTTGTGACGGCAATCGAAGCCCCATGAGTCCGGTTGCCTTCGGTCGGGCTCTCAGGGGTGCATCGCTCTACGGTATCGTCGCTCTTGTGTGGATTCTTCTGTCCGATTGGCTCCTCTTTACCGTCATCGGGTTCGACGAGTTTTCCATACTCCTGGGAACGATCAAGGGCATCGTCTTCGTGTTGGTCACAGCCACCTTGCTCTTCTTTCTGTTGCGGCGGAACATCGTCGAGGCACAGCGGCTCTCGGAGTACCAACGGGCGCTCATAGACGCAGCGCCCTTGGCGGTCTTCGACCTATCCCCCGACGGCCGGGTCAAGAGTCTCTGGAACGCCGCGGCGGAACGCATCTTCGGATTCTCCGCCGACGAGACCATCGGCCGGTTTCTTCCCATCGTCCCGGAGGGTAAGGAAGAAGAGTTCGCCAAGCTGCGGAATCGGGTCTTCTCCGGAGAGGTTGTATCCGGGGTGGAGCTCAGCCGCAGTAGACGGGACGGGAAACCGTTGACAGTTCTTCTGGGAACCGCGCCGGTGCGAAACTCCCGAGGGCTCGTCGACACTATTGTTTCCGTGGTAGCCGACATAAGCGACCGGAAGGCCATCGAAGTTACCTTGGAGGACACTCTCAGGGACCAAAAAAAGCTGCTTCAAGAGGTCCATCACCGGGTCAAGAATAATTTGCAGGTTATCCTCAGCTTGATACGGATCCAGGTTGCCCAGCTGGATGACGCCGCCGTCGGGACGCCGGAGAGCACATTAGAGCAGCTCCGTCGCCGCGTACGAACCATAGCCGCCGTCCACGACCAGCTGGCAAGCCCCGAAGACCTTCGCGGCATAGACCTCCGCCGTTGTCTCTACGACGTCGCCGCGGAGTTCCGCTCCACCTTCGTCGACTGGGGAAACGACCTGGAAATCCGGATAGACGCGCCGCCCTTGATCGTAAACCTCGATACTGCCGTACCCGCCATGCTGCTTGCCGGGGAGCTTATTCACCTCGCCCTGATGCAGTCCTCCAAGGGCCGTGGAAAGGTCGTCATCGACGTGCTCCTCGCAGAACGAGGCACTCCTTTCTCCCTGACGGTTAGCACGAGCTCCCGCGGTCCCGGACCACCCATCGACGCCAAAGAGCTCGCCCTCGCCGAAACCTTAGCAGCCCAAGTCGGTTGTGGCCTTTCGGCATCCTCTGACGTCGGGAGGGACTTTTTCGTCGCCGAGGGTGCTCAAACCAGAGCGTCGTGAGGCGCGCCCTCTAAAGTTGATATTTCAGCGACTCCGCACTACGTTTATGACCAATATGGTCATGCACCGCGACTTGCTTGAATGGGTGTCAGCGAGATGAAGGAAACGCGACCGTGGATCCGGTTTTTGACTGTCCTCGTCGGCGGCTTAGTGCTCGCCGGTTGCATGGATCCGACCCTCTCCGGGAGCGGAATGGTAAGCTCGAGCCTGAGCATCGCCGACGCCCCCCTCGGAGTCTCGGAGATCGATATCCGCATTCGGGGCCAGGACTTCGACCCCATCAACCTAACGGTCAACCGAAACATCGACGCTCTCATTCTCGAGCTCCCGGTCGGGAAGAACCGCCTCTTCGAAGGCCGCGCCGGCACCTACTTCGCCCGGACCGTCGCGCCGGTTACGCCCAACGGCGCGAACGTGGGACTAAGCTTCTGGCCGGTGTTGATTGTGCCGGATACGAACAACAGTCGTCTGGTGCAGGTGTGGCGGCCCGATCAGCCGGTGTGGGAGGCTAATTCGTATGACGGCCAACCCGTGGACATTGATTTCGACCAGGGAGGACGGGTTATCGTTGCGGACGCCATCAACGGGATCCTCCGGTTTGATTCGATTTATGACGGAACTCCGGAGTTTCTATCAAGTGTATCCAGTATTACTTCCGTTGCCGTGGACCGTGTCAGGAGCATCATCTATTTCGTCGGTATGGTAGGTCAGTTCGGACTTTTCTCAATGGACTATCAGGGAAACGTCAGCGCGGCTCCTCTCGGAGGGGTTGGGTTGTCCACGGCCGAGCGTGTTGCGATTGGCAGCGACGGTATTCTATACGTGTACGACAGTGAGCTTCAGGAGATCGTGAAGTTTAATCCCGGAACTGAGGAAGAGATTATAAGAGTTGGTGTGCCATACGGAACTCTTGAAGATCTTGAGTCTGTTGATGGTTTCTTGTACGTGGCTTTGTCCGGTGTGCAGCCCGGGCAGGCACCGATCGTTCGGTTAAATCTCGACCTTTCCTTCGCCGGCTCCACCGGTACGATTGCCGGAAACCCCGCGAATGCTGCTCCCGGTGAGTTCTACGGCCCCGTGGGCTTCGTAACCGACCGCCGGGGCCTCCTGGTCGTTAAGGACCTCGCCGACGGCTATTCTCGCCTCGTCTTTCTGAACCCGAATAACCCCGGGGCATGGGCGGCCTACGGCAGTAACGGCAGCGGAGAAGGGCAGTTTAGCTTTTAGGGGGGTAATACGACGGCTGCTACAACCCTGAGTGACTTTGACTGTGTGTTGTCCTCGGATTAGTAGTCGTAACGATCAC
>CAZLDK010000107.1:0-9993 GCA_964558285.1 uncultured Spirochaetaceae bacterium | reverse complement strand
TAGATTTCCCATGGATTCAACTTTCCCCAAGGTTCGGACCACTAAAGAAGGGTTGTTTCTCCCGGGTCCTGGTACTATGTTTACCCGGAACCCAACACTATGCCCAAAAAACTACAAAGAACCACCGTACATCACACAACACCGTTTGTAAATTCTGAGGCCGCCGCGGAGCTGCGAAGATCTCGTCGCCTCGGGTCCGACAGAATTCGCTTTTCGATCTCCCCGGAGGAGATCGCCGCCTTGGACGACGGGCGCCGGGATTTCGGCATTATCGGGCAGCCGAGGGCGCTGAGGGCACTCCATCTTTCGGCCCAGGTACGGAGCAAGGGATACAACCTCTTTATTACGGGACTCCCGGGCACCGGCCGCCGGACCGCGGTCCTCAAGGTCCTCGAAGAGTATAGGGACGACCTCTCCCGGATTCGAGACATCGCCTACGTCTATAACTTTCGTCATCCGGAGCGCCCGAAGGTGCTCTCCTTCGCCCCGGGGGAGGGGATTGCGTTTCGGGATGCGCTCAAGAGCTACATCGAGCAAATCGGCGATCTGATAGAGGAGCAGGCCCGGGACGAATCCTTCAAAGAGCACCGGGACCAAACGGTCGTCGAAGTAGAAGGGAAAGAGAATCGGGCCCTCGTCGGCTTCGAAGAGCGACTCAAAGCCGACGGCTTCGCGGTTGTAAAAAGCGGCGAGAACGACCAGGCGGACATCGCCCCGATTATCGACGGCACCGCTTACCGCTTCGAGGAGCTTCAGGAACTGCTTCAAGAGGGAAAGCTCGGCCAGCAGGGCTGGAGGGAGCTCCGGGAACGCTACTACCGCTACGTCGACGAAATGTCGGCGATCTACAGCCAGATGCGCAGCGACCGCGTCCGGGTGGAGAAGGAGCTCCGGCGGATCCGTCTCGAGGGCTTGCGCCCGATGCTCGAAGAGCGGCTCGAGCCACTTCGAAAACGCTTCGACAGCACTGAGGTCTCCCACTATCTCGACGGAATGCTGGAAGACATCCTCGAGCAGATCGAGCTCTTCGTTTCCCCGGAGCAGGACCGGGAGCGAGACCGGGAGGAGACAGCTGAATCTCCCGCCGACCGCTACTCCGTCAACGTGGTAGTGGACCACAGCGACACGAAGAAGGCACCCCTGATCATGGAGATCTACCCCGACATCAGCACTCTCTTCGGGAGCCAGGATCAGAGCCCGGACCATTCCGGGGAGTCCCGGCCCGGTCACCTGGGCCTCCGAGCGGGGTGTGTGGCCGCAGCCTCCGGGGGCTACCTGGTCCTTCGAGCAGAGGATGTCCTTACCAACGAGGATCTCTGGCACGGTCTCAAGCGGACGATTCTGGAAGAAGAAACCGAAATCCGTTCCGCCTCTCACCCCCTCGGCCCCCCGGCCGGCTCGCTGAAACCGGATCCCATTAAGGTGGACCTCAAGGTCATCCTAATGGGGAACGACCAGCTCTACGACTATCTCTACATGCAGGACGAGGAGTTCGGGAAGCTGTTCAAGGTCCCGGCGGAGTTCGACTCCGTTATGCCGAGGACCGAACAGACTACCCAGGAGTACATTCGCTTTATTCGAATGGTCGAAGACGACGAGACACTCCTCCCCTTCGACGACGACGCGATAGCGGCAATTCTCGAATACAGCGTCCGCCTCGCGGAGCTCCGGGACAAGCTCACTACCCGCTTCTCCCAGATAGCCGACATTATGCGGGAGTCCAGCCATTGGGCCCGGCAACGATCCGGAACCTCGGTCTCCCGGGAAGACGTAACGAGAACCCAGGACGAACGCCGCTTTCTTTACAACCTGCCGGAAGAGAAGATAGACGAGCAGATCCTCTCGGGAGAGCTCTTAATCTCGGTCCGTGAAAGCTCCGTCGGCAGGATAAACGGCCTGGCCATAGTCGACCGGGGATTCTACGCCTTCGCCCGACCGGTACTGATAACCGCTCGAACGGCCCCGGGGGACGACGGTATCATCAACATCGAACGAGAATCCGGTCTCTCCGGAGAGATCCACGATAAGGGAATCTACATTCTCCAGGGCTTTCTCCAATCCAAATACACCCGGGACTTTCCCCTCTCGGTCAGGGCCAGCCTCTGTTTCGAGCAGTCCTACGTCGAGGTCGACGGCGACTCGGCCTCTTCGGCGGAGGTCTACGCCCTCCTCTCGGCGATAGCCGACGTTCCGATGCGCCAAGATATCGCGGTAACCGGGTCGGTAAACCAAATGGGACAGATCCAGCCGGTGGGGGGAATCAGCGAGAAGATCGAAGGCTTCTTCGATATCTGCAGCCAAACCGAGCTGACCGGCGACCAAGGGGTCATTATCCCCGAGCAGAACATCTCGGGGTTGGTTTTGCGAAAAGAGGTACAGGAAGCGATCGCCGATGGACGGTTCGCGATCTACGCCGTCACAACCATCGACGAAGGCATCGAGATTCTGACCGGCCGACGGGCCGGAGAGCGAACCCCCAAGGGTCCCTTCGAAGCGGGGACCGTTAACGCCGAGATAGAACGCCGTCTCCATCAGATGGCCCTTAGCGTGAAGAACTTTGGAGGTAATTGAGATCGGATTCTTGACAACGGAATCCGTCGAACTATACTGTAGGGCAGCATGGCTAAAAAGATCGACGCGGAGAAAGTGCTCCAGGCGGCGCGCAGCTCCATACCCCTCTCCGTAAAGTCGTATACCCTCCCTCACGAGACGGAAGTCTACCTCGAAGAAATACTAGGCATCTTTCTCAAAGAGATGGGCCAAGAGGGACTAAAAGATCCTCTAGCCTACTGCCTCCGAGAGCTTGCGGTAAACGCGAAGAAGGCCAACACCAAGCGCGTCTACTTCGAGGAAAAGCAGCTCGACCTCCTCGACGAGACCGACTACCGGCAGGGCATGGAGAACTTCAAGCAAGAGACCCTCGACAACATAAACCACTTCCTCGAAAAGCAAAAAGAGGCGGGCCTCTACGTCAAGGTCGTGTTTCACGCCAAGGGTCGCGATCTCCAGCTCTACGTGATGAACAATTCGTCGATCACTCGGAAGGAGCAGATCCGAATCTTCGACCGGATCGCCCGGTCCCGGGCTTTCAACAGCCTCGAAGAGGCGTTGACGACGGTCCTCGACGACTCCGAGGGGGCCGGTCTGGGCATCGTCATTCTGGTATTGATGCTCAAGAAGATCGGCCTCGACGAAGACGCCTTCGACATCGACAGCGAAAACGGGGAGACGATCGCCCGAATTACCGTACCGATGTCGAAGGTTCGTCTCGAAAGCCTCGACATGATCTCCCAACGGATCGTCCAGGAGGTCGACTCCCTTCCCCGGTTCCCGGAAAACATCGTAAGCCTTCAGAAGACCCTCGCGGACCCGGAGGCCGAGATCGCGTCCATCGCCCGGCAGGTCAGCACCGACCCTGCGCTGACCGCGGAGTTGCTCAAATTGGTTAACTCCGCCCAGTTCATGCTGCGAAAGAAGGTCGACAACATCGTCGAGGCGGTCAAGCTGGTGGGCCTCCGGGGACTCCGGAACCTCCTCTTTTTGCAGGGAACCCAGAAGATCCTCGGCAACGAAACCACCGAGACCAAACAGCTTTGGGATCACTCCTACCGAGCCGCCTTCTACGCCTACAACCTGGCCCGAAACCTAAGCCCCAAAAAGGAGATGCTCGACGACGTCTACGTCGGGGGCATTCTCCACGATATGGGAAAGATCATATTCTCCTCGGTTCACCCCGACCTTATCGGCAAAATCGACGACTTCTGCCGGGATCGGGGCATCGAGCCGGAAATCTTCGAGGACCTTGCTTCGGGACTAAACCACTCGGAAATCGGCGCGATGATCGCCGAGAAGTGGAACTTTCCCGACGCCTTGGTACAGGCTATCAAGTATCACCACACCCCATTGAGCGCGCCGCCGGAACACCGAGAAGTTGTCTTTGCGGTCTACCTGGCAAACGCAATCTGTCACTACGAGGCCGGGGACGTCGGGTTCGATCAGATCGACCCGGGGGTGCTCCGCCACTTCAAGATCGCCGACGAAGCACACTTACATAAGATTCTCGGCCGCCTCAGCGACGCGTTGAGGAAAGAGCTGGCTACCTAGCCGCTGCGCCGGTGTAGCCGTTCGCGCTTGACGCTGTTAATTCTATATAGTATTTTCCACATGTAAAACACGACAGGAGGGCTGTAATGGCAGTCACGCTTTATACGACACCGACGTGCACCTACTGCACCAAGGCGAAGAAGTATCTCAGGGAAAACCGAATCACTTTCCGGGAATACAACGTGGCGAAGGATATGCGCCGAGCCGACGAGATGGTCAAGAAATCGGGCCAGATGGGGGTCCCCGTCATCGACATTCACGGAAAGATCATCGTAGGGTTCAACCAACCGGAAATCGAACGCGCTCTCCGACGATAGGAGAGGGCCCAAAGGACGCGTATGTCTCACACAACCAAAGCAACGCATATCGACGGCTTGGCCTTCGAGATGGAGATCCAAGGACACTCCTTTACCGTAGACGCCGACGCCTCCGTCGGCGGTAAGGACCGAGGCCCGACCCCGAAGCCGCTTCTGTTATCCGCCCTGGCGGGGTGCACCGGCATGGACGTGGCAAGTATCCTCGGAAAGATGCAGATGCCCTACGACAGCTTCGTCCTAGAGGTGGACGGCGATACCTCGGAATCCCATCCGAAGGTCTACACCGACATCCGTCTGCGCTACATCTTTACCGGCGATTCCCTGGATCAGAGCAAGATCGAAAAGGCGGTGAATCTCTCGCTGGATAGATACTGCGGGGTCGCGAACATGCTCAAGCAGGTCACCAACCTGACCCACGAAATTATCCTAAACCCCTAGGGCCTCGACTCCTGCTCCACCAGGCGTGGAGCAGGATCCCCACCGAAACCGCGACGTTCAAGGACCCTTTGGCGCCGGCCATCGGAATGGAGCAGATTCGGTCGCCGGCGAGGGCCCTCGCCTCCCGGCTAAGCCCGAGCTCTTCGTTTCCGATGAGCACCAGACCGTCGTTGGGAAAGGCAAAATCGTCGAGGGGGGGCCCTCCCGTCTCGAGGGCAAAGACGGCCGCCCCTGCGCCGACTTCGACCCCGGCACCGGAGGCCGCCTCCACCTCGGCCAAAGAGCGCCGCTCCCAGGGCACCCGGTCGACGCACCCCATGGAGGAACGTCGGGCGCGGCTGCCGTCGGGGGATGGTGTCGCCGGAGAGACGTAGATTTTCTCGACGCAGAACGCCTCGGCGGTTCGAAAAATCGCTCCCACGTTAAAGGGGGACCGGAGGTCCTCGAGGTAGATCCGGGGCCTGAACTCCGGGGGGCAGAGACGCCGGCCTGCGGTATCGCGATCGAGGGGAGCGAGAAGATCCCACTCACCGGGCTCCTCTCCGAGGTCCCGGAGAAGGGCGTGCCGAAGGTCGTTGACCCGCCGGAGGCGCAGGTCCGGTTCTGAGGCCGGCGCCAGAGACGCTAAGAGCACCTCGGCGGCCCCGGTGAGCTCGGAAGATTCGCTATCGGCGGCGATCATCCGGCCGAGATCCCGGAGATAGGGCGCTTCCACCGAACGGCCCTCCCGGAGACGCTCCTCGAACTCCCCAAGAAGACGAACCGCCTTCCTCCGCCGTGTCCCTCGGGGTAAGGTCGTAAGCTTTCGGATGGTAATCATGGACGAAGGTCCCTCAGGATCGGCTCAATATGCCTGCTTGAGCAGGTCGTGGAGCTCCTGGGGGCCGAAGGGTACCGACGAATGGCCGACCATCTCGAGGCGGGATGCACCTTCTGCGATGTCGTAGAGGTCCTCGAGGCGTACGTCCAGCTCCCGGAGGCGGCCGGTCAGTTCGAGCTTTCCGATGAGGCGCCGGGCGACGGTAGAAGCTTGCCCCGCGTCTTCGGAGTTGTTGATGCCGACGATGTCCTCCCCGAGGGCCCGGGCAATCTTCGCGACCTTCGCCGGCTTTGCCTGTGCGTGAAAATCCAGAAGATGGGGGAGCATCACCGTGGCCAGCCAGACCTTCGGAACGTCGTACTTGGCGTGAATCGAGTACGCCAGGGCGCTTCCGGGGCCGAGGCTGCTCACCGAAAGACCGATCGCCATCATCAAGCCGGCTTCCGCCGCCCGGAGGGAGGAGTCTCGATCCCCGGGGTCGAGGAGAAGCTCGTCGACGGATTCTTTTACCGTGTCTATCGCCCGGAGAAAGAGGGTGTCGGAGAAGAAGGTGCTTTTGGCGGAGAGATAGCCCTCGATACTCGACAGTAGTATGTCCATCATGATTGCCGCAGTGAGCTTCCGGGAGATGGAAAAGCCGAGCTTCGGATCGATAATGGCCCAACTCGTCGGTGGCGAGGCAAAACGGACCATCCGAGCAGTACCGGTCTCGATATCGGCGACCATGGCCCGACTGGTCAGAAGCATCGGATCCCGGAGAGAAGTGGGAAGGCCGATAAAGGGAAGCGATTTCTCGGCGGCCACACCTCCGGAGACAAGCTGATAGACCGAGGCATCCCCGGCGATTCCCGCGGCGACGCATTTTGCGGCGGAGATTACGCTCCCGCCACCGACACCGATGACCATCTGGGCCCTGGCGGCGCGCCCCATGGTAACCGCCTTGGTTATGGCGCCGGGGCCGATGCGGCTCGGCATTTCGTCGTGGACCACCGATTGAATAGAGCGCTTGGCAAGGGAGTCGCGGATGGTCTGAACAGCGGTGCTCTTTCCCGTCAGGACGGGCTCAGCGACGATGAGAGCTCGGTCCCCGAATTCCGCGGCCGCGGCCCCGAGGCGGTTTACCGAGTCCGGTCCGAAAACCACTTTGGAAGGCAGGTATAGCTGTACGTCGCTCATAGCAAAAAAAAGGCAGAGGCCGTTACTCCCCTGCCGTTACCCTTCAAGACTGGATAGTAGAATCAGAGGCCGAACGCATCCATGATGCGATCTGCCACCGAGTCGAGTACCCGTTCGTCTATGTAGGACGGGTCTTCCAATCGACGCTTCACTTCCTCGACGCGATCCATTCGCACATCGCTCGTGCTTCGAACAGTCTCTTCGAGGCGGTGCATATCCGCCTTTATCCGAGCTTCTTCGGAGAACGAGATGGTGTCGCGCCCCTCCTGGCGTTCCGCCTTTGTGGCCTTCTCGCTTTGATTGAGCTTCTGAATTGGGTCTACGGGTCCGAGCCGTTCAATGCTCACTTCGGAACTTACCTCGCTTCATTTTGAAGTATCGACACCTCTTCTTTCAATATTAACCGTTTTTGCCGGACCCGACAAGGACGGCGCACTCCCCGAGTATCTTACCCCTTTTTTCCAAAATCTCCAGCAATTCGGCGGCGGTTCCCGAGAGGTACTCCTCGTGCATCTTGGTCATTTCCCGACCGAGAAGAACCGGACGGCTCCCCGCGAGGGTCGCTATATCCCCGAGGAGCTTCAAAAGCCGATAGGGAGACTCGTAGAGCACGAGGCTCCCGCTAAAGGAGAGAAGCTCCTCGAGCTCTCGTCGCCGGCGTCCGGCCTTCGGGGAGAGGAAGCCCCCGAAGAGAAGACGGTCGCTCGGCATCCCGCTGACGCTCGCCAAGGCGGTTATAGCCGAAGGGCCTGGAATCGGGAGGATCGGGATTCCCGCCCCCCGGACAACCCGGACCAGGGTGGCTCCGGGGTCGCTGACCCCGGGGGTTCCGGCGTCGCTCACGAAGGCCAGGTTCTGCCCCTCTTTGAGAAGCGTTACCGCGTACTCTGCGCAGGAGGATTCGTTTTGGGCCCGGCAGCTGACGGTCCTGACCGACACACCGATGCTCGAGAGCAACTTCCGGGTCCGCCTGGTGTCTTCGCAGAAGACGGCGTCGACGGTGGAAAGGGTCTCCCGAGCCCGGAGGGTCAAATCCGACAGGTTTCCGATCGGCGTGCCGACAATATACAAGGTGGCCACGATACTTAAGAGTATCGGCGGTTCGCTTGGATTGGTAGCGCGTTTTTGGTTACCATTGAACTAGTTTCTGCCGGAGGGTGCAGCATTTATACCATCGTCCTCCTTGTAGTAGCCGGAATAGTCGGCTATCTGATCTACACCATCGTCCACCTTCGCAAAAGCGGCTACTACGAGCTGGCCAACAGAATGGCCCGGCGAAGCCGGGAGTCGTTTCAGGTTCTTAAACCGTGCCCGATCTGCGGCGCCATGCTCCGCCGGGGCGAGACGGTCCACACCCACGTCTACAGCAAGGATTCGGGGGACGCCGCACCCGCTGCCGGCGGCTCCGGCAGCGGTGGGCGGCCGAAAGAGGCCCTCGTCCACATGTTCGGGTGCCCCTACTGCTACCCCGCGAACGACAGACACCCAAGAATATGCCCCGTCTGCCGGCGGGAGCTCCCGGCGGACGGCTTTCTCTACGCCCGAATGTTCTACCGGCAGTCCCGGCGCCACGTCCACGTCCTCGGGTGCACCGAGTGCCGAATGGGCAAGGCCAGCGGCTCGGAGTATTGAGGCGTCGACGACGAAGTCGAAGACGCGTGGGACTCTGAGCTTCGCGCCAGAATTCACGCATACGACACAGGCCGATCCCCCACGAGAGCCGCCGGAGATGTATTCCAGCGTCTCGACTCTAAGCTCTGATCGTGAAAGTGGAGTTCGCAACTCTTGAGTGGGTGGACCGGTTCAACAATCGTCGGCTACTCGAACCAATTGGAAACATGCCTCCGGTAGAATTCGAGGCCACGTATAGCGGCTGTCGGTCGACTCGCACACCGAGCGCCTCATGGAGGCGCGGCCGGCCTGGCGCGCGGCGTCCACTCGGCCGCACGGCGAAGGACCGGATCGCGCATCACATCGAAATCGATGGTGCCGCTCTCGGTATGCACGGAGTCGGCGAGCGCGACCGCTTGCTCCCTAAACTCCCGGCTGTACCGGGTTCCCCGTTTCTCGTGTTCCATATTCTACCCCTTTCAGTAGTACCGAGTGTTTCACACTCGTGTCTACAAATTCGGGGTAAGACCAAAGGGCGCGTCCACTTGAGGTAGCTCTTGATTCTTTGCATAGTATGATATAGGTTACCAACACATGCCGCAGTTCAGCCTGGTTGAGTACGTAGAAGGCGAGAAGTCCTACTTCGCTGAATGGTTCTCCGGCCTGGACGCTGCCCCAGCCGCCCGGATCGACAGATACGTTCGACGAATGGAGTTCGGCAACTTCGGAGACTCGAAGCCCGTTGGAAAGGGCGTCCGGGAACTGCGCATTGATTTTGGTCCAGGCTACCGAGTGTATTACGGGATCGACGAAGGTCGGATAATCCTGTTACTCGGTGGCGGCACGAAGCGTGGCCAATCTCAGGACATCAGGAAGTCCATCGACAGATGGGCGATGTACAAGAAACGGAAGAGGTAGAGGGATGGCATTGACCAGAGAATATCGAGACACCGTTGTCGCACGTCTGCGAGCTGATCGCGAGTTTACTGCCGCCTCGTTCTCCGAGGCGATTGCCGCATTTGTCGAAGGCGACAAGCAGACCGCGCTTTCTATGCTGCGTGATCTTGTCCATGCCCACATATCGTTCAAGACGCTATCTGAGCAGACCGGCTTCGACGAGAAGGGCCTTCATCGGATGCTCAGCAGTCGAGGTAATCCAACGACGCAGAACCTCTCTACGCTGTTGCACACCATCGAGAAAGATCTCGACCTGCGGGTTGAAGTGAAGGCGGTATAGCCGACCACTATTCTCGTCTTCGCGCCCATGTTTCATTCTGGGTCCATGGAGCAGAGGCCTCAATGCCGTTGAGCCGGTCCATCGGCCAAATATAGAATCTCGATCTGGTGGCGCTGTAAACCCATGCCGTCAACGGAATTCATTCCTAACACATCTCCGGAGCGCGCGCTTCCTTAGATGCCGTCCGTGTGAGGAGCCATGGATGGCGACGACAAGGGAGCGTCCAGACTGTTGGTCGGCAGCATTGGTGTTTTGAACACCGATCCCGCCATTTCTCCCGATCGCCGAAC
>CAZLDK010000106.1:7434-10022 GCA_964558285.1 uncultured Spirochaetaceae bacterium | reverse complement strand
ACCGAGTACTCGGTCTCCAGCGCCCTGGAGTTCGTAAAGGAACAGTGCGCAGCCTGGGGAGTGCCGTTCCACCTGATTCCGGTTCGCCTCGCCTCCAGGCTGAAGGAGGGCCGGTCCCTCAGCTGCTACTGGTGCTCGACCCAGCGCCGGACCGAGCTCTTGCGCTTCGCCGAGGCGAACGGTTTCCATAAGATCGCCCTCGGGCATCACATGGATGACATACTCACTACCTTCCTGATGAATCTGACCCAAAAGGGAGAGCTGTCGACGATGCTGCCCCGGATGAGCTACGACCGATACCGCCAGTCGGTCATACGTCCCCTCGCCTGGGTCGACGAACGGGAGATCATCGAACTGTCCCAGGAGTTTGGGTACGGACGATCGGTCTGCCAATGTGGCTTCGACACCACCTCGAAGCGAAAGGTCGCCCGGAAAACCCTCGCGCTCCTCGAAGAGGAGCAAGGAGAGGGCGTTCGAAAGCGAATCATGGAGGCCCTCCACAAGCCACGACTGCGCTACCTTATCCGCCGGGCGACCTCGCCGGAAGAGGACACCGGGAAGGGCCTCGAAGGGCACCCTGATTAGGCAAAGCCGCCTTAGACGCTCATCAACGCGACGCTCCCGAGGGCCAAGAGCAATCCCACGATCCGAATAGGCCTCAACCGCTCTCGGAAATAGAGGGCCGCCAAAAGAACTGTGGGCCCGGGATAAAGCGAGGCTACCACCACCGAAAGCGTCAGAAGGCCGCTCCGGGCCGCAAGCAGAAAGAAGACGTTTGCCACCATGTCGAGGGCGCCTGCGGCGGTCGTAGCACCCCAGGATCGCCGGGGAACCCTGGGGAGCACCGAGCGAAGTGCCCCGAGGACAAAGAGAAGGGAAATTGAGCTTACCCGTGCGGCGGCGAGGGGCCAGAGCCCGGATGCATCGGAGGTCTCGGCGATCAGGATAAAGAAGAACCCGAACCCAATCCCAGCAACGGTTCCGATGCCGAAAGACCTCCGGATTTCCCTCCTGGATCCGTCTTCTCCCGGGGGCTCCCAGGAGAGCAGAAGAATCGCGGGAAGAGCTATACCGATCCCGAGCCAATCGGCGGTTGCAAGACGCTCCCCGGCGACGAGCCCGAAAACCAGAGGAACGACAGCCCCGAGCATCGCCGCCGTGGGCGAAACGATTGCGACCGAACCGGTTGCAAGACCCCGATAAAGAAAGAAGAGCCCAAAGGCGCCGGCGACTCCCGCAAGGGCGCCAAAGAAGAGATCCCGGGAGACGACGGCGTCGGCTCCGAAGAGCGGCGCCAACGACAGCGCCAAAACAAGTCCGAGTATCTGTGAATAGAAGATGACCGACGAGGCGGCGGCGCGCCGGGAGGCAAGGCCACCGGCGAAGTCGGCGGCGCCGAAGGCAAGCGCGGAAAAAAACGCCAGGAGAGTCGCGATCACTGGGGTCGAATCTCTACGTACACTAGATCGCGAAACTCAACGTCCCCGGCGTCCTCGGCATCGATGACCGCGACGACGCGGTCGGCGAGGACCGCCTCCACGGTACCGGCGACTTCCGAGACAAAGATGCGTTGCCCCCTTTGAGCCTCCAGGGACCCCAGGAGCTCCACCTCTACCCGGTTGCCGTCCCGAGACGCTACGAATCCTAAGAGACGCCTCTGTCCGAGGGGAAGCTCCGGACGACTAAGGCCCTCGACTCCGAGCTCTTGAACGTCGGCGGCGGCGCCGGAAAAGACAGGGTCCGCCGCCGAGGCGGCAAGAATCCCCTCCCTCGCTACAGTGGCATCCGACAAGCGCTCTCCTCGAAGATACCGCGCAAGAATGGCGATCTCCCGCGCCAGCTCGCTCCGGCCCACTTTGGCACCCTGCTCCGCTGCTTCGGCCTCCAGCGCCGCCACAAGGTCGAGGAGCAGTGCGCCGGGTGTAGCCGCACCTTCGCTGCGGTAGGGCGCCGGAGCCCGTCTCTCCAGCTCCCGGATGCTTCGATCGAGATCGGCGAGAGTCTCCCGCTGCCCTTCGAGGGCAGCACTCTCCGCTTCGAGTCGTCGTTGGAGCCCTTGGATACGGTCGTTGAGCCCGGTGATTTGCCGAGCTTGTTCAGCCGCCGACTCCTCCGCGATCGTTTCCCGCCGGGTCACCACCTCCTGCAGAAGGCCGACAAGGGCGCGGTCGACCTCGGAACGCTCTTGGGGCGTGTCCAGAGAGAGGATGTCGTCGAGGCGCATACGAGCTTCGGAGTAGTTGCCGACGTCTATGGCGTCTACAGCGGCGGCGTAGAGCCCAAGGATCGCACCGAGAGTGGCCTCGTCTTGGCGCTTGGCCTCCGCAAGGGCTCGGAGGTCCCGGAGGAGAAGCGCGCGCTCCTCGGAGAACGCCGCCTGCGCCGTCTCTAGCTCGGTTTCAAGGGCGGCGCGCGTACGGGTCAGCTCCCGGAGCAACTCTTCCCGTTCGTTCTGCGCCTCCAGGAGGTTTCGCCGAACGACTTCTCGCTCTTCGAAGACCTCTTCGATCTGCGCCCCGAAATCCGACTCCACGTCTCTGCGGTAGGATGCGAGGCGCCGGCGGTCGATGTCCTCCAGCTCGATTCGA
>CAZLDK010000106.1:0-7424 GCA_964558285.1 uncultured Spirochaetaceae bacterium | reverse complement strand
CCTCCTCAGGAGAGAACCCTTGCCCCGAGAGCTCACTCCGGCGACGTTCGAGGGTGGCTGCCCGTTCGTCGGCGAGCACCTTTCGTCTTCCGTCAACGCTCGACTCGATCGCATCCTCGAGAACGCGGTTTCTCTGGTTCAGACTCTCTATCTCTTTCTGAAACCGGGCAATCTCCGCCTCTTTGACGCTAAGCTGGAACTGCAGATCGGATTCCAGCTCTTCGAGAAGCCGCCATTCGGTGGTAATGAAGCGCCGGGTTTGGAGGTCCGGGGCCACAAAGGGGTCCCTGGCGGTGGTGGAGAGAGAGAAGACGAGGAGTAGGAGGGCGACGACGACGAAAACGATAACGCCAAGGGGTAGAAGAAACCCGCGGCGTCGTGGCTCGAAACGGCCACCGTCTGTATCTGAGGCCATCGCCTTGGCAAGGCGGGCGTCGACGTCGTCGTCCGGGAGTTCCCGGGGCACTTTTTTTACCTCCGCTGCTCAAAAACGGAATCATCAAGAGGGCCAAAAACCAGAAAATAGATCGCTATCGTGAGATAATATCACAGTAGACCGATAAAAAAAAAGGAACTATGCGAAAACCCCAGATGCGGCGCCTAAGCCTTCACCTTCGTACCGTGCTCGTGGTTCTGCCCCTCTTGATCGGGGCAAGCTTGGCGGGCACCATTCTCTCCTACGATTCGTCCCGAAGAACGATCGACCAGCAAGCGTCGGAGTTTCTTGCGTATCGAACCGCCCAGCTCAAGGACTATCTGGAGAACCAGTGGCTCCTCCTGGCGAATCTCGGGCTTCAAGACTCGGACATCTACCGGCAACTGGCCCAGGACGCCGCGACCGACTACGCCGAGGGGCTTATTCGTGGCGCCGAGGAGGTAGTCTTTGTCCGGGACGACGCCGGAAAGCCCTTTGTTCTTGCCGAAGGCCCCGGGGCCGAGAACCGTAACATCGACGCCCTCGCCACGTCGCCGGAAGCCGTTCAGGCCGTGGCGGACGGGTATTCGGGTTTCCTAAGAGTCTCGGGCCCCAGGGGAGATAGCGTGGTCGCGGTGACGTTTCCCTTCGAGCCCTTCGGCTGGCAGGTCTTTTTTGCCGAACGGGAATCGAGTCTCTACGGCCGCAGTCGACAGCTACTCGAGGGGCACCTCTGGATTCTTGTGGGCACGACGATATTCGGCGCTCTGGCAATGCTCTGGGTGACCTACCGGATTCTCGGGCCGATACGGACGGTAGCCGTCGGAATGGAAGAAATCGCGAGGAATCGATCCTTCGCGCGTCGGGTCCCCGTCGAATACAACGACGAGGTCGGCCTTTTGGCCCATCGATTCAACCAGATGAACGAAAGCCTCGAGACGGCCTACCAGCGCATGCGAGATTTCGCGACATCGGAGACGGTGGCGCGGCAAGATGTGATTGCCCGGGAGCACGAGACGCTCGAAGTGCTCGGGAGGGCCACCGATTACAAGGATCCCGAAACCGGGGCACACATCGTCCGGGTCGGCCTCTACTCGGAGATGCTCGCCCGACGTCTCGGTGAGAGCGAGGAGCGGTGTACGCTTATTCGCCACGCGGCGCCCCTCCACGATATCGGGAAGTTGGGCATCCCCGACCGCATTCTCTTGAAGCCCGGAAGGCTCAGCGACGAGGAATACGAGGTAATGAAGCGCCACACCCTGATGGCGTACGAGATTCTCAAGGGCTCGAAGAGCGAATACTTAAAGGCCGGGGCCGAGATTGCCCTCAGCCACCACGAACGGTACGACGGTAGCGGCTACCCCTACGGCCTCGTGGGGGAAGAGATTCCCCTCTTCGGTCGAATCGTCGGTTTGGTGGACGTCTTTGACGCCCTCGTCTCCCTTCGTCCCTACAAACCGGAATGGTCCGTCGACGCTGCCCTGACGGAAATCTCCGCCGGGAAAGACACCCTCTTCGACGCCCGGATCGTCGATCTCTTCGTCGCGGAGCGCGAAAGAATCATCGAGATTCTCGAAACCTACCGGGAAGACTACGTCGAGCCGAGGAGCTACGGGGACGACGAAGGAAAGAGCCGCCGCTCTCGATAGAGCTCTGCTTGTTGATGATTCCCACGGTTGGATTCGATGCCGGCGAGGAGTGCTACCGCCCGGTCGTGATACTCTCGGGTCGGGTAGTCATCGACCAACCATCGGAGAGCCGCGTAGGCCCGGTCGGTTTCTCCGGAAAGAAGGAAGAGCCGACCCCGAAGAAAGAGTAGCTCGGCAACGCGCCGGTCCTCGGGATAGTTCCGCACGAACTGTTCGACCTGCTCCTGAGCGGCGCCAAACTCTCCCCGGATAACGAGGGCGTCGATGCGCTCCCTCAAGGCGTCGGCGCTCTCGGCGGTGCGGGTCTCTTCGACAAAGCGATAGTTCGACCGGTAACGCTCTCGGTCCACGTGTAAGGCCACCGTGGCTCCGAAGAGCCCCACCGAGGTGGCGAAACCGACGGCAACCCCGGGCAAGAGCCGCGGCACCGGTTCCCGGGGGGAAGACCAGTCAAGAACGGCGACAACGGCCGTTAGGGCGACCGTTACCGGGACCGCCAGAGTAAGGCCGTCGAGCAAACTCTGTCGCGGATAGATCGGAACCAGTTCGAGGCGTTCCTCTTCTTGGCGGACTTCGAGAGCCCCGGATGGCAACCGGAGATAGGGGGATGTCACGAAGGCGTCACCGATGGATACGCCTTCTACATCCGGAAACGCGATCAGGTAACGAGTAGGCTCCAGCTCCAGGGCAAGGTGGGTCACAGCTTCCGCCTCGAGGACGAGGGTGCGTCGCTCGGTCTCGAAACCGTCTTTCTCGATAAGAAGCGAGACGCTTCCCGGCGCCATCTCCCGAAAGAGCGTCGGAGACACCGCGGGTCCGCGGTCCGGGTGCCCCTCGATGGTTACCCGGGCGCCGAAGGGATCCGTCTCCACCAGCAGAACGGCGTCGTCGGCCGATAACCCGAAAGCGAAAAAGAAAAAGAGAATGCCGAGTCCGAGACTGCCTCCCCTACCCGTCAAAGCGGTATCCCAGAGAAATGGAGAGGGCGAAGAGAGATCGGAGACGCTCCTCCCAGAGAGCAGTGTAGGAGAGGCCGGCGGCGTACATCAGGGAGGAATCGACGGAGAGCCGAAAGTCGCCACCGAGGGAAAACGCCGGCCGGGCGGCGAATCGTCCGTCGGAAAGGAAGGAATACCACCGTAGATAGCTTCCGATGGAGGCAAAGGGGGAGAACACGAGCCCTGGGGCGCCGAAGAGCCCCGGCGTTTCGAGGCGTCCGGTGAGCGCCGATAGTAGCATGATCGACGAACCGAACTCGCTCCGTCGAGGGAGCATTTGGTAGCTCGATAGAGTCGCCCCGAGACGAATCGCTTTCCACGGCAGGAAGCGGGAAGAGTCGTAGAAGAGGGAAAGACCCACCGGGTTGGAGTAGGCGTCTTGGGGCCCGAGGGGCGTCGTCGAAAGAAGCATCGATGCCCCGAGGAGGTCTCCGGAATGCGTCGGCTCCCGGCCGTCGGTTTGCTCCGTGGCAAGCAGGAGAAATGAAAGAAGAAACACGAGGTAACCCTTAGCCGTCGGTACCGTCATTTCTCCGTCCAGCGTAGTTTGACGGGTGATTTTGTGCAACGAGGCGGTATAATCTGTCCCGATGCTCGATCTTCGCGCCGTGGCAAAGTGGTTAGCTCTGTCGTTTCTGCCCTGGGTACTCCTCGGTTGCACGGACGTCGGTTCCTGGGATCAGCTAACTGCGGATCTCGCGGCCCTGGAGTGGGGGTATCGAATACCGCTTACTGTCGACAACTCGGGGGTTGCCACTACCCAATCGGGTGTCCCGGCCTTGGTTCGATTGACCCCCGATCGCTTTCCCTACGACAAGATGTCTGGGACTTCCGACATCGGGTTCTTCGACGACGCCGGGGCCGAGCTGCCCTACGAAGTCGAGGTCTGGGATCCCGGGGGCGAGTCCCGCCTCTGGGTGCGGATCTCACAGGTACCGCCGGCGGGAACCCCTGCCCGGATTTGGATCTATTTTGGGAGCCTGGGCAAGGAGGGCCGGCGGGACAGCGAGGCTACCTGGGAAGAGTTCGCCGCGGTTTGGCACCTAGGCTCGGGGGAAGCAGAGACCGGGATTCTTCTCGACAGCTCGGGACGGGGAAACCATCTCGTAAACGGGTTCGGTGGCGCGACGGCCTACGCGTCCGCCGACGGGGTGCTCGGAGATGCCGGGGGTGCCGTCGAAGCGCAGGCACCCACCGACGCTCTGGTGGTTCTCGACGGGTCTCGCCTCGCCGGTCTCGGGCCACTCACCTACGAAGTCTGGTTCCAGGACGTCGTCCCCTTGGAAGACAGCGGCCCAAGACTCCTTAGGAAGGGCCCTCTCTTTCTCTGGATAGATGGGGTTGGGCGAATTGCCCTAACGGTCAACTATTCAGATACCAACCTGTACAAGCAAGCGGCGATTGCCTGGCCGGCGGACAGTTGGTGGCACCTGGCGGTTACCTGGGACGGCGGCCCGGCGGAGAGTGGCGTGCGGTTCTTTGAGAACGGCGTAGACGCCGGCTCGAGCAACAGAAACGACGCCGTGGGGTCTAGAGACGACGACAGCGGCGTGGGTCAAACCGTAGGCAACTCGGCGGTGGGCGATTCGAACGCCCCGGGGGCGCGCTTCGACGAGATTCGGATCTCGTCGGTAGCGCGGTCACCCGGGTGGCTGCTCCTGAGCATGCGAGGCTCCTCGGACCAGCTCTTTAGCTTCGGTCCAGCCGAGAAACGTTAGACCGTACCTCGAATCAAGAGGACAACTCTGCGGTTTCGGGAGCGTCCCCCCTCGTTCCTGTTAGAGGCAATCGGGTCGGCACCGCCACGTGCGACAGTGGTTACGACTCGGCTCGGGATGTTGTGGTTGTCGATTAGGTACTCCGCGGTGTTCGTCGCCCGGCCCTGGGAAATCGGCGCGTTGGTGGCCGGGTCTCCGACGTTAGCGACGTGGCCTTCGATAACCAGCGCATCGAGGGTAATAAGGTTCAGCACCTGGCCGACCAAATTGAGCTGTTGAGACAACCGGGCGTCGATGAAGTCGCTGTTAGCCCCGAAAGCCCGGACAATAGCGATGTCTACGCCGTCGGCGGTCACCGTAACGGTTACGTTGTCGAAGGAGTTCAGCTGTCGAAAGAGCTCTTCGACCTGAGCCCGAACGACGTCGCCTTCTTCCTCGACCATCTCGACGACTTCCTCGACGTCTTCTTCCTCCGGCTCGGGCTCCGGAGCCGGAGCAACAGGTCGTTCCGGTGCTTCCGGCGTCTCCTCCGGGGCAGAAGCACAGGAGCCTATAAAGACGGCGAGAACGATCAAAAAGAGTACTTTCAAGACGGGGTTTCTTCGCATGTTTCCCTCTCCAAGGTGGTTTGCCCAAAGGTAGGCATTCCGACCAAGGTATTCAACTTAATTTTTGACAACAGAAATCGAGCTGATGCGCTATGACGACGAGTCGGTCCTGAGAAAGCTGATGCTCCCGGGTGTCGATCCATCGCCTTAGGGACCCCGTGGAAAGCTCTATCCCTCGCCGCCGGCGCTCTTCGTCCAAGCGTGGGTCCCGGAGGACGGCGGTGACCGCTCGATCGATGGTTCCCAGTAGCCAGGTGACAAGGATGCGCTCCTCCGGGAGATAGCCGTCGTGTCCCGGCGCAATGACCCAGTCGCTGCTTCCTGCAGCCAGGAGCCCGAATCCTGCGTCGGGCAATGCCGAGAGTATTCGTCGTCCGGACTCTGCGCCGCCGTGTCCCTCGCCGGTCAGCATCCTACTGTCCATCGCGAGGTGGTAGGCTCCTAGCACGTCCTGGTCCCCGTCGACCGATTCCGGCGACTGGAACACGGTAAGGCCGTCGAAGGTTATCGTCGCGTAAAAGAGGCCCCCAGGTTCGAGAAGGCTCCTAATCTTTGCGAGGCTTTCGGCCGGCGGCAAAATGTCCAGAACCGCGTTCGCGAGCACGGTGTCGAAGCTGCCTGTGATCGTATCGAGGGTGTCCCCCTCGAACCGCACCTTCCAGCTCTCCGAGAAATGCCGCTTCTCCGCCTTCGACCGCAGGGATGGGTCCGGCTCGATTCCGGTGTAGTCAAGGGTCCCGGAGACGCCCCACTCATCGAGGCGACTCAGCATCGTCCCGGTTCCGGCACCGATCTCGAGTACCCTCCGTTGGCCGCCGCCGAGGGCCTCTCTAAAGAGCCCCCAGACCCGTTGGTTGAGCGATCGGTCGTCGACGATGCGTTTTGCCTCGAGGTAGTCCTCGAAGGAGACGTTTTCCATCAGTGCTGCTCCAAGAGAAAGGATTCGACGAGGGCAACCGTATCCTCCCATCGACGATGGGGAGCGAGACCGCCGTTGCGGCCCATCTGTGCCGCGAGGCTCGGCTCCTTCAAAAAGCGCAGGAGGGCACGACGAATTGTCGCCGGCTCCTTGGGATCTGCAAGAATTCCCGTCCGCCCCTCCTCCACGACTTCGGGTCCGGCGCCGCCCCGACCGGCGAGGACCGCAAGCCCGTAGCGCATCGCCTCGGCGTAGACCATGCCGTAGCCTTCGTAGAACGAGGGAACCGTGAGTACGTCGTGGGAGCGGTAGAGACGGCGGAGCTCGTCGTCCTCCACCCGGCCGAGAAGGCGTACGTCGCACTCCCCGGCGATGCGGCGAACCGCCCCCTCGACCCGACGGCGGTAGGGCGGGTCCACGTCGAGGCCCCCGGCAATCGTCAGGGTGAGCTGCCGGCGGTCTTCGGGACTCAAGGCGCCGATTGCCCGGATCAGGGGAAGAAGCCCCTTTCTGGGAATGACGTTGCCAACGAAGAGGAGACGGAGGCCCGGGGCCGGGGTATCCGCCGGGCCCGCGGTGCCGCTTGCCGCCGCGGTGTCGCCCGCCGCCGGGGTGCCGCTTGCGGCCGCGGTGCCGCCCGCCGCCGGGACCGGGTTTCCGACGCCGGGAGGCGCCACCACGCCGGGAAAGGTGCCCCCCGAGGGGGCTCCTTCGAGAAGCTCCCGGACCGTCGTCTCGGTTGTCCGGCTGTTGTACACCGCGGCGTCCACGCTCCGGAGAAACCGACGCTCGAGGGCCCGAGCCGTAGCACGGCGGAGCCAAAAGCCGGACTCGCTGCTTCGCAGATGGTGCACGATCGCGACGATTCTCGGTGAAGATAGGCCCCGGAGCCGTCGTCTCCGAAGGGCCCGGTTTGTGCCGAGGAGGCTCGGGTGGTTGAGCTCGTCCTCCAGAAGGATCTCGAGATCCGCCGTAGCGTCGACTAGTGCCCCCTCGGGGAAGAAACCGCGGCAGAGCTGCCGGAGATAGGGCCCCTCGGCCTGACCGAAGAGAGTGACCGAGTGGCCCCGGTTCCGGAGCCCGTCGACGAGGTGGCGGTCGTAGAGAAACCCTCCGG
>CAZLDK010000105.1:0-10029 GCA_964558285.1 uncultured Spirochaetaceae bacterium | reverse complement strand
CCCCAAAAAGAGATCCAGACTTCGCAGCCGGCGAAGAGCGAGATGGCGAGAACGACTCCGAGAATGCGCAGTAGCTTCATGGCGGCTCCTCCGGGTCACATAGTAGCACACCGGCGATCAAATTCCAGGTTGGTCCGAGGCGAGGAACGCGGGGCGTCGCCCCGGATTGGATAAGAGGGGCCGGATATGGTAGCATGCGCTGCGATCGGCGGACCTCCCATGACGGAGCCGCTGTGGCGGGAGACCCCTTACTTGGCAACAGAAGCGACCTTCGTCGAACACCTCAAAGAGCTCAGAAGAAGGATTATCGTGTCCGCAACCGCGGTACTTCTCGGGGCCGTCGTCGGTTTCGTCTTCTTCAATTGGATCTTCGCTTTTTTCGCCGAGCCCTTCGAGAACCTCGAGCAGACACTGGACAGTACCATGTTCGTCAGCACCATATTCGAGGGCTTCGCGGTAAAGATGAAGTTGTCGGTAATCGCCGGAACGGTGCTGTCGCTCCCGATACACCTCTTCAACGTCGTCGCCTTCGTGTTCCCGGGGCTTCTTCCACGGGAAAAGCGCATCGTCGGCGGCACCCTGGCGGCGAGCTTCTTGCTGGCGGTGTTCGCGTTCTACTACGGCTACTTTCATATGATCCCCATCTCCGTCCGCTTTCTAACGGGGATGGGGTTTATTCCCGATCAGGTCGGTATTCTCCTCGGGTACGGAAAGAACATCTTCTACGTCCTGCAGCTGCTCTTCTTGCTCATCCTGTTGGTGCAAGTGCCCGTGTTGCTCGAAATTCTTATGATACTCAACGTCCTCAAGCGGCGGGCGCTCCTCAAGGCGTGGCGCTACGTGGTAATGGCGGTCTTTCCCCTCTCGGCCCTCTTTACGCCGCCGGACTTTATCTCTCAGTTGATAGTGGCGGTGCCCCTGGTCCTGCTCTTTTTCGGGACCATCCTTATTGCCCGAATCTTCCATTTCGGAGAAGCTTAGGATGTTCGGAGTCGGTTGGGTGGAAATCGGCATAGTCGCCGTTGTCGTCTTTCTCTTTATGAAACCGGAAGATCTCCCCAAGATCATGAGGAAGTTCGGCAGTATCGTGCGCGAAGTAAGAAAGTTCTCAAGAGCCGTAAACTCGGACTTGCAGTCTATGGCCCGGGACCTCGAGCGAATGGACGCCCCCGAAGCGAAGCCCCGGCAGAAACCCGAGAAAAAAGATCCGATTCCGGAACCGGAATCGACGGATGAAAACAGTACGGAGGATACATAGATGATCGGAACGACGGAAATTGTCGTAATCGTAGCGGCGGGGCTGGTGCTCTTTGGCGCCTCCGCGGTGCCGAAGTTTGCCCGCTCCCTCGGACAGGCAAAGAAAGAGTTCCAGAGCGGCCTTAAGGAAGAGCCCAAGGAAGAGGACGAGGAACAGCCGAAAGAAGAGAAGAAGACCAAAAAGAAGACCGAGACGGAATAGCGAGGGTGGGTTCGGACCCGGACCTGCTTACCTATTTATCGGAGTTTGTCACCGAACGGCGTCGCCGGCGAATGCAGGAAGTGCTCTCCGACCGGACCCGGTACCTGGCGGTGGTCCTCGAAGACCTCTACCAGCCCCACAACGGCAGCGCGGTGCTCCGGAGTTGCGACGCCTTCGGAATCCAGGACGTCCACATAGTCGAGCGGAAGAACCGCTACCGGACCAACCCGGACATCGAGCTGGGAACTTCCCAGTGGCTGACCCTCCACCGCCACCGGGGTCCCGAGTCGGAGCCGAAAACGGTTCTCGAGGCCCTTCGGAACGCCGGCTACCGCACCGTCGCCACCGCCCGGCGGGAGGACGCCGTGCCCCTCGGGGAGTTAGACCTCGAGGCGGGCCCCGTCGCCCTGCTCTTCGGCACCGAGATCTCCGGATTGACGCCGGAGACAATCGCCGGGGCCGACGAGGCGCTCTGGATACCGATGCACGGTTTCGTCGAAAGCTTCAACATCTCGGTTTCGGTGGCCCTCTGCCTGCAAGAACTGACCCGCCGCCTCCGGAGCTCGACCATCGATTGGGCGCTGCCGGAGGAATCCCGACAGCAGATCTACCTTGACTGGATTCGGAAGAGCATCAAGAACGTCGAGGCCATCGAAGCGCGTTACACGACCGACGGTCGGCGGTAGAATAGCACCATGGACTCGCAAGGGTACGTCGCGGTAGTCGGAGGCATCAGTCTCGACCTCCACGCGACTCCCCTCTCCGACGGCTTCGATCCCCGGACCTCTACACCGAGCAGGGTGGGGCCGGCCGCCGGCGGCGTCGGCCGCAATATTGCCGCCAACATCGCGCTCCTCGGCGCCCCGGTGCGCCTCTTCGGCGTCACGGGAGACGACCCCCTGTCCGCGTACCCTCTCCGGAAAGCAGAGGAAGCCGGGGTCGATATCCGGGGCGTCCGCCGATTGCAGAACACCCAGGGCGGAATCTACATCGCCTTTCTCGACCAGAAGGGGGATTTGGAGGTAGCCGCTGCGGATCTCTCGGCCATCGAGTGCCTCGGTGCCGAGTACTTAGAGGAACACCGAGAGGCGATAGCCGGCGCAAGCCTCGCCGTCACCGAAACCAACCTCTCGGCGGAGGCGCTGCAGCAGATTATCTCTCTCTGCGAATCGGCCGAGGTCCCGTTGATAATCGACCCTGTGAGCAACCGAAAAGCCGAGCGCCTTCGGGGGCTTACCGGGCGGCTCTTCGCCCTTACCCCCAACGAGGAAGAGCTTCCCCATTGCGGCTTGGGGACGCCCGGAGGAACGCGCACCGGCGGTCTTCGCCCGGAGCACACCATCCTTACCCGGGGAAGCCGGGGCCTTCTCTGGACCGACCACGAAACCGGGAAGGTTACCGAGGTAGCAGCGGTCTCGGCGGAACAGGTAGACGCGACCGGCGCCGGCGACGCCTTCGTCTCCGGGTTCGCTGCAGCCCTCTTCCGGGGCCGGGGCATAGAAGAGGCCCTCGACGAGGGGGTACGCGTTGCGGCTCGGGTCGTCGCGAGCAAGTCTTCGACCCTCGAGCCTGCGTAGACATCCAAGAGGAACAAGTCATGAGCAAGGAACCAACCGACAGAACCGACTATCTCGTCGTTGCAGAAAACGTTGCCGAGGCGCTGGAGGCTCGCCGCCCCGTCGTGGCTCTGGAGTCGACGATAATCTCCCACGGCATGCCCTTCCCCCGAAACCTGGAGACCGCGCGACAGGTCGAAGAGGATGTCAGAAGCGCCGGCGCGGTGCCCGCGACCGTGGCGATAATCGACGGGCGCTTCCGCGTCGGCCTCGACGACAAAGAGCTCGAGTACCTGGCGAAGGCGGAAGGGGTCCGTAAGGCCAGCCGTCGGGATCTTGCCTCGGTCTTCGCCCGGCGGCAGACCGCAGCGACCACCGTAGCCACGACCATGATCGGCGCCGACTGGGCGGGGATCCGTCTTTTCGCAACCGGAGGCACCGGCGGGGTGCACCGCGGCGCCTCCCAAACCATGGACATCTCGGCGGATCTCTACGAGCTCGCCCGGACCCCCGTCGCGGTGGTGAGCGCCGGGGTCAAGTCGATTCTGGATATCGGAAAGACACTGGAATACCTGGAGACCCTCGGGGTCCCGGTCCTCGGGTACGGCACCGACGCCTTCCCCGCCTTCTACACCCGGGACAGCGGCTTCCCGGTCACCGACCGGGTCGACGGCCCCGAGGAGGTCGCGGCGATCCTCCGGGGCCGCTGGGATTCGGGTCTCGGCGGCGGGGTCCTGGTGGCAAACCCGGTACCCGAATCGGCGGCCTTAGCGCCGGAGTTTATCAACAAGGCAATAGATACCGCAGTCGCGGAAGCGGACCGGAAGGGGATTACCGGGAAGGATGTAACCCCCTTTCTCCTCGGGCGCATCGTCGAGCTGACCGACGGCCGGAGCCTCGAGACCAACATTGCTCTGGTAAGGAGCAACGCCCGGGCTGCCGCGGAGATTGCGGTGGCCTTCGCCGGGAGGCTATAGGGTCGTCACCCGCTGCCCGGCGTGGAAGACCGAGACGGTCCGGGTCGACTCCGAGAGAACCAGCACCACCGCGTTGGTAAGGGCGGTCATCCCCAAGGCCGCCGCGTGGCGGGCCCCGAGACCGGGGTGGAGCTCCCCCTTCGGCGGTCTCCCGACCAGGTAGGCCCCGGCGGCGACGATAACGCCGTCTCCCCGGACGATAAAGGCGCCGTCGATCTTGGCGTATTCCTTGATCGACTCCTCGAGGCTCGGGTCGAGGATGTTCCGCTCCCGTTCCTCGATGCCCCGAAAGGGATTCGCTATCAACTGCTCGATGTGGGACATAACGGCTTCCGTATCCCCGACGACGAAGAGCGTCCCGACCGCCTTCCCTTCCCGCCCCTCGGCGGCCAGTTCAGACACAAGCTGCACCGTCCTGGTTAGCACGTGCTCGTCAAGGTCGTCGGGAAGGGCCGCCCGGCTCAAGGCCCCGGCGAGGGAGAGGCGGGTCTCTACCGGCATAAGTCGGATGGCGTCTAGGCGGTTGGACCCCGGCTCCCCGTAGACGCTGACCGAGAACCCGACGCCGGCGAGGTGTCCCCGGGAGGCCAGATACAATAGATCCAGGTGGAGCTGCACCGGCCGCCGGAGCCCTTGGAAGGGCACGGTAAAGCTCCCGAGAGTCTCGCCATCGGATTGGGTGTGTCCCGCGACGACAACCGAGTACCCCTCGATTAGCCGTTTAAGATCCTCTCCCCGGGCGATTGCGTCGCTGTGGACGACAACCCGGGAGTTTTCGATGCGCTCCGAGAGCGAAAAGGCTGCCTCCAGGACACCCCGGGAAACCGCTTCGTCGGAAAGCGCGAGCTTGGTAGGCACCTGAAGGTGCCCCTCCCGGAGGCGTCGGATAAGGTCCTCCTTGTCCTTCGCCTGGAGAAGGGAGCGAACAAAGCCCTCGTCCTTCAAGGCCCGGGCCACCGCGGTAAGCTGCCGGAGGTGCTGCTCCTCGTTGCTCGCGAGGAGGACGACAAGATGAACCTGGGAGTCATCCGCCGCGTCCCAGGTAATTCCCTCGCTACTCAGCCCCAGCGCCACGTGGGCGCCGTCGATCTCCGGAAGCACGGCGTGGGGCACGGCGATCCCCGAAGCAACCCGAGACGTGATCTGCGACTCCCGGGAGCGAACGGCCTCCAAGAGGCCTTCCTGATCGATACCCGGAATGCTGTCGACAACGAGGCGCACCAGGGTCGTGATGGCGCTGTCCTTGTCTTCTTCGGACAGAAGAGCGACGCGCGCCGGGTCGAGATCGAATAGAGCTTCCACCCTTCTATTCTTTTCCGGCGCGGGCCCCCGATGCAAGGGGACAGTGCAAGAGGCCCGTTGGCGGGGTGCCCCGGATCGCGTACTATAAAGACCATGCGAGCCACCGAAACCGAATCCCAGATCGAGATCCTGGAGTTCGAGGCGCCGAGCCCTCTCCTAAAGGACTTTATCGCCCTGCCGAAGAAGATCTACGCCGAGGACCCTTACTGGGTCCAACCCCTCAACGTCGACCTTAAGACGCTTCTCGATCCGGCGAAGCACCCCTATCACCAGCACGCCTGGTCGGTGCTCCTCTTGGCCACCCGGGACGGCAAACCGGCGGGGCGCATGGCGGTACACATCAACCACCGGTACAACGAGCGGTGGAAGGAAGCGGTCGGCTCCTTCGGCTTCTTCGAATGCGAAAACGACCAGGAGGTGGCGCAGGCCCTCTTCGACCATGCCGAGGAGCTTCTGAAGGAGCGGGGCTGCGATGTCGTCCGGGGCCCCTTTAGCTGGTCGAGCAACGAGGAGTTGGGGCTGTTGATCGACGGCTTCGACAGCTCTCCGGCGATCATGATGACCCATAATCCGCCGTACTACGCGGATCTAATCGAGGCCTGCGGATACCGGAAGGCGAAGGATCTCTACGCCTACTGGGTCGACGACGCCGGGGGAATACCCGAGCGCCTCCAGCGGGGCGTCGAGCTGGTCAAAAAGAGAAAAAACGTCACCGTCCGGTCTATCGACATGAAGAACTTCGAACGGGACGTCGAGCTCGCGATGACGGTCTACAACGAGGCGTGGTACGAGAACTGGTCCGCGGTTCCGATGACAGAGGAGGAATTTCGCCACCTGGCCAAGGACCTCAAGACCATCGTCGATCCCGAGTTGATATTCTTTGCCTTCGTCGACGGGGACCTCGCGGGATTCGCCCTCTCGGTCCCCGACGCCAACCAAGCGATCAAACTGGCAAAGGGCCGCCTCTTTCCCTTCGGGCTTATTCGGATGCTTCTAGAGCTCAAAAAAATAACGCACGTCCGGACCCTCGCCCTGGGAGTTATGCAGAAGTACCGCGGATCGGGGATCGACACGGTACTCTACTACGAGGCGTTTAAACGGGGGCCGGAGAGGGGATACCACTCCTCGGAGATGTCCTGGATCCTGGAGGACAACTACGCGATCCGCAACCCCCTCGAGAAGGCCGGGGGTTGGATCTACAAGACCTACCGGATCTACGAGAAGAGTCTTTAAGGAAACGGCATGGTAGCCTTCGTAACCGGCGCAACGGGCTTTATCGGCTTCCACCTGGTACGCGAGCTCCTGTCTCGCGGATGGCGGGTCCGGTGTCTCATTCGGCATGCCGGGGAACGGGGCGACCTGATAGCCGAGCTTTGCGCCGGGTACGACGACAGGCTCGAAGTGGTCGACGGAGACTTGAGCGACCCCGGGGCGTTGAGCCGCGGCGTCGAAGGCGCCGAGGTGGTCTACCACCTCGCGGGAACGGTTATCGCCGTCGACAAGATCGGCTACTTCCGGACCAACTTCGACGGCACGGTTAACCTGGTAAACGCCCTGGTGGATAGCCAGGGGACTGCCCCTCCGCGGTTGGTCTTTGCCAGCTCCCTGGCCGCCGGGGGGCCGAATCCGCCGGCGCACCCCCGCACCGAAGGAGACCCGGTGCGACCGATAACGCACTACGGCAGGAGCAAGCTGGCAGCCGAAGAGTACATCCTCGAGTACCGAGACAGCCTCTGGTCCGCGATCCTCCGGCCGGCGGCGGTCTACGGACCCCGGGATCCTGGATTCGCCTCGATCTTCCGGGCAGTGTCCCGGGGCCTCCGTGTCGGCTACCTGGGCCGGGACACCGAACTGAGCCTCATCTACGTCGACAACCTGGTTCAGGCGATGGTGGCGGTGGGTGACACCTCGACGCCCTCCGGAGAAATCTACTACGCCGCGGATCCGCCGATCCTCACCGTCGATGCCTTCCAGAAGGCGATAGCGGCGGCGCTGGGGAAACGGACCCTTCGCATTCCGCTTCCGAAGACCGTGGTGCTCCTAGCGGCCCTCGTCGCCACGGGAGTCCAGAGGCTAACGAAGAGGCCGGCATTCTTCAATCTTCAGAAGGTTATCGAGGCGGTCCAGCCGGCCTGGAGCTGTACGGCGGACAAACTGCGGAGTACCACCGGAGAGAGCCCGAAGATCGACCTTCAGTCGGGGATACGCCGTACCATCGCATACTACCGGCAAAACGGCGTGTTCTAGCGCCTACGTTGCTGCGTAGTGCATAAAAGAATTACACTTAACGTATTGATTGCCCTATTTTTACGACCAACCCCCTTTTCGGGGGATAGGACTTAACAATGAGTACAACAGAGCACGACATCACCCAGACCAACGGCGACGTTTTTGAAAAGTGTTCCGCCTTTACGACGGCCCGGGCCTTCCGGGAGCGGGGACTCTATCCCTATTTTCGCCCGATAGAGGCGTACCGCGGCAGTCGCGTCGTCTCCGAAGGTCACGAACTAATTATGGCGGGGTCCAATAACTACCTCGGCTTATCCCTCGATCCCCGGGTGCGGGAGGCGGCCAAGGAGGCAATTGTTACCTACGGTACCAGCTGTTCCGGTTCCCGCTTTATGAATGGGACCCTCAAGCTCCACGAGGAGCTCGAGGAGCGTCTGGCGGCCTTCACTGGTCGGGAAAGCGCCCTCTGCTTCACGACGGGCTACCAGACGAACCTCGGGGCCATTTCGGCGCTGGTTGGCAAGGGCGACCACATCATTACCGACAAGTTGAACCATGCGTCGATTATGGACGGCATTTTCTTGAGCCAAGGGATGCACACCGGTGCCCAGATACATCGCTTTAAGCACAACAATATGGAGCAGTTGGAGGAGATCCTCGACGGAATTCCCGATGAAGACTCGATTCTTCTGGTCACCGACGGAGTCTTTAGCATGGAGGGAGATATCGCCCGGTTACCGGAGATCCGTCGCATTACCGACCGGTACAACGCCCGCATCTACTTGGACGAGGCCCACGCAATCGGCGTCGTCGGCGAGACGGGGCGGGGAACCCTCGAGCACTACGACGATTCTTCCTTGGCAGACCTGGTGATGTGTACCTTTTCCAAGTCCTTCGGCTCCATCGGAGGCTTCGTCGCGGGAGACGCTGTGGTAATCGACTTTATCAAACACCACGCCCGATCCCTCATCTTTAGCGCGAGCATGCCCCCGGCGAACCTCGCGGCGGCGATGAAGGCCCTCGACATTATCGAACACGAGCCCGAGCGGGTTCAGCGACTCCAGCAGATTGCCGCCAAGATGCACGCAGGCTTCACACAGATCGGCTTCGACATCGGGACAACGGAAACCGCGGTCATCCCCCTGATAATCGGTGACGACGAGAAGACCTTCTACTTCTGGAACTACCTCTACGAGCACGGGGTTTACGTCAACCCGGTAGTCAGCCCGGCGGTTCCGCCGAACCGCGCTCTGGTCAGGACCTCCTACATGGCCATTCATGAGGACGGGGACTTGGACAAGATTCTCGAGGTGTCGGAGGAAGCGGCAAAAGCGGTCGGAATTCTCTAGACTCTAGAGCTCGACGACGACCTTACCCCGGACGTGGCCGCTCTGGCTCATCACGTGGGCCTGGGCGATGCCTTCAAATCCGGTGACGGTAGTTACCGTCACGCGCAGCTTCCCCGACTCCAGCCGGGACATCAGATCCGCGAGGTGCCGCTCCTGGGGCTTTACCAACATCCATTTGACCCGCTGGGACGAGACGTTCCGGGCGTCAGAGGTAAGGGCAACCAGGATTCCGTGACGCGCCAAGACCGACAGGGAACGCTCCCGGGTTTCGCCCCCGATGGGATCCAAGACCGCGTCGACAAAATCCACCTTCTCTTCCCACTTCGGATCATGGTAGTCGACCACCTGATGGACTCCGATGGCTTCTAAGTACTGTCGATTCCGGGGAGACGCGGTACCGATAATCTCGCACCCGGCGTCTTTCGCCAGCTTAAACACAGTGGCAATAGTCACGCCTCCGTCCATGTCGAAGGTGGAATATTTGTATGCGCAATCGCCTTCCAGATACTTTGCTCCCGGCTTGCTCCATTCTTCCCATATATCAAGACCATCGGCTCCACCCCCAAAGGCATCATGCAGTGCCATGCCAATACGGAACCACTCGCCGTAATCACAGTCCGGGTTTATGTGAGACAGCGCGTCAACAACCTCGGCTCGGTCGATATCTGCTTTCCGCTCTCCGCTCGGTTTGGGTCGTTCGCGTTTCTCGACCGGCGGGTACAGTTTCAATACCTCTTCGCGTGACAGGGGAGGCGCTCCAGACTCAGAGACGATCCGCACCATGAATGGCCCCCCCTTCTGGTGATAGAACCCCGGCACCCGCACCACCTGCGTTCTTGCCTTGGCGTTCGGATCGGAGCCATAGTCACGAATCACTCGCTCTTGAATGGCCGGCCACTCGTCTACGTCGATGCCGTCAACGAGAATGATATCTTGGAATCTTCCAGGGGATGTCTCGACAACGATGTGCGGCTGCTCCGGTAGTTCCGGCAGTCCTGGTCGGTCACGGTCTCGAAAGATTGCCCGGATACCGACGATGTTCTCAGCTTTCCTGCCTTGCAGGTCGGTGCAGTTAAGGGTAACGCCAACGGCATAGCCTTGCGCGTTGTCTTGTGCCAAGGCGGTGGCATGCTCTTGCAGTTCGCCGTGATAGTGTT
>CAZLDK010000104.1:3027-10077 GCA_964558285.1 uncultured Spirochaetaceae bacterium | reverse complement strand
ACGTCCCGAAGTACGCCGTCGGCTACCTCGACGGCGTCCTCGAGCGCTACGGCGCCGGCCGGGAGCGGAAGGCAAAGCTCATAAGCTTCGAGAAGACCGACGTCCGGGACGCCGCCACCCGGGCGCTGAAGCTGCGCTACGACGGCGAATACCTCGGGTACGGCATCGAAACCGGGGACGAGCTCTTCGCCGTGAGCGAGTACGACCGGATCGTCGTGATAAAGGAAGACGGCGTATTCTACGCCTCAGACGTCCCGGAAAAGGAGTACGTCGGAAACATCCTGGCCTGCGTCCTCGCGGACAAGGAGAAGCTCTCAGGCGTCCACTTCAGCCTGGTCTATCGGAACGCCGAGGGAGATACCTACCTCAAACGCTTTACCATCGAGGGCTTTATCCTCAAGAAGAGCTACGACCTGGTACCCGCCGGGGGCAAGGTCCTCGCCTTTTCGACCCGGAAAAAGGGAACCGTCCGCCTCGACTACGTAAAGAAGCCGAGGATGCGGGTTACCACCGAGGAGTTTCCGCTGGAGGAGTACCGGGTGTCGAACTACCGGGCGAAGGGTTACAAGCTCTCGGGGAAGGCCGTCCGGCGGGCGAATATAAAGGCCTAGTCGATAAGCTTTTTCGTCAACCGTTTGATTCCCCAGGCGCCCACCAGAAAGATCAAGAGCACCACGTAGAGGGCGTCCCACCCAAGTATCCGAAGGTCCACCGCCTCGCTACCGGTAAACATACGAAGCATCCGTACCGTGTGGGTCAACGGCAGCACCTCCGCCACCGGCCGGACCACCGCCGGAAGGTTCTCCAGGGGAAAGACGACCCCGGCAAAGAAGAACATCGGAGAGATGAAGGCCGAGAAGAAGAAGTTGAACTGGTTGATGTTCTTTACGACGGAGGTTACCAAAAAGCCGAGAACCGCGAACATCAGGCCGGTAAGGGCGCCGATAAAGGGGGCGATCCAGTACTGCGACAGTGAGACCACGCCGAAGGCGGCGGTCACCAGGAGTACCGAGGCGCTAAAGGCAAAACCCTTCGTCGCCCCGGCCCAGAGAATTTCCCCGACCAGAAGGTCCCGGGCGCTGATCGGAGCCCCCAGCATGCCGTCGTAGGCCTTGTCGAACTCCATCCGGATGTAGGTCCCGAAGGTGCACTCGAAGCTCGCGGTAAACATCGAAGCGGTCATCATTAGGCCGGCGGCCAGGTACTCGACGTAGGGGAGCCCCGCCATGCTGTCGACGTACCTCCCGAGACCGAGCCCGAGGCCCACCAGAAAGATGAGCGGCTCGAGGAAGGGGGGCACCGCGTTGCTCAACAGGTTCTGGCTGTAGACCCGCAAGTGCCGGAACCAAACGCTTCCGAGGCGTCGCCGCAGCCCCGGCGTCGGGAAGATGGGGCTCTCGCCCCGGGGACCGGTCCCCCCTCGGGGGCCGGCTCCGCTTCGGGGGCCGGCTCCGGCCTCCGTGCTACTGGACCTCATTCAGATGCCTCCCGGTTGTCTTGAGGAAAAGATCTTCGAGGTTGGCCGGGCGGAGGAAGTAGTCCCCTGGCCGTAGTTTCTCAGTGAGCCGCTGGAGTGCCTCGGCTTCGTCGGCGTAGTAGAGCACCCGCTGGCTCGACGCTTCCCGCCGAAAGCCTGCGTCACCGTTGCCTTCTGGGTCCACACCGATTTCCACTTCGAGCTCCGGGCGAAAGAGCTCGAGGACGTGGCGTTCCATGTGGGCCTCGAGAAGGCTCCCGGGATGCCCTTCGAGGACCTTTTTCCCCTTGTCCATAATCAAGAGCTTGTCGGAGATCTGGAAGGCCTCGTCCATGTAGTGGGTCGTCAGTAGGACGGTGACCCCCTCCCGCATTAGGCTGCGAAGCTTGTCCCAGATAAGGTGACGAACCTGCGGGTCGAGCCCCGTCGTCGGCTCGTCCAGGATGAGGAGGGCCGGGCTATTTATGAGGCCCCGGGCGATTATGAGCCGTCGTTGCATCCCTCCGGAGAGCTCCCGGACCCGGGCTTTGCGCTTTTCGCCGAGCTCCATGAAGTCGAGGAGGTAGTCGATCCGGTCGGCTGCGTAACGTCGGGGCAGCCCGTAGAGGCGGGCGAATATCTTGAGGTTGTCCTCTACATTCAGTTCGACGTCGAGGCTGTTGTCCTGGGGAACGACACCGCAACGGCTCTTCACCTCGAGCTCCTGGGACCGGGGGTCGAAACCCAAGACCCGCATGTGCGTTTCGGGATTCGCGTCCGGGATCGCCTTACCGTAGAGGGTTCGCATCATCGTGCTCTTACCGGCTCCGTTCGGCCCGAGAAAGGCGTAGCAGGTCGACGCCTCTACCTCAAAGGAGAGGTCCGAGACCGCCTTCAACTCTCCGTAGCTCTTGTACAAGTGTTCGACGCTTATTATCGAGTTGCCCATCAGAGGTAAAGTAGTGACTCCGGGGCGTCTCGGAAAGTGGAGATTGATCGTGATATACTCCCGGTAGCCGAGCCCCAGAGGAGAGGAAATCCATGAACCCACGAGTCTTACTGTTTCTGTCGCTTCTGCTTATTCCGGTGACCGGCGTCCTCGGACAGGATGTCGTTCTTTCCGAAGAGGGGGAGGTGCGGTTCGGAGATAGCCGATACGACGACGGTCGTTTCGTCGACTGGTACGACGTTTCGGTTCCCCGGGGCCAACGCCTGGTTGTCCATGTCGTATCCGCCGACTTTACACCGGCGGTAATACTCGACGGACCCGGAGAGCCGGTGGAACACGCAGGATCCCGGTTCAGCGCCGAGGCTGCGACCCAGTATCTTCGCCGGGAGGTCGTACGCATAGGTGTTACCACCCTCCCGGAGGACCGGTCCGCAGAAGGGGCCTACAGCCTGCGGGTCCGGCTCTTTCCGGCGGAGCCAACCGTACGCGCCGGTTCGGTGCAGCCCGGGGTCCTCGAGGGCAGCGACGAGCACCTTCCCGACCAGCGGGCCGTCGACTGGTATCCCTTGGCAGTCTCTCCGGGGCAGCGACTCTTTATCACAATGGAGTCACCCTCCCTCGATACCTACCTGCTTATTCGCTACCCGGACGGCACCGAGCGGTTCAACGACGACTTTCGCGACTCCGACGCAGGCATAAACGTCACCGCCACCGAAGAGATGCTCCTCCAGCTCGGTGCGACTACCTTTGCTCCGAATAGCTACGGCGACTACACGATTCTGGTGGAAGAAACCGCGCCTCCGGAGCAAGTCCGGGTGGGGCAGACCATCCGCGCCACTTTGGACTCGGACTCCGGAGGCATGGATGTCTACTCTCTATTCGGTGGTACCGGCGATATGGTCGTCGTCGAGGTCAGCTCCGGCGACTTCGACAGCTACCTGACCCTCCGGGAAGCATCCGGATTCACGGTTCAGAACGATGACCGGGAGCCCGGCATTACGGATTCGCGGTTGATGTACACCTTTAGCCGGGACGAGGCCGTCGAGATCGAAGTCTCGGCCTTCGGCGCCGAAGAGGCGGGACGCTACACGCTAACCGTCACAGAGTTCGTCCTCGACGGAAACGTAGACGATGTAGTCGACGGCCAACTCCTGGAAAACGGCGACGAGGTTACCGCTCTTCTGGCGGGATCGGCAGCGGCAGACTCGACGCTCGAACAGCGCTTCACCGTCCGGGCCCTGGCGAACCACCGTATCGTCTTGGAGATGAGCTCGGATTTCTTCGACACCTACCTTACCGTCATAGGACCGGCGGGGCAGGAATACGTTAACGACGACGGCTTCGCCGGCAGCACGGACTCGCTCCTCGACGTGGTCGCCCCGGAGACCGGCGTCTATGAGGTCTACGCCACGAGCTTCTCCGGCAGCGGTACGGGCCTCTACACCATCTCCTACCGTGCGGGGGGAGAGGTCGAGCTCCTTGCGCGTTTCGCAGGGGATCTCGACGCGACGGCGCCCCGGGACTCGGAAGGACGGCGCTTCCGGCGGCACAGTTTCGACGGCCGGGCGGGACAGTACGTCACCATCGACCTAACCTCCGGCGCCTTCGACACCTACCTGATGCTCGAGGGCCCCGAGGGATTCGTGATGGCCGAAAACGACGACTACGGCGCCGGCACCGACTCCCGAATAAGCCGGGAGCTCGACCAGACGGGGCGATACACGGTCGTGGTCCAGGGCTACTGGGAAGACGCCGAAGGGCCCTACGAGCTGGTTATCAGCGAGTAGGGGTCCTTCGCCGGCGGCCGGAGCCTTGAGCCCCGCCGAGCCGGCGTCCCAGGGCTCTTAATCGTGTTCCTCGGCGCCATCGAGGATTGCCTCGAGTTGTCGCTCCAGGGACCCGTAATCGATCGGTTTGGAGATCTGCCCGTCGACGCCCGCTGCTTCGAAGATGGCCCGGTCTGTTGCCATGGCGTATCCGGTAAGCGCGATTATCGGGATATCTCGGGGCGCTTCGGTCTCGCCTTTGCGAATTCTCCTTGTGCACTCAAGACCGTCCATAACCGGCATCTGGATGTCCATAAGAACAAGGTCGAACTCCTGGTCGCGCAAACGCTCGATTGCCTCGAGACCGTTCTGAGCGAGACCCACGGCGTAGCCCCGGTTCTCGAGCTCTTTCGAGAGGGCGAGGCGATTGATCGCGTTGTCCTCAACGAGGAGTACCCGGCTATTTCCTGGGGGCTCCCGAACCGCGGTCTCGGGGCGCCGGGTTGCTTCCCGGGGCGTTGGCTCCTCGACCTCCGCCAGGGGGAGGCTAAAGCGTGCCCGGGTGCCCTCGCCGGGGGTGCTATCGATAGAAAAGGCGCCGCCCATCAATTCTGTCAGCCGGGCGACGATGGTAAGTCCGAGTCCGGTACCCTGAGCTTTCTTTTGATATCCGGTTTCGCCCTGAACAAAGGGTTCCATCACCCGGCAGAGCTCTGCTTCGGCTATTCCGCTGCCGGTGTCGGAAACGACAAAGGTGACCACGCTCGTACTGCCGCTTCCGTCCTCATCGGCGACCACATCGAGGCGAACCTCGCCTTCCTCGGTAAATTTGTACGCGTTTCCGATCAAGTTGAATAAGAGCTGCTGAATCCGGACCGAATCGCCAAAGAGCCACCGAGGTACGTTCTCGTCTATGTCCCAGAGAAGCGGAATCGACGTCGCAATCGCACGGGGGATAAAGGTGTTCACCGTCTCTTCTATAAGGGACCTGATCTCGAAGGGCTCCGGTTTGATTTCCATGCTTCCCGCACGGATCCTAGACAGGTCGAGTACGTCATCGATGATCGTCAGGAGGGTCTTGGCGGCGGTATCCGCCCCGCGAAGGTAGTCCCGAGCTACCGGGTCCAGATCCTGCCGTTCCAAAAGCTGCAGCATTCCCAGGACACCGTTCATTGGGTTTCGGATTTCGTGGCTCATATTGGCGAGAAACCGGGACTTCGCTTCGTCTGCCGATCTTGCCTCCTCCCGCGCCTCCACGACCTGCTCGAACTGGCTGCGAATCGCCTCCCCGGCTTCTCTGAAGTTCTGCTCCAGAGCCGCAATTTCGTATATCGGCGAAACTGAAGGGGCAGACGGTTCGAAACTCCCTGCTCCCGTCGAGAGACCGTCGGTGGCTTCGGATAAGCCGACAATGCGGCGGGCGACCCCGCGGCCGAAGAGCGCGGAGGCAAAGACACCGGCGAAGACAAAGAGCGCCATGATGCCGAGGTGAATGAGGAGCCGGTCGTGAAGGCGCCTCTGGAACTGGCCGAAGTGGGAGTGGAGTTGCATCCGCCAGCCGGGAAGAGCGGCCACTGCAACTTCGGTAAACGCCATCGTCCTCGCCCAGCGATCCATTACGGTGACGTTGGGTCGCGCCGGCGGCACGACTAGGTAGCAGTTCGAGGAGAGCTCGCTCAACCGCACCTCTTCGTAGTCGCCGGGCAACGGCTCTCCATCTCTCGGTCGAGTCTCCCCGTTGGGCCCAATCAGGAGCGACTCGACGCCGTGTGCCTCGCCGACTCCATTCGAAATTGTCACGAACCTGTCTATAGTGAAATCGTCCGGGGCTCCGAGCCCTTCTCCACCCGGGGGGAGAATCGAGGAGGTGACAGCTACAATGCTCTCCGCAGAGCGTTGTAGATGATCGATGACCTCCTCCTCGGTATCCCGAACGATGCCACGACTCAGTATGGCTATGAGTATCAGCGGCGGTATGGTGCTCAAGGCGACCATGAGGGATGAGAGGGCGGTTTGAAGGTGAACCGACGGCTTCCTCGGCCCCGCCTGTCTGAAGCGTCTCACTAGGAGACTAACTGCGACGCTGACTCCCACGGCGAGGGTGGCGTTGACTATGCCGTTGGTCGCCTGCTTGAGCATAATGACCGCAGTCCCCGGAAGGTCCAAGCCCATCACAAGTCGATAAAAGACAAAGACCTGTGGCATCCCGAGAAAAAGCCAGTAGGCAGCGTCGTAGAGGATGATGTTTCCCGTCTTATACCGTCGGTTCAGGAGCCCGACGACCAAGGCCTCGAGGCCGAAGATTACGATGGCGTAGGGATGGTTCCAGAGAACGTAGGTGTACGAAGCGATTACGCTGCCTGCCAAGGCGCCCCATAGCACCCCATGGCGAAGCACTATCACCATAGCAATGAGGCTTCCAAAGATCAGATCGACGTTGAGGAAAAGGGTGACCTTGGCGTAGTTGCCTGCGAGACCGACAAGGATGAGGATGACTAGTTCCGCCGCGGTTTGCGCCGCGCTCCGTCCCGTCCGGTCCATCCTGCGATTGTACTCCGCCGCCGTCGGCGAGGGCAACCAGAACTTGAAGTCGGCCCGAGGCTTTCTCCGCTCCTTCTTGATTTACCCAAACAATCTGATTAGCTTCTCACCGCCGAGACACCCCGGGACTGGTTGACCTAAGGGTGCGGCGGGGGGGCCTATGCGTCGGACTGTTGTACGAAAGAGAGCGTTTCAGGGTGGTTTCGCTGCGGCAGCGGCGGTGCTTCTATTTGTGGCGACCGGCTGCGGCGGTCGGGGAGCGGCGGGCGACGGCGGTTCCGGAGCGACCTGGGATCGGGGCGCAGCGGAGCCCGCACCCCTCGCGGTCGAGGCCCTGG
>CAZLDK010000104.1:0-3017 GCA_964558285.1 uncultured Spirochaetaceae bacterium | reverse complement strand
ACGTCGTCTCGGAGACCAGCGGCGTTATTCGGAGCGTCGACTTCGATCTTGGTCAGGAAGTCGACCGCGGCGCGGTGCTTCTGCGTCTTGACGACACCATCGAGCGCCTCGCGATGGAAGAGGCCAGGAGCCAGGCGGAGACCTCCAATTTGGAACTGGCCGCGGCACAACGCCTCTTCGAGAGCGGGAACGCGAGCCAGGCCGACGTCGCGCGGGCCCGGTCCGCCGCCGCCGGCGCCGAGTCTCGGTATCAGCGGGCTCTCAAGGCGTATCAGGATCAGACCATCCGCTCTCCCATAGCCGGCGCCGTCGCCGCCCGGGACCCGGCGGTTACCGAAGGCAACTTTCTTAACCGAGGTGTCGTCGTCGCCCGGATCGTCGATACACAGCGGTTTCAACTCTCCGGCTCCGTCGGCGAGCGGGAAGTGCGCTACCTGCGCGCCGGGCTCCCGGCCGAAGTCGATATAGCCGCCTGTCCCACCGCCGCCCCCGACGCCCGGGTAACCGCAGTCGCCGCGGGAAGCGATCCTCGGACCGGAAGCTTCGCGGTTATCGTCGAGTGGGAGAATAGCTGCGAGGAGTCGGTGCGCTCCGGGATGACAGCCCGGGCCGTAATTCAACCCGCCGGAGCCGAAGAGGTAATGGTAATACCGGCGGCGGCTGTCCTCCGCCGGGGCGACGATTCGATTGTCTTTATCGCCGAAGACGGCAAAGCGCTGCGGCAAACGGTCGAGATAGGCCGGAGTTTCGGCGGTAAGGTCGAGGTGCTCTCCGGCTTGGCCCTCGGAGACCTTATCATAACCTCCGGTCTTGGCGCCCTGCAGGATGAGAACCCCGTCGAGGTGACAGTTGCCGGAGCAACCGGAGACCTTCTGTGAGCATCGGTCGCTTTTCCGTCTCGAACCCGGTACTGATCAACATCCTCATGGTCGTAATCCTGGCTCTCGGTGCCTTTAGCGTCTCCCGGCTCCCGCAGGAACAGTTCGCCGAGGTTCCCTTCTACTTCGTCAACATCACCGTGCCCTACCCCGGGGTCTCGGCGGAGGATATCGAGCGCAGCGTAACTGTAAAGATAGAGAACGAGATGTCGGGCCTCGAGAACCTCGACCAGGTTTCCAGCGTGTCCGTCGAAGGGCTCTCTCGAGTACTCATTCAGTTCGACCAGGGAATCGACCGCCCCGAGTTCGAACGGCTCTTTCAAGAAATCCAGAACCGCTACGCCAACGTCGAGCTTCCCGACGACGTACTTCAAGAGTCGATAGAGGAGTTCTCCTCGACGGATTTTATCCCCGTTATCGAGGTGGTGCTCTCGGGGAACGTCGAGTACTCGGATCTGAACCAAGCCGCCCGGGATTTGGAGAACCGGCTGAGCGGAATCCAGGATGTCTCCGGGGTGCTGCTCGTCGGCGCTAGAGATCGGCAGATTCGCATCGAAGTCGACCCGGACAGGCTCGAAGGGATAGGCGCCAACCTGAACGAAGTCATCGCCGCGGTTCGCAGTCGTAACGTCGTAATCCCCGGAGGCACCTTCGAGACCCCCTCCCGGGAGTTTCTCATTCGCACCGTCGGGGAGGCGACGAATCCGGAAGATTTTCGGCAGATCGTTGTCCGCCGTCCTTCGGAAGGCCGAGGTATCGTGACCGTCGGAGAAATCGCGACGGTCCGGGACACCTTCGACCCCGACGGCACGAGTGCCCGGTTCAACGGGGCCCAGGCAATATTTCTTCGGGTGACGAAGATTCCCGGCGGAAGCTCGGTCGATATCGCGGAAAACGTTCGTTCGGCGGTGGCCGACTTCGAGAGCCGGCTCCCGCCGGGGGTCCGCGTCGGATTCCTCAACGACTCCACGGTTCAGATCCGCGACAGCCTCGACGTCCTGGTCTGGAACGCCTTGATCGGGTTGGGCCTTCTGGTTCTGCTTCTCTTCGCCGCCATCGGCTTTCGAAACGCCGCGATGACCGCCCTCGGGATACCGATTACCTTCGCCATCACCTTCGTGGTTCTCGAGGCCCTCGGGGACACCCTAAACAGCAACACGCTTTTCGCGATGGTCCTGGTTCTCGGGTTGATCGTCGACCACGCCATCGTGATCGTCGAGAACAGCTACCGCCTTCGAGGCGAAGGGTTGTCGCGGCACGACGCGGCGGTCAAAGGGGTCGACCAGGTGATCGTCCCGGTAATCGCGGCGACGGCGACGACCGTAGCCGCGTTTCTCCCCCTGACCTTTCTCCCGGGGGTCATTGGTCGGTTCCTTCGGATCGTCCCGGTAACGGTGTCGATAGCCCTTATCGCCTCGACCTTCGAAGCGGCGGTGTTTCTTCCTTCCCACTTCGCCGACTGGCCCGGGGGCAACGGTAACGCCAAGAAGCAGCCGAAGAATCGATTCGCCGGCCTCCAACGACGGTTCGAAGCGCTCCTCCGGAGCCTGTACCGTCGAAGATGGCTGGTCCTCGGGGGGATGATCGTCGTCATCATCGGGACCTTCTCCCTGATTGGGACAATCCGAACCAACCTCTTCGAATCGGAGGACTTTACCTACTTCTATATCGACGTCGAAATGCCCACCGGTACCCCCTTGCCGCGGACGGACGGCTTTCTTCGACAATACGAAGAGCGGATTCTGCCCCTTGCCGGAAACGGCGAAGTCGTCTCGGTCAGCACCTTCATCGGCTTTGCCGGGGACGAGAACGAGAACGTTCGGAATGCCCAGGTCGGCCAACTCGTGGTCGACCTGACCGAGACCGACCAAGGACGAGAGCGAAGCATCACCGAGATAATGGCGGAGATCCAAGGGATGACCTCGGATCTCGCCGGGGCGGACTCGGTAGAGTTTCGGAAAGTCCAAGGGGGGCCTCCGACGGATGCGCCGGTCGTTTTTCGGCTCTTCGGTGATGACTACGACCAGCTAATCGCCGTCTCGGAGCGGATAAAGTCGGAGCTGCGGGGCTATCCGGAGCTCTTTGGGATAACCGACAACCTGGAAGGGGGTAGCCCCGAGCTGACGGTCGCGGTTCGCA
>CAZLDK010000103.1:0-10168 GCA_964558285.1 uncultured Spirochaetaceae bacterium | reverse complement strand
TTGACCGCCTTCAGCTCCATCAACGCCAGTTCCGGTTTATCGTTCGCCAAGTACGCCTGAGCCAAGAGGAAATGGGCGTCCGGGTTTCGCGGGTCCCGCTCGATAATGCGTTTTGCCGTCTTGATCGCGAGGGGAATCTTGTTTTGCTTGATGAGCATCGACAGGCTTTCGACCCGCTTTGGTGATAGAATGGAGCGGAGGACGATAAACGTAACAAATCCTACGACACCGCCGAGGATTATTATGACAACGAGCAAGTCCATGGGCGCTTCCACACTTGAGATATTCGCAATACTGGAAAAGAGTATCCTTTTTGGTGTAGGCTGTCAAAGGGAGGTTCCGGAGTGACGCGAGGTCGTCTGCTTTTTTCCATCTTACTATTCGTAGTGCTGCTGCCAAGCCTATCCGTGGCGCAAGAGTCGCCTCTTGCCCGGGGTGAGGCTCTCTATATGCAGAATAAGCCCCAGGAGGCCGCCGCCCTTTTCGAAGTGGCTCTCCAGGAGCAGCCGAACAACCAGAAGCTCCATCTCTATTTGGGGGTGGTCTACGAGCAACTCGAGCTTTTCAACCAAGCGGTTGCTACCCTCGATCGCGGAGCATCCCTCGGCGGGGGATACACTGCCGAAATCAACGTGAACCTTGGGAACAACCTCTTCCGACTCGGGCGCCTCGAAGAAGCGGAGACCGCATATTCCCAAGCCCTCGCTTCCAACGGGCGACTCGCCGACGCCTACCTGAATCGGGCGAATCTGCGTGTGCGGACCGAGAGTTACGACGGGGCCATTTCCGACTATACCGTCTACCTGAATCTCGAACCGAACGCCCCCCAGGAGCCGGAAATCCGGAGGATGATCTCCCTTCTTCAGGGTACCATCGACGCCGAAAAGGCTCGGATTGCCGAAGAGGAACGGCGGAAACTGGAAGAGGAGGCACGGCGCCAAGCGCTCTTGAGCTCTGTCTTGAACTCTTTGGATTCTTCAGGCAAAGAAGCACAGAACCTCTCCGGCGGCTCGGAAGACATCCGAGAGACGGAAGACACAATCGATATAGCGGATTGATGAAGCATTATGATGGATAGAAGACTCATTGTGATCGGAGGGGTCGTGTTGGCCCTTCTTCTTATCGGCGGAGCCCTCCTTCTTTTTCTCCCCCGGGGCGGAGATGCCGGAGATCTGACCGAGGCCGAGCGGCTTCGGATGAACAAGCTTACCCTCGCCCGGGACTACTACCAGAACGAGGAGTACCAGCGAGCCCTCGACTTGATCGACGACCTGCTTATCTCCGATTCTTCCGACGAGGAGGCTCTCGCCCTCAAGAACGAGATTCTCGAGGCGAAGCGCGTGGCCGATGCGGAGGCCGAAGCCAGGCGGCAGCAGGAGCTCCGGGAATCTCGGGAAACCGGAGGCGACGATTCGGCGGCTCGAGCCGCGGAGGCAGAAGCGAGGCGCCGGGAAGCCGAGCTGGCCATAACCCGGGAGCTCGAATCCCAGCGGCAAGCGGAAGCCGAACGCCGGCAGCGGGAGGAAGAAGAGCGCCGCCGGGCGGAGGAGGAACGCCTCGCCCGTCTCTCGGCGGAGGAGCGCGCGAAGGAACAGCAGATACAGTCTTTGATCGACTCGGGACAGACCGCCCTCGAGCGAGAACGGTACTCCGATGCTCGAAGTACCTTCGACGAGGTACTCGACATAAGCCTTCAAGACTCTTCGTCTACCGATCGCTATCACGCGATCGCCTTGGCCCGGCAGGCTCAGTCCTTCTACGAGGAGAGCCCGGGGTCGGCCGAGGCGCGGCGCCAGGCCATTCAGCTCGCCAACCGGTCGATCTCTCGGGACCCCAGCCTCTGGGAGCCGCATTACACCCTCGGACGCATCTACAGCGAGACCGAGCTCTACGACGACGCCATTGACCAGTTTAAGGCGGCGGCTCGCCTGAATCCGGATAACGCCGCCGTTCTCTTTGCCTTGGGCAACGCCCAGTTTCGCGCCGGAGAGTTTCAGGAGGCGCGAGCCTCCTACGAGGCCTGTGTCCGGATCGACCCCTACTTCGAGAATGCGTATCACAACCTCGGAATTACAAACCTACAGCTCCGGAGCAACACGCGGGCCCTCGAGGCTTTCCGCTTCGCGGCCCAGGTTCAGCCGGACGACGCCCGGGCCTACTTCCGCATCGGTAACATTCTCATGTCCCAGGGCGATCTCTCCGACGCCGTGTCCAGCTTGGAGAAGGCCGTGGAGTTCGACCCGAACAACGACACCTACCATTCGCGCCTCGCGACGGCCCACTACCGTTCCGATAACCTGACGGCGGCGGAGACGCACTTCGCCCGGGCGGTCAGCCTGGACAACAGCGTCGCGCTGAACAACTTCAACATGGCACAGGTAAAGCTTGACCTCGACAAGGCCTCCGAGGCGCTTCCCTTCGCCCAACGGGCGGTAAACCAGGCCCCGAACGATCCCAAAAACTACTTTACCCTCGGGCAGGCGTACCATGCCCTCGACCGGACCAACGAAGCTATCGAGGCCTTTAGTACCGCGATCCAAAAGGATTCCAGCTACGTCCTCGCCTACGTCGAGTTGAGTGTTGTCCTCCAGGATGAGGAGCTCTACGACCAGGCCCTCGACTTTCTTCTAGCGGCAGAAGAGATAGAGCCCAACTCCCCGGAGGTGAACAACAACCTCGGTAACGTCTACCTCGCGAAAGAGCTCTACTCCCGGGCGATTACCCACTTTCGCCGAGCCGTCGACTCCCGGCCGAACAACGCCCTTATGCGGTACAATCTGGCCCTCGCGTATATCGAGGCAGAGCAGTACGACCCGGCGGAAAACGCTCTTTTAGAAGTCCTGAAGATAGACGCACGCTACTGGGCTGCGTACCATAAGCTCGGCGAGGTGCTCGTCGCTCAGGACCGAAAACAGGAGGCGGAGGCGATTCTTCGGCAGCTTCTCGAAAGGAACCCCAATTACGGGGAACGAGGAGAGGTCGAGGCGCTCTTAGCCGGCATCTAAAGAAAGGAACGACATGGCAGATAACGAGACGGAGAAGGTAATCATTATTGGTTCTGGGCCCGCGGGACATACAGCGGCGGTGTATGCCGCCCGGGCCGAATTGAAGCCGTTGTTGTTCGAAGGCTTTATGGCCGGCGGTGTTGCTGCCGGGGGCCAGCTGACAACCACTACCGACGTAGAGAACTACCCCGGCTTCCCCGAAGGCATCCTCGGACCCGATCTAATGACCAAGATGCGGGAACAGTCCGGGCGCTACGGTACGCGAATCAAGACCGAGACCGTAAGCCGGGCAGATCTTTCGAAGCGCCCCTTCGAAGTGGTCACCGAAAGCGACGAGAGTTTCTTCGCTCACACCCTTGTTCTGGCCACCGGCGCCACCGCTAAACGTCTCCACCTTCCCGGGGAGGATCAGTACTGGCAGCGAGGCATATCCGCCTGCGCGGTTTGCGACGGCGCCCTTCCTGTTTTCCGGAACCAACCCTTGGTGGTTATCGGAGGAGGGGATACCGCCTGCGAAGAAGCGACCTTCCTTACCAAGTTTGCGAGCCGGGTCTACATGCTGGTCCGTCGCGACGAGATGCGGGCGTCGAAGACGATGCAACAACGGGCGTTGGACAATGAGAAGATCGAAATCGTGTGGAACACCATCCCGGTGGAAGCCGTCGGCGACGGTAAGCTCTTGACCGGAGTAAAAGCACGCAACAAGATAACCGGCGAAGAGCGGGTCTTAGAGGCGAAGGGGCTCTTCTACGCCATCGGCCATCTTCCCAACACCCAGTTCCTCGAAGGGCAACTCGAGACCGACGACGTCGGCTACGTTCTGACCGAAGGTCGGAGCACGCGAACCAGCGTCGAGGGAGTCTTCGCCTCCGGAGATGTCCAGGACAAGGTCTACCGCCAAGCGATAACCGCCGCCGGTACGGGGTGCATGGCTGCCTTGGAGGCGGAACGCTACCTGGCTGAGAAAGGGTTCATCGACTAAGGCTCGGTCAGCGAAGCCCTTTTTGACGAGCACGATATTTCCTCGCATCCACCGAGAAGGGAAAGCTCAAAAAGGGCGCCTCTGACTCAGAAAGACAGTACCACCCTAAAGGACGGCTCGGTCAGCGAAGCCCTTTTTGAGCTTTCCCTTCTACACTATTCGTCCCACCAGACGGTAGAGCTCCTCGCGGCTCACGGCGTGCCAGACAGGTCGTCCGTGGGGACACCGGGCGTTGTCCAGGGCGAAGGTTTCCTCGATAATCGCCAGCGCCGTCGCCGCGTCGACCCGGTCACCCTCCTTGATCGCCGCCTTGCACGCTAGAATCGCGAAAAATTCCTGTTTTACGTTCCCCTCGTCGAAGTCGAGGGTCGTCAGCGTGTCGACCAGCGCCCCGGGGCTCCCGGAGGCGCTCGCCGGAACGGCTATGACCTCCCAGGTGCCGTCGTCTGGGTTCTGCTGTAACTCGACCCCGACTTCCCGCAGTTTCTCCGACTGGGTCTCGAGGTGATCCGAAACCTCCTCCTCGACCTCCAGGGGAATCGGGTGAAGGAGCCGTTGAACCGGGGAGTTCCGGGCGATCTTCTCGTAGAGTAGACGCTCGTGGGCGGCGTGCTGATCTAAGATGTAGAATACGTCGTCCATTTCGGCGAGAAGAAAGACGCCGAAGAGCTGCCCCAGGTAGCGAAAGCGGGTCTCGGAAGAGCGTGCTTCGAAGGAGCGGCTCAAGTCGAAGACCTCCCGGCGACCGGAAGCCGGGGCCTGTCGGGTCTGTCTTCCCGGGAGGTTGAGGGGGGCGCCGGGGCCGCCTCCGAGACCGCCGGCGGTACTCCGGCCCCGAGACTCTGTCGACGCCGCCCAGGGAGCTTCCCGGCCGTCGGCGTTCCGGTCGAAGGCGAGCATTCCCTCGGAGCTACTGCCGGCGGCGCGCAGGTCGAAGTTGTGGGAGAGGCTCCGGAGGCTTTCCGTTATCCGCCGGTGAATGGTCGGCAGGTCCTTAAAACGCGCTTCCCGTTTGGCGGGATGGACGTTGAAGTCCACCAGCTCCGGTGAGAGGGACAAAAAGGTAAAGACGATTGGATGCCGTCCCCCCGGGAGGTAGCCCTGGAAGCCGTACTCCGCCGCTTGCACGAAGGCGTACTCCCAAATCCGGCGGCGGTTCACGAAGCTCTGGATGAGCCTTCGGTCGTTTCTCCAGAGAGCCGGGCCCGGGGTCACCAGTGCCACTTCGAACCCGGGTCCGCTGCCGGAGACCTCTCGGAGATCGACGAGCTCCGGAAAGATTCGCTTGATTCTCTCCATCCGCGTCTCCGGCGGAAGATGCTCTTTTAGAGCGTCGTCGGAAAAGAGGCGGAAGCCGATTTCCGGGAAGGCGAGGGCCTTCTCGAGAAACACATCCCGAACCATTCGGGACTCGGTGGCAGGGCGTCGGAGAAAGCGTCTTCTCGCCGGGAGATCGGCAAAGAGGCTCGAGACGGAGATTCTGGTTCCAGGAGCACCGGCTGCGGCCGACAGGGCTTCCCGGCGTCCCCCAGCGACGACCAGCCGTCTTGCGGCATCCGCATCCGGCGGCCGGGAGACTATTTCGAGGCGACTGACCGACGCGATGCTCGCAAGGGCCTCCCCCCGGAAGCCCAGGGAGCTCGCCGTCTCCAGATCGGCCTCGCTTGAGATCTTCGAGGTGGCGTGGGAGTACCAACAGAGCTCCAGATCTTCCTGAGGCATTCCCGAACCATCGTCTTGGACAACGACTTCGTCCAACCCACCCTGCCGCAGCCGTACCTCGATGCTGCCGGCCCCGGCGTCGATGGCGTTGTCGAGGAGCTCCCGGACCACGGAAGAGGGACGCTCGATAACCTCCCCGGCTGCTATCCGCCGGGCTACGGAATCGTCAAGGAGACGGATGGGTCTTCGTGTCATCACGGGTCCTGTTAGTATCCGATTCTGGTTTCGATGGTGACGGTAGTGGCCGTTTCCGGGCGGCCGCCGTTGTACTCGACCTCACCGGCGTCAGTATAGACCAGGGCGGTGGAAGCCGTCAGGGCCAGCGAGAGTCCCGGCGAGACGCGGTAGGCGAGCTCCCCCCGAAGGGTCGTGTTTTCATCGAAGAGGTCCGCTCCGTCGTAGTCACCCCGGTCGTAGAGAGTCGGGACAAAGCCGCGTCGCTCGTACCGGAACGCCGCCGAGAGGGGGATCGGAAGGAGTCCCTCTTCCGCCCGGAGCTCGAGGAGAAGCTGGTCGTCGTCCGCCGGGCGCCACCCGCCGGTCTCTTCGACTTGCCAGGGCCAGAGGTAGCCGGCTCGGAGCAGCAGGCGTTCCCGGGCGAGGGAGAGCGCCGCCTCCCCGTAGAACCCCATTCCGTAGTTGTCGTAACGGTCGTCCCCGCTGTTCGCGAAGTAGCCGACGGTCTCGGCGGCAAGCCGGCCCCGTATGCGGTCGTAGGGGCCCGAGACGTAGAAGGGACGAAAGAGACCTCGGAAGGTTCGGTAGTCGCCCCGGAAGCGCAGGCGCCCGGCCGTACCGATTACTCCGGTCATCGTCCCGAAGTTCAAGAGCTCTCCGGAGTCCGGGTCCACGACAATACCGGTTTGGAGGCCCTGATCCGCGCCGTCTCCGACGGTTACCTCTTCCCGAAGATAGGGAATCGGAGCGGCGATATCCGAAAAGGCAACGAGGCGCAAACGCTCCGTGTCGACTACGGGAAACGCGAGATCGAGGGCGACGTTTATCAGAATCGGATCGATTGCCCGCGTTTGGCCGTACAGCGCTTCGTACTCCGGATCGACACCGTCCTGCGGAAGCGTCGACGCAGGCCCCAGATCGGCGGTGGCCGACAAGCCGAAGGCCAGAGGGGCGGAAAACGGGCGGTAGTAGAGCCGAGCGCCGTAGAGCGCCGGATTGAGGAGGTCGTTGACAAGGAGCTCGAGGCCGTTCTTCTGTCGGTCAATGCCGAGGCTCAACCCGATTCTCCGGGTCGCCGGAACGTCCCAGTCGTTGGCGTAGTCGTGGACCAGGATACCGTGCCCGAGGGTCATGCCCCTGAGGCTTCCCACCTTCGCGAAGAGGGGGTCCCCCGGTTCGCCGTACCGGGCGTATTCGACCTTGAGCGCCGCGTCGGTAGCCAGGTCTCCGAGGGCCCCCCAGGGGTTGGCCCCCCAGTCCTGGTCGGTGCCGAAGGACCATTCGTTGTTTCCCCCGGGACGGTGCCAACTGGTGGCGTCGAAGAGGTTGTCGGAAAAGACGATGGGGACGTAGAACCCCAGGGCGAACCGGTCCCGCTGGATTTCCGGCTGCAGGACGACCTTGCCGTAGGTTCTGCCGTTGAGGAGCACCGACCCGGCTTCGAGGCGCAGGAGCTCGAGGAATCGGTCGGCTACGGCGTTTCCGGCGGCCGGCTCGGGAGCCTCGGTTTCCGCCACGGGTTCCGTTTCGGTTTCCCCGGGCGCCGAATCGGCGCTCTCGGCCTCCGGAGGCGGTCCACCTCCCGGCGGGTTTACATCCAGGGGCTCGAGGGCTTGGAACTCGAGGCTGTCGAAGAGAGACCGCATCTGATCGGCGGGTACCGGGGTCGCACCGAAGGTCCCGGCAAAGACGTCGGCCCCTTGCCCTTCGATTACCAGGACCGATTCGCCGGTTGCCAGGTTCGTGAACTGCACCCCGCCGGAGCGGACAAAGATTGCGTTGCTATCGTTGGGCACCACGTCCAGGACGAAGTCCGTCCCGCGAACCCCTCCGACGGCGAAGGGAGTACGGAACTCGTAGGCGGCGCCCCCGGTCCGGGCGACTACGGCCCGGATACGACCGACGGATAGGTCGAAGGCGCTTCGGTCGGCACCGTCCCGGCCCTGAATTGAGTCGATGGCGAAGGCGGTCTGGGGGCCCACCTTGATGATGGTACCGTTCGGATCGAGGCGCAGCTCGACAGTCGAGTCGAAGGTCTGAATAAAGTCCCCCGGGAAGATCTCCTGTCCGAGGAAGACGTCCCGGGGAATCCCGTCGGTATCGGTAATCTCGACTTCGAACTCATCCTCGAAATACTCGAGGAGCGCCCGGGGCTCGGCCTGGGCATAGACAGCGGGGGTGGCCCAGGTGGCCGCAAAGAGCGCCACGGCGGTAAGAAGGCGGCGGAACCGAAGCTTACTGCAAGACAATGGTGCTCTCCAAACCCGAGGAGACCTGCCACGGGTCCCCCTCGGTAAAGGGGTCGTGCCGGAGCCGGTAGACCAGAGAGATGGTGGCCGGTCCGGTCTGATACCCGAAGCGCGCCAGAATCAACGAGTCTTCCGGGTCGGTCAGGTCGCCGAGGCTTCCGATGTTTCTTTTGATGTACTCCCCTTCGAGGGAGAAACCGGCGAGGAGTCCGGGGCCCACGGAGAGGGAGCTCCTCAACCTAGGGTCTGTTCCGGAGCCGGGTCCCAGGGGTCCCTCGACGGAGCTCCGAAAGACCAGAGAGTCGTCGAAGAAGGCGAATCCCAGGGTCCCCTGCCATCCCCAGTGTTCCGGGACGATCGATTCCTCCGCGTCGTAGAGAAGGAACTGCTCGAGACGAAAGAGATCGTAGGAACCGTCGAAGTAGACCGGGACAAAGTTCTCCCCGAGGTAGCGGAGCTGGCCCCCGTAGAGAAGATAGCCCAACAGACGCCCGCCGAAACCGGCCATAGCCCCGGGGCTCTCGTCCTGCCGGACGTAGTCCCCAAAGGTGGCGAGGGTAACGGCGTCCCGGGAAAACAGCGGGAGGCGGAAGTCGACTCCCAAGATTAACACCTCCGGGGAAGACTCTACCGAGCCGTCGAAGGCTTCGTTCTTTTCGGCGAAGTAGTAGGGCTCCCTGTCCGTCGCGACGGTCGCGCCGATTTGGAGTCCCGATACCACCGGGAGCTCGGTACCGGCGAGGGGCCGAAGGTAGAGCCTACCGGCCGTCACGTCGAGGGCCGCGAGGTTCCCGGCGACGGTCTCCAGGCCGAGGTAGGGGAACCCGACGACCTCTCCGTCGATGTCGAGTTGCGCCCCGACGAGTCGGAGATCCGGCAGGTATCGGGTGTTGGCGTAGCCACCGACGATAAAGCCGTTTCCCAAGGTAGCGTTGTCCAAGGAGCCGAGGTGCCCGTAGAGGGGATCGTCCTCCTGGGCCCACCGGAGGTAGGCGAGCTTGGCGAGGTAGACCTCCAGAAAGCTGCGGTCCCCTGAGGGAACCCAGTCCTCCTCCCGCACCGCGAAGTCGTTCCCATCACCACCGGTAAACCGGTAGTTCAGGCCCAGGTCGAGGCCGAGGCCGAGTTCTCCGTAGGCGATCTCCGGTCGGAACGCCAGGAACTGGTAGGTTGCGGGTTCGGCGCCGGTCCCCTCGGGGTATGTCTGGACTCCGAGGCCCAGCGAAAGCCCGAGGGAGAGCTCCGGGCCCGGTCTCTCGCCGGTTGACGGCTCCTGGGCAGAAGAGAGGGCTCCAAAAAAAACAAGCAAAGCTACAAATGCCCAATTTCTCACTACTGACAGACTATACCTCGGTTCGGATGAATTGACCAAGGCGGCGGCCCGGGCCCGGGGACCGAACCGAGGCCGGCAACCGGCCCGGGCCTAGTAGGTCAGCTGCCCCTCGATGCCGCCTTGGAGTCCGAGAAGGTACTGATTCTGCTGTTCCCCTTCAAGGTCGAAGGGCTCGACCCCGAAGCCGACATCCGCGTAGATTCGAATCCGGCCGCGGTCGGGAATCTCCAGGGATGTCTCGTGGCCGACCACCACGGTCTGACGCCGGGGCGGGATTTCCTCCGGGGCGACAATGCTCGAAAAAGTCAGCGACTCGGTGTGGAGAAAGTAGGACCCCCGTTCGGCGAGAGCCTCGAGGCGAGGACGGCTCAGGAGCTCGACGGGGTAGCTCCGCCAGCTGTACCGAAGGGCCGTGTCTACCGTCGTAACCGGCTCCTCCCGGCGGTCGACGTCGAGGCTGTTCTCCAACGTGAACTGTCGGAAGTTGGCGCCGTAGAGCGCGATCAGCGTCTGAAAGACCAGCTGCCAGTCTATCTCGTCTCCCGGGAGCCGACGGTCTACCGTTACCGAGGCGCTGTTGGTTATCTCGTCGCTCTGATAGAAGCCGAAGGTTGGGTTGGTCCCGAAGCGCCCGAAGAGGTTCAGCGCGATGGTGGTGAGCTCGAGGTTCCAACTGTAACGTTCGGTAAGGGCCTCGCTC
>CAZLDK010000102.1:2656-10267 GCA_964558285.1 uncultured Spirochaetaceae bacterium | reverse complement strand
AGCGCCTGGACACCGGTGCGGTCGAGACCTGGAGCCGCCGGCTGACGGTCCCCGGTTAGAGGCCCTCGACTTCCTCTCTCCGGGGGATAAACTCCCGGACCACCGAGGTACCGGTCGATCCGTCTCCGTTGGTCCAGCGCCAGGATTCGGCAAGCTCTATCAAGCCGCTTTCCAGCACCCTCGGGACCGAATCGCAACAACCGGTCCGGAGCGTGCCTTCGGTGTTCACGTGCTGGTAGCAGAAGGAGAGAGAGCCGTCGGCCTTCTTGGTGCCGGTTAGGGTTCCCCAGAGGATGGAGCCCCCGCGGTAGGTGGCCCAGACCACGGTAGACGGGGCCGTCGGGCCGGCCGGGAGCAGCTCCCGGTAGTGGAAGATCGTCTCGCCGGACACCTCGCCGTTGGGGCTGTTCTCCACCGAGCGGAAATACTTGTGGTGATAGCTAACGCTTATCATGGCGCCTTAGATTCTCTTGTAGGCATCTACTATCCGCGAGAGAAAAACCGATTGGTCTTCCTGCCAGTAGCGGGTGGAGAAAATCTCTACCTCAACGAAGCCGGTGTAGCCGGTCTCCTCGACCCACTCGGTTATCGTTTTCAGGGGAATGCATCCCTGTCCCATAATCTCCCGGTCCAGAACCAGGTCCTCGGTTGGAATCCGCCAGTCGGAAATATGGAAGGCGGCGAGTTTCCCCATGGCACCGCACCGGTGAATCTGCTCCCGAAGGTCCGGATCCCACCAGAGATGGTAGACGTCCAGGACCACCGCAACCGCCGGATGGGATAGCGCTTCTGCCATGTCGTTCGCCTGGGCCAGGGTGTTCACGGCGCTCCGGTCGCCGGCGTACATCGGGTGGAGGGGCTCGATCCCGAGGGTAACCCCGGCGGCCGCCGCCTCGTCGGCCAGGATCGAGAGGGCCTCGCTAATCTGCTTTCGAGAGGTTTCCAAGCTCTGGGCCGGGTCCGCCCCGCAGACCAGAACGATAAGGGGCAACCCCAGCTCCTGGGCCTCCGCTATACACCTCCGGTTCTCCTCAAGGGCCGCCTGTCGGCGGGACGGATCGTGATGGGGAAAGTATCCCCCCCGAACGAGAGAAACGCCTGCGAGGCCGAGCCCTTCCATCCGTCGCCGAACCTCGCCGAGGTCCCGCCCGGCGACGGCGTCCCGCCAGATCGATACCCCGCCGATTCCCGCCTCAGCATACTTCTCCAAGGCGGTCTCGATATCCCAGGGTCTGGTCGTAATCGTGTGGAGGCAGAGGCGTTTCACGCGCTTTCGGTGGGCTGCAGTTTGAGGGCGGAAACGAGGGAGGGCCGGTCCATTGGGCGACCGGAGAGGTAGCCCTGGATAGCGTCGCAGCCGAGGGTCATGGCCAGCGCCTCGTCCCGGGCGGTTTCGACTCCCTCGGCTACCGTCATCATGTCGAGGGAACGGGAAAGACCGACGATTGCCTGGAGAATCGAGTGGTTTCGCGTGCCAGGGGTCACACCAGTAATGAAGCTCTTGTCGATCTTGAGGCGATCGACCTCAAGCCGCCGCAGATAGTCCAAGTTCGAGTATCCGGTGCCGAAGTCGTCGATCGAGAGCGAGAAGCCGAGCTCTTTCAGTCGCTTCAAAATCCCCGTGCCGACGATCCGTTGGTCGATAAGAGCGGTCTCGGTAAGCTCGAGGGTGTAGCGGTCCATGGGGATCGAATGGTAGTGGAACGTGGCGTCGATCTGTTGAACGAAGGAGAGGCTTCGCATGTGGAAGGGGGAGAGGTTTATCGAGACGGATCCAACGCCCCCACCCCGGACGTAGTCTCCGACCTGCTTCCAGGACTCGGACACCACGTACCGGGTCATCCGCTCGATGAGGCCCCGCTCCTCGGCGACCGCGATAAACTGCATCGGCGAGACGTGTCCGAGCTCCGCGTCGTACCATCGGAGAAGCACCTCGAGGTCCCACCGTCCCTCACCGGCAAGATAGCGAATCGGCTGAAATACCAGGGAGAGACCGCCGGCCTCAAGGGCGTGCTCCAGACGGTCCCCCATTACCACCCGGGTCGAATGCTCCCGCTCGATGCCAACGTCGAACCAGACGTGAGAGTTTGGTCCCTGGGCGTAGCTTACCGGAAGCGTCATCGCTAGCTTCTGCAGGGCAGTCTCCGCGGATAACGGCTCGGATACCGCTAGGCCCGCACAGTTGAGGCTCGGCGTGACCGAAGCTCCACGGCTTACGATGGGCGCCGAGAGATTCTGTATCATCGTGGGGAAGAGGGTGCCGAAGGTTCCCCGATCGAGGTCCGGAAGATGCACGAGAAAGGCGCTCTCCCGGTATTGTACCAACCGCGTGCCGGCGGGAAGCGTCTCAGCTAACCTCTTGGCGAAGGTTCCGCGGACCGCCTCCGCGGCGGCAATGCTGAACTGGGCGGAAACCTCCTCGAGATCTCGAATGGAGATAAGGGCAACGATCCCGCCGAGGTAGCGCTCCGCCGGGTTGATTACCCGGCGTGTCGGGAGCGCAGTGGTCGCGTCGTGGCGAGAGAGCCAGGTAACCGCCGCCACCGAATTCGTCCGGGCTATCATCACCATCAAGGTGAGGATATTGAGCATGGTGTAGGAGGCCGCCACGACAAATTGGTAGGTGGCGTCCCCGGGCATCTGCCAGGAGGAGTAGCCCGGGTTGAAGATGAGAAAAACGGCAGCCCCCCATACGAGTATGTTCGCTATCGTCCCACTTCGCGGCCCCGCGACGAAGAGGACGGCCGGAGGTATCGCGAAGAGCACGAGGTAGCCGTGCCCCGTAAGCGGCTCGAAGAATATGAGCAGGATGATGCCCAGAATTGCGGTGAGGGTGAGGTATCGAGTTGTGGGAACGAGGGGCTGAGAAAACGAGAGCGCCAAGCTCGAGACGCCGAAACCCCAGGCGACCCAGGCCAAGCTCACCGCCGGCCGCGACGCGCCGGCGGAATACCCAAAGATAAAAAGCGGCAAGAAAACGAGGACGATTATGTCGATCACCCGGATCGCGAGGAGCGTCTCTTTCTGTTCGATCCGGGCAGGGTCTGCCGTCACACTCGTAAGGCCATCCTAGAGTCCGCCTGCTACCAAGTCACCCACCTCGGAGGTGGAGTAACCCATCTTCCCGGCCCCGAGGCTCTTTATCTTGGTTCCGGTAACCGTGGCGATAGCCGACTCGATGGCCTTCGCGGCCTCGGTCTCGCCGAGGGTATCGAGCATCATGGCGCCTGCCGCCACGGCGGCGAGGGGATTGATGATGTTCTGCCCGGTGTACTTCGGCGCGGATCCGCCGATCGGCTCGAACATGCTGACCCCCTCTGGGTTGATGTTCCCCCCGGCGGCGATTCCCATGCCGCCCTGGGTCATCGCCCCGAGGTCGGTGATGATGTCGCCGAACATGTTACCGGTGACGATAACGTCGAACCATTCGGGGTTCTTTACCATCCACATTACCGTAGCGTCGACGTGGTAGTAGTCCCGGCGAATGTCGCGGTAGTCGGCCTCGCCGATCTCGTGGAAGGCGCGCTCCCAGAGGTCGAAGACGTAGGTTAGCACGTTGGTCTTGCCGCAGAGAGCCAGGGTGTTGTTCTTCTTGCGCTTTTTGGTGTACTCGAAGGCGTAGCGGAGGCAGCGCTCCACCTGATGGCGGCTGTAGACCATGCTCTGGACCGCGACCTCGTGGGGGGTGTTCTTCATCGAGACGCCGCCGGTACCGGTGTAAACCCCGCCGGAGTTCTCCCGGACAACCACGTAGTCGATATCTTCGGGGCCCTTGTCCTTGAGCGGAGTATCGACCCCGGGAAAGAGCTTTACCGGCCGGAGGTTTATGTACTGGTCGAGCTCGAACCGGAGCCTGAGGAGAATGCCCTTTTCGAGAATTCCCGGCTTTACGTCGGGGTGTCCGATTGCCCCGAGGTAGATCGCGTCGAAGGCCCGCAGCTGGTCCGCGGCGCTCTCGGGGAGTACTTCGCCGGTCTTGATGTAGCGGTCACCGCCGAAATCGAAGGTTTCGTATTCGAGCTTAAAGCCGAACTTCGCCGCCGCGGCGTCGAGGACCTTCTTGCCCTCTCTGACAACTTCGGGACCCGTACCGTCCCCCGGAAGAACTGCGATCTTGTAACTCTTGGCCACCTAATACTCCTTTCAATTCCCCACGACTCGGCTTCCCGGGTCCCCGGGGGACGCCCTGGGGGATGGAGGAACTGTAGCGAAGACGCCGAGAGGCGTCAACGCGAAGCGCCTATCCGGCTGCTTCCAGTAGCGATTTGGTGTTGAATCGACGGCCCAAAACTCTGGTCGGGAAAACATGACATTTGTGAGATTTCTGCTATAATGGGAGGTGTGTCGGTCCAACCTGAACAGAACAAGATTCGAGAGGAGTCGGAGGCGCTAATCCGGCTCGGCATGCTGCTGCGGCAGCGCAGAAACGCTACGGCGCAGGATTCGGTGCAGAAGGTCTTGCAATCCCGGGTTTCCAGCGCCGATAAGGTGCGCAGAATCGAAGAGATCGATCGGCGCATCGACGATCGCAATCAGCCGGATAACGGCCAGGAGCACGCAACCGCCGAGGTCGTGTCAAACAGCCGCCGCTACATCTCGGTAGACCCGAGCCCTCCCCCCGTCGAGCGTCTGAAAGCACGCCGCCCACCGCGGGTGAAAGCGCCTCTGAGTCGCAACGGATACTTTGCCTTCTTCTTTCGCCACCGCCTCCGGATCCGGGAGTTTGGCCAGGCGACCGCAACCATCGCCCCCGGCGGTTTCCCTCCGGGAGTAAAGGTTACCGAGTCGGTGCCGGCTTTCTTTGCCGGATTCCTGAGGCCCGCGGCCCGGGACATTCCTCACCTGCTGCTCCAGCTCATGGGAAACGCGTGGATGCACCTGACCAAGAAGGAGTACAACCTGCTCGTCCTTCTCCTGGACTTATGCGAGAGGATCGACCGAGTATCGGCGGGTGGCGCCCAGTTCAGCAACGGTTCGGCTCTATCCAAGCTCATGCTTGTAGAAGACCGGTTGCTTTCCATCAGGTACAACGACGACTCAGTGCCCCGCATCCACGAGGCGATCCTGACCCTCATGGCCCGCAACCGCCGCGAAATCGAAAATCTTGACGCGCTTCCTCTCTTGGTGACCCGGATGATCTCCAGAACCGAAGGGGAGATCTCGCTCATCGACGCGATGCTCGCCCTCAACATGGTGTACTATCGGCGCTACGTAACCGAGGAGGACCTCGTCCTAAGCGGGCTTGGAGCCCTGGTGGAAACCCGAACTTTCGACTGCAGCGATGGGACGATGGAACGGATAGAAGAGTCCGTCGCTCGACTCGAAGCGCAGCTTGAGACTCTCGACCAAGAGTACCGGTCGGTGCTCAAGGTGCGGGCTCTCGTCAAGAAGGACGAGAAGGGAGACATTCTTCTCGAGCCACTGAAGAAGCTCGTGTCTGCCGGATCCGGCTATTCCTGGGAGACCGTGGCGGCGAATCCGCCCCACCTTGCGGAGATTCTCTTCGACACCTTTCGTGCTCAGGTATGGGAGCTGGCGGCGGGGCCGTTGAAGATGGAAGCTGTGGGTACCACTCGATTGTTCACCGGCGCTCCGTTTGATGCCGATATGGAGCGTCTCGCCCTCGCGGTCGGGAACATCCGGGATCAGCTCACGGAGCTGCAGATGCTCTCCCGAGAGCGCCTCTCGGCTCTTCGAGATAAGCGCGAGCGCGCAACGCGGTACGAGTCGGAGTTCCTCATGCAGCTGCAGCTAGGTTTGGACATCGTGACCGCTACCCGGGATCGTCTCGCGACGTTCTTGCAGAATGAGGTTCCTCCGACCCGCGGTTTCGAGCCCGTCGACGTAGGCGCTGCAGGTGACGCCGGTAGAGGCCTGCCGCTGAGCGCTCAAATCGTCGGAGCCTCGCGGTTCGAAGGTATGAGCCTTCGCTCCGCGATCGAGACAGTAGTCACCGAAGCGCACCTGATCTGCTTCGTCTTCGGCGATAAGGAGATCCGCCGCCTTCTTTCCCGTGAACAGCATATCCAGCGAGATATGGAGCACATCTTGCAAACCGTCGAGCGTATCGCTCCGGCGGAGCGCGCGACCGAAATCGTAAAACTGTACGGCAGTGCACCGGTCCCTTGACCGGCCTGTTGACACGCCCCCCCGCCTGTGGAATCGTCTGCCGGAGATGAGCGACCGTCAGCTACCGAAACTAACCGACTTTCCGATCCGCTCGACCGATAAGATTCGCTTCCGCGATACCGACCAACTCGGGCACGTGAACAACGCGGTCTTCTCGACCTTCTTCGAAACCGGGCGGGCGGAGCTCCTCGTTCATCCCGATAGTCGCCTTGCCGCAGACGGAGCCAGCTTCGTTATCGCGAGCCTCTTTCTGGAGTACCGTCAGGAGATCACCTGGCCCGGGGAAATCCAGATCGGCACAAGGGTGCTCCGCGTCGGGCGCAGCTCCGTGAAGCTCGATCAAGCGCTCTTTCAGAACGAGCGCTGCGTCGCGACGGCCGAAACGGTACTCGTTCAGATAAACGACGCAACCCGGAAGTCTATGCCCCTCTCCGAGACCTCAGTGGCGGAGCTTCGGGCACTCATCGAGACGGATATCTGATCGGAAGACTCGGTTGGGCCGCCCTAGGTCGAGTCCGGACGGCGAGAAGGAATCCGACGATGCAAACGTTAGAGACCCAATACCTGATCATGGTCGAGCAGAACGGCGGCTGTCCGGAACACCCTGCGCGGAAAGAAGGACGAGCCCGATACTCCGCCGGCCTTTGCCGGGTTCCTCCCCGTGCCCTAGGGCGCTAGGAGTCGTTTCCGCTCTCGAGCCCCTTTACAGGACGGATCACCGCGTCGCTCAGCATGTAGAAGAGATCGATCACGAGCTCCTCCGTGCTTTCCCCCAGGGGTGCGATCGCTTCCTCCGTTCGGCCCCGCCATACCCCCGATTCGTCAAAGTAGTCCTCGTAGATCTGGACCACGCCGTCGGCGCTGCGGTACGCCTGATAGTGCCAGCTGCTGTCCCGCTGCTCCTCGCTCGCCGAGCGCTCCTTCGATGTCCAGTGAGCCACATCATCCTGATGGAAGAGCCCAGGGGCGTGATGCTCGCCGAAGAGCAGGAGCCACTCCCCGTGGCGCTCGAGTCGAGCGTTCGTGAGCAGGAACATCGACCCGTCGTGATGACGGAGCGCTACAACGTCGGTGAGCTCGTCTGTGGTAATCTCCGCGTCCCGCTTTGCCAGGTAGGCGAGAATCTCGCCGTGGCCGGTGCTCTCCTCGGTGCCGCTGATGCCTCCTTCGCCATCGTCGACTCGGGTGCAGCCTTCGATGTCGTTTTCGTCGAAGACCGTCTCGGCCACGGCATACGGAGGACCGTTGTACCAGCTTTGATCGTCCGGGTGGTCGGAGAGGCATACCGCGGCGATGATGCGCCTGCCGATGTCGGTGCAGCGCCAGCGCCTGCCGCCCGAGATAAACTCGATCCCCATAGAGAAGTCGGAGTGCGTCATAGGGATGAGTCTACCCAAGAACGGAGGGTTGGCAATTGGGGATTGACCCCGGACCGACCACCGGGTTCAATGTTGAGTCAGCATGAAGAACGAGCCGGTCCCG
>CAZLDK010000102.1:0-2646 GCA_964558285.1 uncultured Spirochaetaceae bacterium | reverse complement strand
TTTAGCATCACAGAAGAGAGCGCCGGCAAGCACGTCTGTTTCGGCGGCATCCCCCTCGCCTACATCGACGCAGAGAGCTTCGAGGTCACGAACTACCTCGAGTCGCAGGACAAGAACCACGTCTACACGATGCGAGCCGGCAAAGTGACCGTCCTTCGGGATCGGCCATGAGTGGGAACGCGAGCCTCGGGAACTTGCGTGTTGCGATGACCGCTGCGGTGATCTGTCTGTTCCTGCTGGCGGCCGAACCGGCTCACGCCAGTCAACTGCACGTTACGTATTTCGATTTGGCAGCCGTTGCGCAGCAGGCCGGAATTGCACTAGTCGCCACCGTCCTTTCGGTGAGGCTACACGGGGCACGGAAGAGGGTGAAGGCTCGCGTGGATGAGGTGCATGAGCTACCCCTGCAGGACGAAGCCGTTTGGGTGGACCGCTCTGACTATCTGCCCGGAAACGAATACGAGTTTCCCATCTACGAAGGGGTCGAATGGACGGATCCGAACGAATCTCCGATCGACTTCAGGGTCCGCGGCTCACTAGCAGTAGAGGAACTAAAGCCCGAGGACAGGGTGGTGGCCGTCGACGCCTTTCACGGCTGGGAGCTCCTGCCCTGGAGCTCCGACATGGAGCGCAAACTCCACGTGTTCTTTACCGAGAACGGCGCTCGGCGCTATGCCGAGACCACGAGCTCCGGCCAACTCCAGGACGACCTCGCCGATGCGGATTGGTACGCTCTGGCCCGGGAGGCCCTGATCGACCGAAAAGCCCTCACGCCGGAGGTAATCCTCCGGGCCGCTCGCCGCACGCTTCGTCCCTACGAGATGCTGTCAAAGCACTTCGAGCCGTTGTCCCACCAAGATCGCAGCGCGTTCGTAGATGCTGCTGCGCGGTCTCTCTCTGCGGATCCTCATCCGGCCACCAGCCGGGACATAATCGAAGTAATAGACCGGTACGGCACGACGGAGGAGTATGGGAACGCCAAGGGGCAACTCCTGATGGCGCTCGTGAAGAGCTCTCCTTCGGGAACCGATAAGGAACGTGCCGACTGGTTCGTACAGCGATTTTCTGCGTGGCTGCCTCGGGATCAGCGAGTGCTCTTGGACGATCGCTCGGAGGGCGAGTTTCTCGACTGGCTTCTGAGCGAGGATCCGCAGGAGCGGGAAGCCGCGCTGTCGATCGCGAAGCAGATGACTACAAAGCGGCGTGCAGAACTGCTCTCGCGTCTTCTCTGGGGTGACCGGCTTCGGGAAGAGGACCAGTCCTACGGTGAGGCGGTAGCGTCGCTGGCGGTACTGGTGCCGGAGGCCGCGTCGATTCTGGCTCCCCATCTGCGGAACGACCGGGCGTGGAGAGCGGCAGCCACCGGGCTGGTGACGGTCGGGGGCTCCGCGGTACCGTCGGTGTGTTCACTCCTCGATCAGGTCGAGAACACCGAGATCCGGTCGCGCGCCATACTGGTGGTTCAGCTGATCGGCCCCGAGGCCGGAGATGCCGCGGTGCCTGCACTCGAACGCGCCTGGACCCGCGCGAATCGCAGCGGCCGCCGGGAAATCGTAAAGGCGCTGAAGAGCATCGGTACTCCGCGCGCTCTAAAGGCGGCACGGCGAAGCTAGTCCGGGCACCCCTCCCGGCCGGCGTTGGGGCCGTAGGCGTCGGCGGGGTACATCTCTTCGAAGAACTCTATGGCCTCCCGGACCCGGCTGTTGGCCAGGGCGTAGTAGACCTGTTTACCCTGCCGGTCCTTGGAGATGTAGCCGGCCATCCACATCATCTTGAGGTGCTGGCTGATGTTGGAGAGATGCGAATCGGTTACCTCGACGAGCTCCGTTACCGAGAAGGAGCCGACCCGCAGGGCGCAGAGAATCCGGAAGCGGACGGGGTTGGCCAGGGTCGAGAGCAGCTGCTGCACGTCGGTGCAGCGCCGCTCCGAGTATTCGCCCTTGATGTGAGCGATCAGATCGATTCGTTCCTGGTCGACTAAGTCGTCGACTCCGGCGTGGTCGGCCATCTCAGTTCCAGCGCCCGGAGCTCAAGTCCTCGGTGATAGTGGCCGCGGCCCTTCGGCCCTCCCCCATCGCCAGGATGACCGTGGCGGCGCCTAAGACGATGTCGCCGCCGGCGTAGACCCGGGGCATCGAGGTCCGGGTATCCTCGTCGGTGGTTATGTTGCCCCACTTGTTGGTCTCGAGCTCTTCGGTGGTTTTCTTGATAAGCGGGTTGGCCACGTTGCCCAGGGCAGGAATTACCGTATCGACGTCCATCTCGAAGTAGTCGCCTTCGATGGGAATCGGTCGGCGGCGTCCGGAGTCGTCGGGCTCCCCGAGCTCGTAGCGCTGGCACTTGATCGCCTTTACCCGCCCCTCTTCGTTCCCGATAATCTCCACGGGGTTCGAGAGGAAGTGGAACTCTATTCCCTCCTCGTCGGCGTGGTCGACCTCTTCCACCCGGGCCGGCATCTCCGCTCTGGTCCGGCGGTAGATGACGTGGACTCTTTCGGCACCGAGGCGGAGGGCCATCCGGGCCGCGTCCATCGAGACGTTCCCGCCCCCGAGGACCGCGACCACCTTCGACTCGTAGATCGGGGTGTCGACGTTGCCCTTGTCGTAGGCCTTCATCAGGTTGGACCGGGTCAGGTACTCGTTGGCG
>CAZLDK010000101.1:0-10271 GCA_964558285.1 uncultured Spirochaetaceae bacterium | reverse complement strand
AGACCTCGGACTTCGACGACGTTTCGAAGGTAGGCCAGGTACTCCTCCCGGGGGGCGAGCTCTTGATGGGTGGTCTGAAGGGGGACGCCGGCGACGGCCATCCGTTCCGGAGAGCTGAAGAACCGAGAGCCGACGGGCCAGTCGACGACCGTCTGGGCGAGTTGGCCCCGGTCGACCAAAAGCTCCCTGAGCCCCTGGCCCCGGGCGGCGGCGGCTACCTCGATGCCGATGGGGCCCGAGCCGACGATGAGCAGGTCGTAATCCATGATGAATCGGAAGATAGCGATCATCGCGCCCCCGGACAAATGGTCCTCGGATAACTCGCCCGGTGGTCCGGTCCAGGCTCTTGGTGTATACTGGCGGCCATGGTAGGAGCATTTGAACACCTCGCCCTGAACGTCCGGGATCAGAAGGCAGTGGAAGAGTGGTACACAGCGAATCTCGGATTTACGGTCCTTCGGCGGTATCCCGCCGGAGCTAGCTTCCTCGCCGACTCGACGGGACGGATGGTCTTCGAGCTCTTTAGTAGGGACGATGCTCCCTATTTCGACGGCGTCGGGACGCATCCTTTGACCCTCCACATCGCCTACGAGTGCGACGACGTCGAAGCCACGGCAAAAGCGCTTCTCTCCGCCGGTGCCACCGAGGACATTCCGATGGCCACATCCCCGGACGGCGACGTTCTCATCATGCTTCGGGATCCCTTTGGGATTACGATACAGCTGATAGATCGGGCGAATCCGCTTCGGTAATCGAACCTCTCCGGTAATCAAAAAAGACGCTTTTTCTCCGATACTGTAGAGACGGGAGGCTCCATGTCAAAAGATCGAGCGCGCCGATGGCCCCTTGGCGTCGTCGCGGCCCTCTTACTAACCATTCTCGTCTTGTCCCTTGTCGGCATCGGGACGGTGCAGTATCTCAACCTTTCCCGTCTCGACGACCGTGTCCTGACGGTCCGGGACGACGTCATCTACCGGGGGCGCCTCCTCGACGACCTTCGGGCTGCCCTCGGCTACGGCGGCGTGGCCCACAGCTACTTTCGTCTTCTCCTGACCGGCGACGGAGGAGCCGTCGAGGCAGCCCGGGGCGCGTACCGCAGGGCCCAGGACGCGTTGGAGCAGCTCTCTTCAGAGAGCGCCGAGGAGCAAGAGGTCCTGGCGCGACTGGGCGCCGAGGTTGAGCGATACATGGAAGGCGTCGAGCGGATAGCCTCAGCGCCCCAGGGGGTGATCGACGCCGGGGACATTCGGTTCCACAACGAGGCCGTCATCGACGACCTGGAGCTTCTCCGGGCCTTCGAAGAGCGCAGGGCCGATGCCGCCGTCGAGGCGATCCGGGACACCATCTTCGTCTCCTTCGTCTCGGTGGCCGCGACGGTCGGAGTGGCCCTCCTGTTCTTGGTACTTCTCTCCGTCGCCATAGGACGATCGGTGACCTCCCGTATCTCCGGGATCGTCGCCGGGGCGCAGGCGATGGCCGATGGTGACCTTCGCCCAAGTGTGTCGCAACAGGCTCGAGATATTCTCGGACGCCTCGAGAGCAACTTTTCCGGTGCATTGAAAGACCTTCGTGACGCCCTCGAAGCGGTCCGTCGAACCGTAGTCGGCAGCCAACAGATAAGCGAACAGCTAAGCTTTCAGATAGAGCTTACCCTCGGGGGCACTACCAAGATTACCTCCCACGTCGTCTCCATTCGGGAGCAGGTCGAAAAGCTCTCCTCCCAGGTTGCCTCCTCCTCGACTGCGGTGGAGCAGATTCTGGCGAACATCCAGAGCCTCGTGGGCCAGATCTCTCACCAATCGGCCGCTGTCACCCAGACATCCGCCTCCATCGAGGAGATGAGCGCGTCGATCGCGAGCGTCGCCCGTATCGCCAAGGATCGTCGCGAAGCGGTCTCTTCGCTCATCGACATAACCTCCGCCGGCGGGGACCGGGTTGCCAACACCAACGAGATAATCGGTGAGATAGGGGCAAGCGTCGACGACGTCATCGAGACCATCGGGGTGATCGACCAGGTCGCGTCCCAGACCAACCTTCTGGCGATGAACGCCGCGATAGAGGCGGCCCACGCCGGGGACGCCGGTCGGGGATTTGCGGTCGTCGCCGACGAGATTCGAAAGCTCGCCGAGTCCACGACGGAGAACTCGACCCACATTGCCGGCCTTCTTCGGGAGCTGGTAGAACGGATTAAGACGGCCCAGGAGGCGAGTAACGAGAGCGGCGAGGCCTTCTCGCGGATTCACACAGAGGTCGGGACCGTCACCGAAGCCTTCGACGAGATATCGAGCAGTACCAACGAGCTGGCGGCCGGCAGCGAACAAGTTCTCAAGGCGTCCGGTGAGCTTCTCCACATTACCGAACAGATCCGCGGCGGCGCCTCGGAGATGCAGGTCGGGGCAGAAGAGATCAACAACGCCCTTCTCTCGGAAAAGGAGATCTCGATCGTGACCTCCGAAAGCGTGGAGCAGATAACAGAAGAGGTTCAGAACATCAACCTTGCGATCAACGAGATCTCTCAGTTGAGCATTCGGAACAACGGGAGCGTCCGAGAGCTCCGGGAGGGGGTCAATCATTTTACCCTTTCGGAAGAGGACTCCCTCCAGGAGGAGGTAGAGGATGGGCTGGACTACTCTTCGATCATCCTGGCCCACCAATCCTGGGTCTCCCGGGTTCGATCTCTCCTCGACGGAAGGATCAGTTTTTCCGTCGAAGAGGTCTCAAACCACCACAGCTGCGAGCTCGGACGGTGGATCGACGAGCAGAAAGAGCGGGGACGGCAGGATGCGCATTTCGTCCTCCTCGACGAGATTCACGAACGCCTCCACCGCACGGCGGCGGAGGTCGTCGCCTGCTACGACGACCCAGCCTGTTCCGAGGCCGAATCACACTACCAGTCGCTGTTGGAGGACTCGAGGGCCATAACCGAAGCGTTGGTGGCCCTGCGCTCCGCGTCGAGAGACACCTCCTCGGCCGGGTAGAGGGTTACCGTTACCATCTGGTCGGTGTCGAGGTAGCGCCCGGCGGTAGCTTCTACCACTTCCGGTGAGAGCTCTTCGACGAGGTCTGGGTATTCGAGAAGGACCCCGGGATCGAGGTCGTGGAAGTAGGCCTCCCAGAGGGCGTTGATCCAAAACCCATTTGTTCGCCTCGCCGAATCGAAATCGGCGAGTTGAGTAGTCCTTACGCGGTCCACCAGATCCGAAGACACCTCACCCGAAACCACCTCTTCGATGACTTCCATTACCCGGTCGGTCAGTTCCGGTGCACGCTCCGGGTCGGTGGAAAAGGTGATAAAGACCGTGTAGAGCGGGTCCGGATAGCGACGCATCGAGGCCCAGGCGCCGATGCCGTAGGTGCCCCCTTCGTCCTCCCGGATAACCTCCCGTAGCCGTCTGCCCAACAGGTCAGCCGTCGATCGGAGCCGGTAGTTGCTTTCCCGGTCCCAGTCGTAGTCGCCGTGGAAGACGATACCGACCCGGCTTATCGGCTCTATGCCGGCGTAGACCTCTTGGTCTACGACACCCGCCGGGGTCTCCACCCCGATATCTTCCCAACTCTCGTTCCGGTTCAAGGCAGGAATGCTTCCGAGGTAGCGGGTTACGAAGGGCTCGAGGGCTTCCGGCGACGCGCTTCCGACGAAAACGAAGGTGAAGTCCGACGGATCGGCGAAGCGCTCCCGGTAGAACGAGAGGGCGGCATCGAGGTCGATCCGATCCACGTCCTGCGGCGTGAGCCGGCGGCGGCGGGGATGGTCTTGAAAGAGGATCTCCCGGAGGGTGGCGATGAACTGCGATTGGGGCTCCTCCATCTCGTTCCGTAGCTCCACCCGGAGACGTTCGGTCACCCGGTCGAAGGCCACTGGGTCCCGCCGGGGCTCGGTCATCGCGAGATGGGCGAGCTGAAAGAGGGTCTCCAGGTCTTCTTGCCCGGAGGAGCCCTCGATTCCTTCCGTGAGCTCCCCGATGTACGGCTCGATCCGGGCCGTATTGCCCGCCAAGAGTTTCTCGAGGTCCGAGGCGGAGAAGTCGCCGAGCCCGGACTCCATGACGATCTCTGTGGCGTGAATCGCGGAGAGGTAATCCTCGTCCGAAGCTTTCGACGAGCCGCCGGGGCTGTAGGCGTTCATCAGAACCTCATCCGCTCGGAAGTCGGTCTGCTTAATGACCACCCGGACGCCGTTGGAAAGCTCCCATTCGACGGCGTCCACATCCGGGATGTCTCGTCGGCCGACGACCTGCCCCGGCTCCGGGAGCTCGGCTAGGAGCGGTCTGTCGGAGACCGCTTCCTCGAAGCGGGCGACGGGGGCGGCTTCGGCCCGAGCGAGGATCCGGCGAATCTCCGATTCATCCGGAGGAGTCGAACCTTCCCGGTCGACGGTCGTCACGGTGACCACCCGGTTCTCCGGTCCGAGGTAATCTGCCGCCATCTCCCGGAGCTCTTGGAGCGTAATCGTCGGCACCAGGGACTTGGCAAGCTCGTATTCGAAGGCGATTCCCGGGGCCGCTTCTCCTTCGAGGAAATGGCGGGTGTACTCCGCGGCGAATCCGGAGGAGGGTGAGTTGTCGCGCTCGAGGTAGGACTGCTCGTACCCTCGTAGGAGACGCCGCTGCGCCCGGTCGAGCTCTGCGTCCAAGAAGCCGTGCTCGACGACCCGGCGCGTCTCGGTAACCAAGGCGGTCAGCGCCTCTGCTATCCTATCCTCCTGGGTCGCGGCGGTGAGGACGGCCGTCTCCTTGGTTCGCACGAGGCCGGCACGGCCTGCCCCGGCGCTGAGAAAAGGCGCGTCCTCCTCCCGCGACAGCTGGTCCAGCCGAGAATTGAGCATGATGGAAAAGAGGCTCTGGGCCAATAGGTCTCGATAGTCTCGGATCGTGTTCAGCTCTGCCGCCCCGCGCTTCACGTAGACGCTGACTCGAGTGCCGCCGGCCTCCGGGTCCGAAGCCACCGCCACCAGGGTCTCTTCGTGGTCCGGTACCTCGAAGGTCGGCATCGGCCGGGGATCCTCCCGACGGGAGACGGCACCGAACTGGTCCGCGATCATGCCGACGACGCCGTCGGCGTCGAAGTCGCCGACTGCGACCACCGCCATCAGGTCCGGTCGGTACCAGTCGTCGTAGAACCGGCGAATCGACTCGGGCTCGAAGCTCAAAATAAGCTCCGGGTCTCCGATCGGAAGGCGCTCGGCGTACCGGGAGCCTTGAAAGAGTACGGGAAACCACTCGTCCCGCATCCGGGCGGCGGCGCCACGGCCCTGGCGCCACTCTTCGTAAATGACACCCCGCTCTTTGTCGATCTCCTCCTCTTCGAAAAGGATCTTGTGGGCCCACTGCTCCAATATGTGGAAGCCTGACTCGAGCTTTCCCGGCTGGTCGGTTTGAACCTGGAGTCGGTAGACCGTCTCCTCGAAGCTGGTGTAGGCGTTGACGTCGGGGCCGAAGCGCATCCCGAGGGATTCGAGGTAGGCGACTATCTCGTCGGCGTCGAAGTCCTCGGTTCCGTTGAAGGCCATGTGCTCGGCGAAGTGCGCGAGGCCGAGCTGATCCTCGTCCTCGAGAACCGAGCCGGCGTTGACGACAAGCCGCAGAAACGCGCGATCTTCCGGTTCGTCGTTCTCCCGGACGTAGTAGGTGACTCCGTTCGGAAGTCGTCCGAGCCGAACCGAAGGGTCGAGGGGGAGAAGGGTTTCCAGGGTCTCTTCGCTCTCCGGCTCGGTTACCTCCGAGATACCGGTTGCAGGTAGTAAAAGGGGGACAAAGACCAGGACAAAGGCGAAGAGGATACGGTTTAGCTTCATAGCTAGAAAATATGGCCCTTAGGAGAGCGGGACAAGGGTCCCAGGCGAGTTGCTCGACGGCTTGCGGATAGATCGCTCGGTCGCTTGCAGGGGCCGTTTCGCTGCCATAGACTTGGACTGATGGACGCACTATCGCCCCAGGCCGTGGACTGGATTCAAAAGAACATGCCCCGCACCAGGCGGGAGGTGGAACGGCTGCCGGATCTCGGCGCCGTCCGCCTGGCGTGTAGCCTTCACCTCGATGCAAAGATGCTCCCCTTTCTTCTCGGTATCGCGAGCCGGGGTTGTGCCCTCTTTGTAACAACCTGCAACCCTCAGACCGTCCGGGACAGTGTTGTCGTGAGCCTGAGAGAACGGGGAATACGCACAGAGGCGGCCAAAGGGATGTCCGCCGCTGAGCTCGACGGCGTGCTTCGAGAGGCAGTCGAATGGGGGCCGACGCATCTCTGTGAGATGGGAGCCGACCTCTCGAGGGCATGGAACGCCCGCCGCGCCGCAGGGGCCGCCCTGCCGGTCGTCCACGCCGGACTCGAGGCCACCGGCAGCGGAATCAATCGGCTCCGGGAGATGGATCTCCCGTACCCCGTCTTCAATTGGGACGACCTCCCGGTCAAGGAGGGACTCCACAACCGATTCATGGTCGGTCTATCGACCTGGACCGCCTTTTTTAACCGAACCGGTCTGAGCCTCCACGAAAAGCGGGTCGTCGTTCTCGGCTTCGGTTCCGTCGGCAGGGGTGTCGCGGACGCCGCGAGGGCCTTCGGTGGAGCGGTTACCGTCGTCGAGCCCGACCCGGCGCGGCGGGCAGAGGCCGCGTACCGGGGGTGGCAGGTCGCTCCCCTCTCCGAGGCGCTTTCCGGGGGCGATATCGTCGTGACGGCTACCGGGCTACCGAAGGTCCTTTCGAGGGGAGAGCTCGAACAGCTTTCCGACGGCACGATTCTAATAAACGTCGGACACGCCGACGACGAGATCGACAGGGAAGCGCTGACCGCCGTCGACGAGCCGATTCCCTATCTCCATCGGTATCGCCTCGGCAGGAAGGAGCTCTTGCTCTTCGCAGACGGCTCCATGGCCAACCTGACCGCCGGCGAGGGGGACAGCATCAACGCCTTCGACGTAACCCTTGCGGTGCTGACACGGGCGGTGGGCTTTCTTAGCCGCTTCGGTAGCGACGCCGACGTCGGAGCCGAGGTCGGCGCCGGATTCCGGGCCGACTATCCACCGGGGCTCCACCTTCTTCCGGAGGAAATCTGGCGTCCGGCGTTGGAAATATGACGAGAAGGCTATATATTCGGCTTACCATATATTTATGACTCAAGAGGTAAGGTTAGCCATGTACACCACGAAACGCTCGGTGCTTCTCCTTGCTGTGTCGTTGTTGCTTCTTGGCGGCCCCTCGGCCCAGGCCGCCGGGGGAGCCGAAGAGGGGCCTTCCTTCGAGGAGCGCTTCGAGACGATGAGTTGGGAAGAGATCCGCGCCGAGGCCGAAGGTCAGAGTCTCTATTTTTACATGTGGGGAGGCTCCGAGGCGATTAACCGCTACGTTACCGACTACCTTGGGGGGAGGCTCCGGGACGAGTACGGGGTTAGCCTCGAGATGATTCCGGTTAACGACGCGAGTGTCTTTGTCAACAAGGTGCTTGGGGAGAAGGTCGCAGCTATCGATAGGCGCGGGTCGGTGGACCTCGTCTGGATAAACGGGGAGAACTTCCGGACCATGAGGGAAGCGGACCTCCTCTTCGGCCCCTACGCCGGCAGGCTTCCCAACGCCGATTACGTCGACCTGAGGGACCCATCGATCGCCTTCGACTTTGGGTATCCGGTGGAAGGCTACGAGTCTCCCTACGGCTCCGCCCAGATGGTAATGATCTACGACTCGCAGGCGGTCCCCGGACCCCCCTCGAGCGTCGAGGCGCTGTTGGAGTGGGTAGTCGCCAATCCCGGGCGGTTCACTTACCCCGCACCACCCGATTTTACCGGCAGCGCCTTCGTCCGCCACGTGTTCTACTACGCCGCCGGTGGTTACGAGAATCTCCTCGGCCCCTTCGACCAAGCGCTCTACGACGCGGTTGCCCCCGTCGCCTGGGAACTGCTCAACGGTATCGAGCCCTCTCTCTGGCGGGAAGGGAGTACCTACCCCGAGAGCGCTACAGCCCTCGAGGACCTCTTTGCGAACGGTGAGGTTCTCTTCGACATGGCGTACAACCCGGCGGAGGCCGCCAATCTGGTTGCCCAGGGACGCTACCCGGAATCCACGAGGACCTACGTCTTCGATGAGGGTACAATCGGTAACACCCACTTCGTTGCGATTCCCTTTAACTCGCCCAACAAGGCGGCGGCGCTGGTCGCCGCCAACCTCATCCTCGACCCCGGGGCGCAGCTCGAGAAGAGTCGTCCGGATGTCTGGGGCGATCTGACGGTTCTGAACGTCTCCCGGCTGCCGGAGGAGTGGCGACGCCGCTTCGAGAACCTGGAGCGTGCACCATCGGTACTCTCGCCGGAGGTACTCAACCGTCACAAGATTCCGGAGCTCCAGGCCGATTGGATTCAGGCGATCGAATCCGGGTGGATCGATAACGTCCTCCAACAGTAGCGACGCCGGATGACTCGTCTTCTGCCCCTTCTGCCGGCGTTTCTCATCGTTCTTCTCCTCTTCGCAGGCGGTCTCTTCCTCGGCGTGCTCCAAAGCTTCGGGCTCTGGGGACCGGGAGGGGAGGATGTGCTCTCCTTTGCGGCGTACCGAAGCGTGTTTCTGCGCCCCGCTTTTCTCCACTCCCTCTGCCTGACCCTCGGGGTCTCTCTTGCCGCCACGGCGGGGTCCGTCGCCCTGGGAGTCCTCCTCGCCCTGGCTCTCCGGGAGTCTCGGCGCAAGGCGCTCCTTTTTCTGTTTCAGCTGCCGTTGACCGTCCCCTACTTAGTCGCAGCGATCGGGATGCTTTTTCTGCTTCGAGAGAGCGGTCTTCTGGCGCGGGTGGCCTTCCACGCCGGAGCTATCGACTCCGCCGCGGCGTTTCCACGGCTGGTATTCGATCGGCACGGTGCGGGCATCGTGCTGGTCTACCTTTGGAAGCAGACACCCTTTATCGGCCTCATAGTCCTCTCCCTCCTGCAGGCCGGGGGCGACGAATACGAGGCGGTGGCCCGGAGCCACGGAGCCACCTCCCGGCAAACCTTTCGACACGTCATGGTTCCCCACCTGCTGCCGTCGTTGATACCAGGCTCGATCATCATCTTTGCCTATACCTTCGGTTCCTTCGAGGTACCGTTGCTCCTCGGGCGGCCCTTTCCCTCGATGCTCGCCGTTCTGGCCTATCGGGAGTACGTCGACGTCGATCTTTCCATGCGAGCAGAGGCGATGGCCCTCGGCGTGACGATCGCGTTGCTGGTAATCGGTCTCGGCGCCGCGTACCGGTCGGTGTTGCGAAAAAGCTACCGGGGCAGGCTTGTCGATGGATAGCCTCGGGACCTACCGGGTTACTCTGGGGCGTCGCCGGGGTGCCCTCCTGCGCCTCCTCCTCCCCCTCGGAGTGGTTCTTCCGCTTCTTCCGCTGTTCATTTGGCCCTTAGCCGGGAGGTGGGCCTTCCCCGATCTCTTGCCGACGACGACGAGCCTACGCGCCTGGGTATACCTTTTTTCTCCGGCGTCTCGTCTCGGGAGAGCCCTCTTCAACAGCAGCGTCATCGCTGTCGTGGTGACAGGGCTCTGTGCGGTGGTGGGAGTCCCTGCCGGACGTGCCCTCGCTAGGCAGCGCTTCCCGGGTAAGGGTGCCCTCGAGCTCTTTCTGCTTATGCCTCTCCTCGTGCCGCCGCTGGTGGTCTCGATGGGTATACACGTCACCTTCTTGCGCTTGAGACTCGCGGACTCCCTGGCCGGGGTTATCTTGGTGCACCTCCTCCCGACCCTTCCGTATATGATCGTCGTCATGAAAGGGATCTTCGCCTCCTTCGAAGAGGATCTCGAGCACCAGGCGGCATCCCTCGGTGCGCCGCGGACCCAGGTCTTCTTGAGAGTGACCCTCCCGTCGATACTGCCGGGCCTCGCCGCCGGAAGCCTCTTTGTCTTTCTGGTCTCCTGGAGCCAATACGCGATAACCCTTCTTATCGGGGGTGGGCGTGTCTTGACCGTCCCCGTCCTTCTCTTTGCCTTCGCGGCTTCCGGGGATCACGCCGTTACAGCAGCGCTCTCGATCGTCTTCGTCTTGCCGGCGGTGGGCATCCTCGTCGTGACGGCGGGGCACCTCGCCCGGCGGTCCTCGCTCCTCGGGGCTTTCGGACGCCTATGATATCCCCCTCCCTCGTCGCAGTGACGCATCACTACACCCCGCACCACCGAGCGGCGATTCAAGAGGTCTCTTTCGGAATTCCAGCGGGCGAAGTCTTCTGCATCCTGGGACCCTCGGGGAGCGGGAAGACGACGATTCTCAAGCTCTTTGCCGGGCTTCTGGTCCCGGAGAGGGGGCGGGTTCTCTTCGAC
>CAZLDK010000100.1:0-10396 GCA_964558285.1 uncultured Spirochaetaceae bacterium | reverse complement strand
GGCCCTACGTCACGCCCGGCGGGTTAACGAGGGTCGCCCTCCGGAAGGGCTCCCTGGTCGTAAACTCCTCCCAGGGCGGCGGCAGCAAGGACACCTGGATCGTTCCTCAGGCGGGGAACCATGCTTAGCCGCGTTGCCGAGTCTATCTACTGGATGATGCGCTACGTCGAGCGAGCGGAAAACGTCGCCCGTCTGATCGACGTGAACCTTACCCTCACCCTGGACCTGCCGGAGGAAACCGAGTCGCAATGGCGTGCGGTGGTCATTACCACCGGCGATGTGGCGGCGTTTGACGCTGCGCATCCGCGAGCGACCTCAGACGCGGTAATCGAGTTCCTGGTCTTCGACGAGGAGAATCCCAACTCGGTCCGTAGCTGTCTCCGGGTTGCCCGGGAGAACGCCCGGTCGGTACGGGAGATTATCTCCTCCGAGGCGTGGCAGCAGATCAACCGATTCTATCTGATGATCACCAACACTCGGTATCGCTCCGCCGTCGACGCTCCAACCGAGTTTTTCGAGCAGGTTCGGCTTTCGAGCCATTTGATCGAAGGCGTCATAGACGGGACAATGTCTCACGGAGAGGCGTGGCACTTTGGGCGTCTGGGCAGGCTTCTCGAGCGCGGCGAACAGACGGCGCGTCTGCTTGATACCAAGTACTTCCTGCTGCTGCCTTCTCCCGAGCTCGTGGGATCCACCGTAGACGATATCCAGTGGTCGGCGGTGCTTCGCTCAGCGAGCGCCTTCGAGATGTACCGCAAACGGTACGGCCGGATCGACCCGCACCGGATAGTAGATTATCTGTTGCTCAACCGACAGTTTCCCCGGGCCACCCATTATTGCGTGATCCAGGCCGACGAATCACTCCATCATATTTCCGGCTCGCCGGTCGGGAGCTTTCACAATGCCGCGGAGCGAGAGCTTGGACGGCTTCGCGGGGAGTTCGCTTTTTCCGAGGCATCTGATATTATCAGCTCTGGTCTGCACGAGTATCTTGACGGGCTGCAGACCAAGTTTGGCCGCGTTGGAACCGGCATTCAAGAGACCTTCTTCGGTCTGCATCCCGTGGTGACCGACGACACTACACCCGCTTACGGAGCGAACGCATGAGTTTCTGCCTGGGTATGAAGGTGATGGACGGTCTTGTCGCCATCGCGGATACCCGTATTACTACCGGTTCGGAGCGAATTACCGCGCGCAAGCTGAACGTCTTCCGCGAAGGTGACGGCGAGTTTTTTGTCATGACGTCGGGACTGCGCTCCGTCCGGGACAAGGTGTTGACCTACTACGGCGAGCTCCAGGAAGAGCAAACCGAGCCCGCCGATCGCCTCTTTAAGGTGGTCAATCGAATCGCCGAGTTGATCCGCCGGGTTGCGACCGAAGACAAGAGTTACCTGGAAGAGAGCGGGCTGAGCTTCAACAGCCACGCGATCGTCGGTGGGCGGCTTAGCGCCGACCCTGTCCACAAGCTCTTCCTGATCTACCCCCAGGGGAACTGGATCGAAGTGGGGGAGGGCTCACCGTACCAGATTATCGGTACCGCCCACTACGGGAAGCCGGTGATCGACCGGGTCCTCACGTATTCCGATAGCCTAAAGACGGCGCTCAAGGTTGGGGTGCTTTCCTTCGACTCGACCCGCATTAGCGCTGCGGACGTGGGCTTTCCCATCGACGTCGCGCTCTTCCGGCGGGACACCTTTTCGATCGTGCAGCACCGCTACGACGCCGAGGATCTCGCCGATATAACATCATGGTGGCAGGACAAGCTGCGAGACCTGGTTCGAGCGCTGCCGGACCAGTGGCTCGACGCCGCGTTCTCGCGAATCGGGGGGTCCGCCACGGCACCGGTCTCGTGAGTGCTGCTGAAGAGGGTCCGGTTCGATTCCGTATACGCCACGTTACCCGCTACACCTTCGATCGGCCGGTGTTTCTAGAACCGCATACCGTACGCTTGACGCCCCGGCGCGACGGCTACTTCCACCCGAGGAGCCACCATCTCTCCGTGGAACCCGCGCCGGCGGGCATTAGCATCGGTCTCGACGCCTGGGGCAACAGCGTCCACCACGTCTGGTTTTCCGGGCTGACAGATACACTCCGCCTGGTAAGCGAAAGCGAGGGCGACGCATTTCGTACCAACCCCTTCGACTACCTTATCGCGACTTCGGCGCAGATGGTTCCACCGGATTACACCCCAGGCGAGGGTCGCGCCCTTGCCGCCTGTCTGTCATCCGTTCCCTCGGCGGCGGTTGACCAGTTTGCGGAGCGCGTTACGCGGTCTCTGGGTTCCGCCGAGCCCTCTACCCCGCACTTTCTCCAGGCGGTCAACGACACCATCGCCGAAGAGCACACCTCGATAGTCCGGCCGGAGGGGGCGCCTTTCGACCCGGAGACCACCCTCGAGACCCGGGAGGTGTCGTGCCGCGACGTGGCTGTGCTCTTTATCGCCGTCTGTCGGAGCCGGGGTATCGCGGCGCGCTTTGTCAGCGGCTACCAGGCCGGCGTACCCGGCCAGCAAGACCGGGACCTCCACGCCTGGGTCGAGGCGTACCTCCCCGGTGCAGGATGGCGGGGATACGACCCGACCCTGGGTCTGGTCGTTGCCGACCAGCACGTGCCGGTAGCCGCCGCGGCGAGCTGGGACGACGCCGCCCCGGTGACCGGGAGCTTCCGCGGGACCGGCGCCCGGAGCGGGCTGCACAACAGCATAGAGCTGACGGCAGAGCGATCAAGACAAGCGTAGGTGTCCAGGGTTCGGTCGATTCCCACGTGAACACGCTGGAGGAGATCGAGGACGGAGATGCGCTGACCGACTCCCTCGAGGGAGTCCTCGCTTCCATCGGCGACGACCGAAATTAAAGGTAAGAGGTGCCGACCTTGTGCGCCCTGTCGTATCGACAGGGCGCACCCTGGTCGAAGGAATCCGATGCCCTCTATGTCTGCAATCCACAATACTGCAATCCACAATAAGAGACTCACGTGATGCGTACCGATGCGATCAGGCTGACCCAGAAACAGCAGGCACAGTTGAGACGCCGTGCGGTATGGCTCCGGGAGAACGGGAACACCAACGCCGAGGTGGCGCAGATCCTGAACGTGCACAAGAAGACGGTCTCCGGCTGGTGGGCCGCGTACGGCCGTGTCGGGCACGCCCTGTTCGAGCCCGGCAAGCGGGGAAGGCGTGTTGGCGACCAGCGGAGACTGACCGCAGAGCAGGAGCGAGAGGTGTGCCGGCTGATCGCAGAGAGGATGCCGGACCGGCTGGAACTGCCCTTCGCTCTGTGGAACTGGTCTGCGGTTGGTAAGCTAATCGAGCGCAGATACGCGATAGTTCTTCCGGTTCGCACGCTAGGGGAGTACCTGCGACGCTGGGGCTATACGTCGAAGAGACCACAGGTGCGCGCCGGCGAAAGGACCGACCGAGCCATGCAGACCTGGCTCGCTGAGACGTATCCCATGATCGTCAGAGGAGCACGGCGCGAGGGAGCGCAGCTCTTCTGGGGAGACCAGACCGAAGTGATTGGAGAGCCGGCCCAACCTATTACGCTGTCGATGATGCGTGCGGTAACCAACCGGGGAGCGGTCCGTTTTCTCGTCTACTCCGAACTAGTAAACACCGTTCTCCTGGTGAGCTTCTGCGGGCGGCTCATCGCCTCTGCCGAGGGCCGCACGGTTTACCTGATCCTCGATCATCTTCCTGTTTACTGCGCCGGGGCATTCCGGCAATGGACGGACGAGCATCGTCACGAGTTCACCGTCTACTGTCTGCCCACAATCCGCAACTGATCCCCAATTTTCAGCAAACCGAGACGCAGGCCACGAACAAGTCGTATACTGTTTATGTGCCGGTTTCGGACTCCGCGTGGACCGAGCCGGTACCGTGACTAGAGGAGGGTCTTGCGAGTGTCGCCCAAGGACGACGTACCAACGCCGCTTTCTAATCACCTTATCGCCGCCGTTCCAGACGCCGACCGTCGTCGCATCGCTCCGTTCCTGGAGTCCGTGTGGCTGCCCCTCGGGATGGCCGTCTACGAGTCCGGGCGCGAGATGGCGTCCGTCTACTTCCCCACCACGGCTATCGTCTCCCTGCTGTACGAACTGGAGGACGGATCCTCGGCCGAGATTTCCGTCGTCGGAAAGGAGGGCATCGTCGGCATCGCACTGTTCATGGGCGGAGATACCGTGCCGAACCGGGCCGTAGTGCAGAGCGCCGGTCACGCTTACCGCCTCCGCGGACCGCTACTCAAACAGGAGTTCGACCGGACCGAAGCGGTCCACACTATTTTGCTCCGATATACGATGGCGCTCCTTACTCAGATGGCGCAAACCGCGGTCTGCAATCGGCATCACACCGTCGACCAGCAGCTCTGCAGGTGGCTGCTCCTCAGCCTCGACCGGCTGCCTTCGAACCAGCTGAGCATGACCCAGGAACTGATCGCGAATATGCTGGGGGTCCGACGCGAAGGGGTGACCGCAGCTGCTGGAAAGCTTCAGGACGCAGGGCTTATTTCGTACAAGAGGGGGCTGATTACGGTACTCGATCGCCCCGGCCTCGAGGAGCGGGTGTGCGAGTGCTACGAGGTCGTCCGTCGGGAGTTCGAGCGACTTCTTCCCTAGTGCCTAGGCTCTAAGAATCAGCGAACCATCTTTATCCGCGTGCCGCCGTCTACACGACCGTCGACTTCGAGCTGGTTTATCAGCGCGATCTGATCAATCGATACCGGTGGTGTCGAGCCCCTGTAGTAGGAGTCGTAGAACTGCCGCATCGTCATGCTCTGGTTTACCCTAACCACGTCTAAGCGCATTGGCACTACGTCTATCGCGTCGCGGTCCGTCAGGTCGGCGAAACTGCGTAGCGAAGCGTTGACCGTTTCGCGATGCGTCGGCCATCGCAACGCCGATATTGGACACGTAGTCCTGCAGCGCCTCATCGGGGTAGAGCCCCATCGTGTCGCTGATCTGCGAATCGGCTTCGCGGCCCATCTGGATCTCTTGATCCATGCTTATCAGGTTCAGCCGACGGTCACCCGTGGTCGGGTTGGTCGTGCATCCGGCAAGTCCGCTCAACAAGACCACGACAAGGAGCGCCCCCGCCGTTCGAAATCCGTTACCGGTTGTGTTCTTTTTCACCGTTCACCCCCGGTATATTCGCTCTGTATACTCGGTTGGTGGAGCCTGGGCCTCCGGTTTCTTGTTACGTTGATAGAAGATAGCCACCAGCATACCCAGAATGAATCCGCCGGCTGCGGTCAGTACCAGCAACAGTATGACCGGCACTTCCGCGGCAAACCAAAGGAAGCGGCCCTGAACGGCGGTTGTGTTTTGGACCACAACCAACACCAGGGCCAGGCTCAGCGTCATAATCAACGCCAACTTCGCTTTCCTCATCGACAACTCCCGATCAGCAGATTACAGACTGCCGAGGTTTATGTTCGTTCCGGAGCCAATAATCCCGAAGGCGCTCAGTACGAACAGGATAACGGCGATGATGACGACTATGTTCAGGATCTTCTTGATGCCTGCCTGCATCGGGATGTAGTTATTGACGGCCCACAAGATTACACCTACCACAACCAGAATAATTACCAACTGTATTAACGACATAAAAAAACCTCCTCCTCTTTTCGAGGTACTTAGAGCATACGGCGATACGGATACCACCGTCTGTTCGGAGGCGCACACAGTATGACGAATCAACAACCCTGTTGATTCGTCCTAAATCTGGTCCGAGAATAGATTCGTCACGTTTTCAATGGTACGTTTCAGCAGTCCCCTACGTTTCCAGTCTCCCTCGGAAACCTTGTCGCTGCTCTCCAAATCCTCAGTAAACTGAGCCTTCAGTGTTCCGGCCACTTCCGGGTCTAGGATTACCACGTTCACTTCATCATCCTTGAGCATGGAGCGATGATTGAAATTGGCCGAACCCACACAGCTCAGTATCCCGTCAATCGTAATGATCTTGGAATGGAGCATCGTCTTTTGATAGTACCACATGGCAATTCCGGCAGCTAGCAGTTGCTGGAAGCTATCGTCTCCGGCAATTCGGGCTACTTTTTTGTCCGTGTGTTTGCCCGGTACCATGATCTGGATGCTAACCCCTCTCTCAGCGGCTTCCACCAGCAGATCCGAAATGACGGGATTGGGATTAAAATAGGCGGTGGTAATCTGAATGGATTCCTTGGCCATAAGGATGAGAGACTGGTAGAGCATGATAATGTCGCTCCAGCGTACCGAGGCTGAAGTACGGACCACCTGGATTTCCGTTTTGAATTCCGGATGCGGTTTCGACTTAACGCTGTGATCGAACCTTAGCCGTTGCCCGGTTTCGATCCAGTTCTTAAAGCGTTCCTTCATGCCGGCTTCTCAAGAGAAATACGTCCGACGATTTATCCTCGTGCTCTTGTTCGTGGTGGTCGTCCTGGTTGTCCTTGTCATGTGGCAGTTCTGGGCTCCGATCGTGCTTGCGATCTTGCTTGCCATGCTCGCCACGCCCGCGTTTCGCTGGCTGACGAGTAAGGGTCTTCGGCCAAGCATAGCTGCCATCCTGGTTGTGATCGGAACTTTTCTGATCGTCGTTATTCCGGTTGCGGGCCTTCTCTTTCTCGTGATAACCGAGGGGGCAAGCGTCATACGGGGGGCAGCCGAGCATCTCGACGAAGGTGCCCTCGCGACTCTAGTCGACTCCGCCTTTGTGCAGAGCATCCTAGGCCGGCTCGAAAGTGCTTTGCCGCCGGAAACCATGGAGAACTTTGATTTGCTCGATCGTCTCCGGGAAGCGGCTAACTCGTCGGTCGACCGGCTTGCGAAAGGCGGTCTGAGCGTCTTCGGAGGGCTGTTCAAGGTCATTTCCGATTTCTTCATTCTGCTCTTCTTGCTCTTCTTCCTGGTTCGTGACGGAGGAAAGATGGCGGACGGGTTCCGTGAGCTCTTACCGTTGCCAAAGCCTCAGACCGATCGCCTTTTCGACAAAGTTCACGACGTCACCTTCGCGGTCGTTTTCGGGACCCTCGGGGTTGCCGGCTTGCAGGGTTTGCTCGGCGGAATCGGCTTCTGGATCATCGGTCTTCCCGGTCTTGTGTGGGGGCAGGCCATCTTTTTCTCGATTTGGGCCGTCGCCTTGGTTGGAGGAGTCGACAATTACCTACGTCCCTTCTTGATGGGTGGCCAGGCGAACATGTCACCCTTCTACATTTTTCTTGCCGTCATCGGAGGTATCGCGACGTTTGGTATCTTCGGGCTCATTTTCGGCCCCCTCATTATCGCGATAGCCATCGTTGTCGTAGAGATATACCGCGACGAGTACACGACTCCGGATTGAGACGCGAGATCGAAGGGCCCCCAGACCCCGAGCTGCGCGCCTCAGTCGTCGGTGTACCGCTGATTCTCCTCCTTACAGCTGAGGAGCCTTCCCCCGGGGGCTTGCGATGAGCAGCGCGATTTGGCCGACAACGGTCGGGGCAAGGCTAAAGCCGAGGACCACGAACCAACCGTTAAGGGTCGGCATGGTTACCTCGAGCACGTTGGCTACCGGGGTTATGACCATCGCCAAGAGCAGTAGGAGAGTGCACAAGACCAACGCTCCCCAGACGTATGGGTTGCGAGTAACGTCGGTAACCAGCCCGTTGTCATGCGGCGAGCGCATATTGAACACGTGCCAGAGTTGGGCAAAAGCCAAGGTCAGAAAGGAGATTGTAACCGCTTCCGAACCCTCGAGACCGAGCCAGGTGCCCGCAACGTGCATCGAGGCAAGAACGGCGACGGTAATCAACGTGCTGTAGCCGACCATCCATATCCAATGTCTTTTCGTCAGAAGCGGCTCCGATGCGTCCCTGGCCGGTTCTTGCATAACCTCTCGAGAGCCGGGGCCCACCCCGAGGGCAAAGGCCGGAAAGATGTCGGTTACCAGGTTGAGAAAGAGGATCTGAAGCGGCAGGATGGGAAGCGAGAGTGCGACGGCACTCGCGAAGCCCACGGTCAGGATCTCGCTGACGTTGCAGCTGAGCAGGTACATCACAAACTTTCGAATGTTGCCGAAGATGATCCGACCTTGCTCAACCGCCGCCGCGATTGTCGGGAAAGCATCGTCTTGGAGCACCATGTCCGAGGCTTGTCGAGCCACGTCCGTTCCGCGCTTGCCCATCGCGATCCCGATGTCCGCTTTCTTTAGCGCCGGCGCGTCGTTAACTCCGTCGCCGGTCATTGCGACTATCGACCCCGCCTGCTGATGGAGCGAAACTAACGAGAGTTTCTGCTTGGGGCTTACCCGGCTAAAGACGACCCCCTCCAAGAGCTCCCGCTTTTCCTCTTCGGAGAGGTTGTCGATATCGTCAAGGACGGTTCCCGGATGGGCATCGTTTCGTGCGTCGTCGGTCAGGCCGACTTCTTCGGCGATGTTGGCGGCGGTCAGCTTCTGGTCGCCGGTGACCATGATGACGCGAATCCCCGCATCCTGGCACTTCTGGATCGACTCGGCCACGTCCGGCCGGGGTGGATCCAGAAGACCGATGAATCCCAGAAACTCGAGATCGGAGTACGGCTCTTCATCCTGACCCTTTACCCTCTTTTGGGCGGTTGCGAGCAGCCTAAGGCCTTCGCCGGCGAGTGACTCGTTCTCGTGCTCGAGATCGCGTCGTTGCGCGTCGGAGAGCTTCGTGCTCCCCTTATTCTCAGAAATTTTCGAACAAGCATCGAGGACCGCTTCCGGGGCTCCCTTTACCGCCACCATGATGTCGCCGTCCGGTGTGCGGTGGTAGGTAGCCATCATTCTGGTATATGAGTCGAATGGCTCCTCGCGTACCTCTTCGTACTCCGAAGCAACTTCGCTTTGCCTGAGGTCCAGCGTCCGGCCGGCGGAGAGGAGCGCGACCTCCATCGGATCGCCGACCGAGTCGTCACCGTCGGGATCGTAGCTTGCGTTGTTGCAGAGCACAGCCACCCGCATCGCGCGTACCGCCTGCTCGCGGATCTCCTCCGATAGACGGTCGCCGCCGTCTGCTCCGGTGCCGAAATCGAACCGATCCAGCTTGTTTTTGCCGGAGGCTAACTGCAGCAGGGACACCGTCATTCTGTTCTCGGTCAGGGTTCCGGTCTTGTCGGTACAGATTACGTTCGTTGCCCCTAAGGTCTCGACGGCACTCAGCCGATTGATAAGCGCGTTGCGTCTTGCCATTCGCCACATGCCGCGGGCGAGGGCAATCGTGGCGACAATAGGCAATCCTTCGGGGATCGCAGCAACGGCGAGGGCGATGGACGTTTCTATCATTAGGCGGAGGTCTTTCCCGCCGACCACGCCTAAGACCGCGGTAACCACCACGACTCCGAGGGTCACGTAGATGAGCTTGTTCGCCATCTTGTCGAGACGCTTCTCGAGAGGAGTTTCTTCCTCCTCGGCTCCTTCTACCAGTTCGGAGATCTTACCGAGCTCGGTATTCATGCCGGTTCCAATGACGACGCCGTAGGCGGACCCGCTCGTTGCCGTGGTCCCCTTATACGCCATGTTCAGTCGTTCGGGTAGTTCGGTGTCCTTGTCTAACGCTTCGGTCTGCTTGGTTACGGGGACCGATTCGCCGGTTAAGGGGCTCTCGTCGATCTGTAAGCCGGCAGATTTGGTCAGGCGAATGTCGGCCACGATCAGGTCCCCGGCCTCCATGTAGAGGAGATCGCCACGAACCACGTTCTCGGCGGACACGTTCTTGACCTTACCGTCCCGCACGACGTGGGCCTCGACGCCTCCGAGCTTCTTCAGCGCCTCCATAGAGCGAACAGCGCCGAGCTCGGTAAAGAATCCGATTGCCGCGTTGATCGAGATAACCGCGACGATGGCAATTCCCTCGATCGTTTCGCCGAAGGCAAATGAAACTCCGCCGGCAACGGCTAAGAGCAGAATGATGAGACTCTTGAACTGGTCGATAAGGATAGAAAAAGCGCTTCGGCGTTTGATAGTCCGAAGCTTGTTCTTGCCCTCTTGCTCGAGGCGCCGCTCGGCCTCTTGTTGGGTCAGGCCCTGTTCGAGCTCTAATCCGTGCTCCTCCGCCGTCGCCTCGACCGATTTTGCCCACGGCGTTGCCTGCGAATTTGTTTTTGTCTCTGACATGAAACCTCCGCGAAATCGAATTGGAGCACGTTATGGTGTCTGGACCTAGCCGATCCGGGCTGTGGCCGGCTCACCTTCTTCGTGTCGCCTCTCTATCTCTATATTAATGATAGTGGAGGACACATGGCATTGAAGGACCACGCAAAAGCGGTAAAAGAAATCGTAGTCCGGGCTGTCAAAAGGTATAGACGAGACGACCCGATCAACCTCGGCGGGACCACCGCGTATTTCGTCATCTTTGCCGTCGCGCCCATCCTTATCATCATTACCCCGGTTCTCGGACTCGTTATCGACGAGCAGACTGCAAGC
>CAZLDK010000099.1:0-10518 GCA_964558285.1 uncultured Spirochaetaceae bacterium | reverse complement strand
GTCTATCCGTTTGCCGCGCTCCGCGGCAAGGGTGATCTTGGCAAGGACTCCGGAATCTCCTGCAAGAAGGGCGGGGTAGTCCATCATCTCCCCGAGGCCGAGAACCGCCGGATGGTCTATAAGCGAAGCGAGGGCGTCTGCGTCGAGGATCGCCCCGGCATTCTCAAACGACGTAGAGGGGACGCAGGAGGGAAGCATAAAGAAGACGTCCAAGGGTGCCTCCGCCGCGGCGGCGATCATGTAGCGGATGCCGTCGAGGCCGGAGACGTTGGCAATCTCATGGGGGTCGGCGATAACCGTGGTAGTTCCCCGGGGAAGCACCAGCCTGGCGAACTGCTCCGGAGAGAGAAACGACGACTCGATGTGGACGTGGCTGTCGATAAAACCCGGCAAGAGGAAGCGTCCCCCTAGGTCCCGCTCCTTCTCTCCGGCGTAGCTTCCAACGCCGGCGACGAGTCCCTGATCGAGGGCGACATCCGCCTCGACTATCTCGTGGGTGTGAACGTTTACAACCTGGGCGTTTTTCAGTACGAGCTCAGCGGCTCTCTTTCCTCGGGCAACCTCAATCAGGCGGGCTCTGTCCATACGATCTCCTTCCTGTGCTCCAGTATAACACCGAGCCCCGGCAGGCCGCGAAAGGCGTTGTTGACATCCGGGGAAAGGGCCCATACGCTGCGCATCGAAGCTATGAATACGTTTTTGTATCGCTGCAGCCGCTGTGGCCGCGAGTACGAGATTACCCCGGAACGTCTGGTCTGCGACGCCTGCGCCGGGGACCAACAGCCGGGACAGCCTCTTTCCGGGATTCTGGAGGTGGTCAGTGACGCCATCACCAACCGCAGGATTTCCGCCGAATGGAGCGTCTTCGACTTCCTCCCGGTGGAGCGTGAGTGGTTTCCCCCGATACCTGTAGGGAACACTCCCCTCTGGGAGCCGGAGCGCCTGCGGCAGAAGAGCGGCTTTTCCCGGCTCTTTGTTAAGGACGATACCTGCAACCCCACCGGTTCCTTTAAGGATCGGGCGAGCGCCCTGGTGGCCGCCTACGCCCGGCGGGAGAAGGTCGACCGGATCGTACTCGCATCCACCGGGAACGCCGGCAGCTCGATGAGCGGGGTGGGGGCTGCAGCGGGACTGAAGGTGCGGCTCTACTTACCGGCGGCGGCCCCGGCGGCAAAGCTGGTCCAATCGCTGCAGTACGGCGCCGACGTCGTCCGGGTCGACGGCACCTACGACGACGCCTACGCCGAGGCCATGGCCTACCTTGGAGAGCACGGCGGACTTTCCCGGAATACGGGGCACAACCCCCTCACGATAGAAGGCAAAAAGACCGTCTCCTTGGAGATCTTCCGACAGCTCGGAAACCGGGTGCCGGACTACGTCTTTGTTTCCACAGGTGATGGCGTGATTCTCAGTGGTGCATACCGCGGCTTCGAGGACTTGGTGACCGCCGGCTTTGCCGATCGGATGCCGACGATGGTGGCGGTGCAGGCCGAGGGCTCGAGTGCCATCACCCGGGCGCTCCGGGGGGGTGATTTCGGCGCTCCGGTTCCCGCGGCCACCCTTGCGGATTCTATTTCGGTAGACGTCCCCGCGGCGGGCTACTTCGCCGTCGACCGGCTCCGGCGCCACGAAGGGCGGGCCGTCACCGTCTCAGATGAAGCCATCTTGGCCGCCCAGAGGGAGCTTGCCTCCGGATCCGGGCTCTTCGCCGAGCCCGCCGCCGCAGCGGCCTGGGCGGGCTTCGCCGCGCTCCAGGAGGAGCTACCGGAGGACGCCACCGTGGTCGTCCTGATCACCGGGAGCGGCCTGAAGGATATCGACGCCGCGAAGAAGGCGGTGGGACTATAGGCCGGCGCTCTCCACGAAGGCGACGATGTCCTCGATCACCTCATCCCGGTTAAGCTCGTTTACCAGCTCGTGCCGGGCCCCGGGGTAAATCTTTATCGTCTTCTCTTTGGACGGCATCGCTTCGGCGGCTCGGACGCTGGTCTCAGCGGGAACAAAGGGATCGGCCTCGCCGTGGAGAAAGAGCACCGGCATGGTAAGCCGGTCGATCTCCTCGTTGAACCGGTCCAAGGCGACGACCTCCGCCTCCAAGAGGGGGCGCTTGTAGCCCCCGTGATAAACCAACGGATCCTCGGCGTAGGACTTCACCGTCTCCGGGTCCCGGGACATGCCGCCGGGATCAGAGGGCTCCTGGGGTAGCTCCGGGAGGGCCAGAACTTCCCGGGCCCAGTTCCAGTCCCCGATTACCGCCCCGAGGAATCCGATTCCCGCCACGGTTTCCGGGTAGCGCTCGGCGTACCGGGCGGTCAGAAGGCCCCCCATCGAGTGGCCGATCATGACAAGAGGAACGCCGCCGGCCCGCTTGCGAGCAAGCTCCACCAGGGAACGAAGGTCATCCACCACGTGCTCAAAGTCGGTTATTAGGGCCCGTTCTCCGTCGCTCTTCCCGTGGCCGATGTGATCCGGGGCGTAGACCACCGCCTGGGATCGGGTAAGCCGATCCGCGACGTGGGCATAGCGGCCGCCGTGCTCGGCGTAACCGTGCACCAGGACCACAATACGCTCCGCCGCTTTTTGAGGTGCCCACCGGCGATAGAAGACCGTGCCCTCACTGCCGTCAAACGTTCCGGTTGTCATACGCTCGTCCTCCGTCACCGACCATGTGGCCGGCGGCAAGGATTCTAGCACGGCGTATTGGACGGGGCAACCGGAAGCGTTCAGAACCGTGTTGCTGTTTCCCTTCCCAATTTCCACCGATCGTTGCCGCATCCCTGGGGACGCCCACGGGCGCCGGCGGCGTCTTCCGGCGGGCCCGGGCTCCCCCGGAGACCTCGCCCCCCTCAAGCCCTCCGGCCGTCCGGAAAGCGCGTGCCTTTGACCGCCCCCGGCTCTCCGGTAACGAAGTCGTTTTCCATGTAGCCGATCACCTCGTCGGTGGAGAGCACCTTGGCGACGGTGCTGTTGGCAACCGTTAGGGCGGTTTCTTGGTTCGCCGTAGCGGTTGCCACGGCGTCGCCTACGACCACGACGTCGTACCCCCGGGAGTTTCCCGCGTAGGCGGTGGAGAGGACGCATTCGTCGGTCCAGAGGCCGACGATCACGATGGTGTCGATGCCCTGCGCCTTGAGCTTTTCGTCCAGGTAGGAGGCGCCGTTTTCGTCGAAGGTCCAGAACATGTCGAGGTGCTTGCCGTGGTAGAACCAGCCGTCGGAGACCTCGGCGTCCGTAGGGGCTATCTCGGTAAGCGGCTCGAGGCCGGCGGCGCCGGTAAAGACGTAGGCGGCGTTCTCCGGGTTATCCGGGCGCAAACCCCTCGGGCCGTACCAGCGGTCCATGGCGTTGGAGATGCCGTCGTCGAATCTCCGGCTCCAGGCGCTCCAGGCGATGCAGACGCCGTCGCCTTCCGATCGAGCCCGTCGGAAGGTATCCACCATTCGGGTCATGTTCGGGAGGATGCCCCCGGCGTAGGGCCGGTACTCCTCCTGACAGTCGTCCAGAAGCAGGGCGATCCGGCGGGGACGCTCCTTCAGCTCCCAGGACGCCCAGAACGCCAGGGGGGTTTCGTTCGGGCCGCCGGGGGTCTTGCTGTAGTTCGGCATCGGTTCTAGCGCCAGGTCCATGTCCCGGTGTTTGCACGGCTGTTGCAGCGCTTCTTTGAGCGTCCGAATGTTCTCTTTCGCATCCATCATGGTAGAGCTCCTTTCTGTGGTACGTTGCCGGTTTTCAGCATAACACGTCCGGGAGCCTGTTGGCGCCCGGTGCCGGGCCGGCTCTTACCGTAACCATCAGTTATCGTGCGTTTACACCCTCCGGCAAATAATCCTTGACCGGAGGTCTGGAGAAATATATGCTCTGAGGTTGCTGTCTACACACTTTTGAATCAAAAGGAGAAACCATGAAAAGAGCTCTAAGACTCGGGCTGCCCCTCGCGCTGGCGGCGGTAGCCGTACTATTCCTGGCCGCGTGCGCGCAGGAAGCCGAAGAGGGGAAGGGCGAGGACGTTGGCACCCTCGTTGTCGGTATGCCCGGAGACCCCCGGTCCCTCGATCCTCAACGGACCAACGACCAGCCCTCCGCCCGGGTGATGAAGCAGATCTACGACACGCTGCTCTACCAGACTTCGGATCTCGAGGTTACGACCAACGGCCTTGTGGAGAGCTACGACATTGTAAGCGACACGGAGTTCGACTTTACTTTGAAGGAAGGGGTCACGTTTCACAACGGTGAGGAGCTGACCGCCGACGATGTGAAGTTCACCTTCGAGCGGATGCGGGAGGTCAACGCTCCCGGTGCCTTCCTGGTGGCTGCCCTTGACCGGGTGGAAGTGGAAGACGATTACAACTTCACGATGCACCTCTCCTTTCCCTTCGGGCCCTTCATAACGCACCTTGCCCACCCCGCGACCGCTATTCTAAACCGCAGTGCGGTCGAAGCCGCAGGCGAGGAATACGCCCGAAACCCGGTTGGTACCGGCCCCTTTAGCTTTGTCGAGTGGCGCTCCGGTGACTCCGTTACCTTGCAGCGCTTCGACGACCATTTCCGCGGGCCCGCCGAGAGCGAGCAGGTTCGCTTCCGCATCATCACCGAGGACACCCAGCGGACCATCGCCCTCGAGACCGGCGAAGCGGACATAATCTACGACGTCGGCCCCAACGATTTCGACGCGGTTCGGGAGCTCGACGGGGTCGTCAGCTTTCAGACTCAGGGTCTGACCACCTTCTACATGGGTTTTAACGCTCAGAAGGAACCCTTTGACGATGTGCGGGTACGCCGGGCGATAAACCTGGCCCTCGACGTCGAGGCGGCCACCGACGTGGCGTTCCGCGGATTCGCGACCGCCGCCAAGGGACCCCTTGCCCCGACGGTGCAGTTTGCCAACACGGACCTTCCCGGCTACGGGTACGACCCCGAAGAGGCACGGCGGCTCTTGGCCGAAGCCGGACTCGAAGACGGGTTCTCTACTTCGATCTGGGCCAACGACAACCCGGTCCGCGTTATGTACGCCGAGATCTTCCAGGAGCAGCTTCGCGCGGTGGGGATCGAGGCGGAAATTGAAATTGTCGAGTGGGCCCCGTACCTCGACCGAACCGCCCAGGGCGAGCACGACATGTTTATGCTCGGCTGGGTCGCAGTTACCGGTGATGCGGACTACGGTCTCTATTCCCTCTTCCACTCCAGCGAATGGGGCGACGCGGGCAACCGAACCTTCTGGGGTAACGACGAAGTAGATCGCCTTCTCGACGAGGGTAAGACCAACCCGGACCCCGAAGAGCGACGGGCGGCTTACATGGAAGCCCAGGAGATTATCTTTGAAGAAGCTCCATGGGTCTTTCTCGCCTTCCGGGACGACCTTGCCGCCACCCGGGACTACGTAGAGGGCTTCGAGCCCCACGCGGCCGGCCACCACATTCTCTACAACGTGCGGAACCGCTAGCTGCCGGTACCGGCAATCACGATACCGCCGGGCCTCCGGGCTCGGCGGTCTTTTGGCGATGTACGAAAGGATCCGTGTATCGGCCCGGCGCCCCTAGGCGTATGCTCTGGTACATCTCCAACTGGAAGGTAACACCGCATGCACAAATATATTTTTCGACGGCTTCTCCTGTTGCTTCCCGTAATGCTGGGAGTCTCTTTTCTCGTGTTCACCATCATGTTCTTTACCCCGGGAGACCCTGCAAAGATCCTCCTCGGTGAACGAGCCCCGGAAGAAGAAGTTCAGGCACTGCGGACACAGATGGGGCTGGACGACCCATTCTTCGTCCAGTACGGACGGTTCATCTTCAACGCGGTTCAGGGAGATCTCGGACGCTCGCTCACGACGCGGCGCCCCGCCGCCGAGGAACTGTTCGCCCGTTTCCCGGCGACAATGCAGCTTGCGGCGATGGGTGTCCTTGTTGCCGTCGTAATAGGTATTCCCATAGGAATAATATCGGCGACGCGACAGTACTCTGCGTTTGACAGCGCTTCGATGGTGTTTGCCCTTGTCGGGGTGTCGATGCCGAATTTTTGGCAGGGCATAATGATGGTGCTCTTGTTCTCTATCGTACTCAGCTGGTTCCCGTCGAGCGGATACGGGACCTTCGCCCACCTGATTATGCCCTCCCTGACCATCGGGACGAGCTCCGCGGCGACGATTACCCGGATGACCCGATCGAGTATGCTCGAAGTGGTCAGACAGGACTACATCCGGACCGCCCGGGCAAAGGGGTTGAGCGAGCGGGTTGTGATCATGCGTCACGCCCTGAAGAACGCGCTGATACCGATCGTAACCGTAATCGGCCTGCAGTTCGGCTACCTTCTCGGCGGTGCGGTCCTTACCGAGACCATTTTTTCCTGGCCCGGAGTGGGGCGACTTATGGTCGACGCGATTCGCCAGCGCGATTACCCCGTGGTTCAAGGCGGTGTCCTTCTTCTGGCGTTGACGTTCAGCGTAGTAAACCTGGTGGTCGACGTCCTCTACGCCTACATCGATCCCCGGATTAAGGCACAGTACAAGTAGCGAGGTGATGGCATGAAGACCGGATCTGATAACATAGTCACCGCAGGGGTAGACGAGCGACAGGAAGGGCTACCGGCGACAGAAGACCGGCTCGAGTCCGACGTTCCGGCGATAACGGGCAGTCGGCCCAAGCGCCGCCGCACACAGTGGGCCGAGGTCTGGCGGCGACTCCGGCGCAACCGGATGGCGATGTTCGGGTTGGCGATTATCATGATCATCGTCTTCACGGCCATCTTTGCGGACGTCATCGCTCCCTACGACTACCGGGAGCAGAACCTCCTGCGGGTCGCCGACCCGCCGAGTCGCGAGCACCTTTTGGGCACCGACGACCTGGGCCGGGATATTCTCTCCCGCATCATCCAGGGTGCCCGGGTGTCCCTCCAGGTGGGCTTCGTGGCGGTCAGTATCTCGCTGGTTCTCGGAGGCACCCTCGGCGCCCTGGCCGGCTACTACGGCGGGAACCTCGACAACGTTGTCATGCGGTTTATGGATGTCCTATTGGCGATTCCCTCTATTCTTTTGGCGATAGCGATCGTCTCCGCGTTTGGAGGGGGCCTGGCTAATGTGATGATCGCCGTCGGAATCGCGACCATTCCTGTCTACGCACGAATCGTCAAGGCGTCGGTAATCTCGATCAAGGAGCAGGAGTTTATCGAGGCCGCCCGGGCCATCGGCGCTACGGACTTAAGGATTATCCTAAAGCACATTCTGCCCAACTCGATGGCCCCGATCATCGTACAGGGAACCCTCGGCGTAGCGATCGCTATCCTCTCCGCCGCGGGGTTAAGCTTTATCGGGCTCGGAATCGAGCCCCCGACTCCCGAGTGGGGCGCTATGCTTTCCTCGGGACGCCACCTGATCCGCCGGGCACCACACGTCGCGACCTTTCCGGGAATCGCTATTATGATAACGATCTTCTCCTTGAATCTTCTCGGTGACGGACTCCGGGACGCCCTCGATCCGCGGCTCAAACAATGAACGATCTACTACTCGATATTAAAGACCTACGGGTCACCTACAAGACCGAAGAAGGCCTTGTGGTGGCCGTGGACGACTTTAACCTGCAGTTGCGCCGCGGGGAGACTCTTGGGTTAGTCGGGGAAACCGGCGCCGGCAAGACAACGACCGCGCTCTCGATTATGCAGCTGGTTCCCAACCCTCCCGGCCGTATCGAAAAGGGCCAGATACTCTTTGACGGTCAGGATCTCTGTAAGACAAAGCTGGAAGACGTACGCCGAGTCCGGGGCAACCGGATATCGATGATCTTCCAGGATCCGATGACCTCCCTGAACCCGGTGCTGGGGATTGGGTTTCAGATCGAGGAAGCGCTTATGCTACACCAGCGGCTCTCGCAGAAACAGGCCGGGAGCAAGGCGCGGGATATGCTCAAGCTCGTTGGAATTCCGGCGGAACGGTCGGGCGACTACCCCCACGAATTCTCCGGAGGCATGCGGCAGCGGGTCGGGATTGCGATGGCGCTCTCCTGCAACCCGGAGCTATTGATCGCGGACGAGCCGACCACGGCCTTGGACGTCACCATCCAGGCGCAGGTCCTCGAACTGGTGCGCCGACTCCGGTCGGAGCTGGGCACCTCGATGATTCTGATTACCCACGACCTGGGAGTCGTGGCGGAAGTCTGCGATACCGTGGCCATTATGTACGCCGGCAAGATCGTAGAGACCGCCGATACCCGACGCCTCTTCACCAACCCGCGGCACCCCTACACCCGGGGGCTCTTCGGATCTATCCCGAGCCTCGACGAGGAGGTCCAGCGCCTCAGTCCGATCAAGGGGCTCATGCCCGACCCGACGGACCTACCGACCGGCTGCCGCTTCCATCCCCGGTGCCCCTCAGCGGCGTCAATCTGCGCCGAGCGGACACCCGTAATGGTCTCCGTCGAGGAGGGCCATCGGGTGGACTGTATGATCTACGAGGGACTCGTTAAGGATAAGATGATTGATGAACCCAAGTGACACTGCCGAGAGCAGGCCTCTCCTCGAGGTCCGCCGGCTGAAGAAGTTTTTCAACACCAAACAAGGCTCCCTGAAGGCGGTCAACGACATCTCCTTCGACGTCCGCCGGGGAGAAACGCTGGGCATCGTCGGCGAGAGCGGGTGCGGCAAGTCCACCGCCGGCCGGGCGATACTTCGCCTGGTGGAGCCGACCGCCGGAGAGGTCCTTTTCGAAGGGGAGGACGTCACCACCTTCAACAGGAGCCGGGTGCGAAAGTTTCGAAAGGACGCCCAGCTGATCTTTCAGGACCCCTTCGCCTCCCTCGATCCCCGGTTGAGCATCTCCGAGATAATCGGCGAACCCTACGAGATCTTCAACATGTACGGCAAGGCCGAGCGGTTCGAGCGGGTACAGAACCTGATGTCTATGGTCGGGCTCAGCACCAAACTGACCAACAGCTTCCCCCACGAGCTCGACGGCGGGCGCCGGCAGCGCGTGGGGGTTGCCCGCGCCCTGGCCCTGGACCCCAAGTTTATCGTCTGTGACGAGCCGGTCTCGGCGCTCGACGTATCGATCCAGGCCCAGATTCTCAACCTGATTCAGGACCTCCAGGACCGGCTGAAGCTAACCTACGTGTTCATCTCCCACGACCTGAGTGTGGTGCGTCATGTGAGTGACCGGGTGGCGGTGATGTACCTCGGCAAGATCGTCGAGATTACTACCTATCACAATATCTTTACCCGTCCCCAGCATCCCTACACCAAGGCGCTGCTGTCGGCCATACCGATCCCGAAGGTAGACGCAAAGCGGGAGCGAATACTCCTCGAAGGCGACGTCCCGAGCCCGATAAACCCGCCGAAGGGGTGCATCTTTTCCGGGCGCTGTCCCTACGTTATGGACAAGTGTCTCGAGGCGCCCCCGGCCTTGGTCGCCACCGAGAAAGAGCACTACGCCGCCTGTTACCTGGTCCACGACCAGGCGGGCCCGGTTGACGAGGAGTAATGCGGGCCGGCGTAACCCGGGGCCTGGCAGCGGTCTTAGCCGAAGCGCGTCTTGACCGGAACATCCAGCGCCTTCCCGAGCTCCCCTGCGAGGGCGGTCAAGCGCTCCCGGCTTCCGAGAGGTTCCGTCTGCACCATCACGCCCCGCCGATCCTCCGGGTCGTCCTCCCCGGCAAACTCGAGGATAAGCTGCACGTAGCCGCGCTGTACCGCCAAAGGAATCGCCGGCCGCCCGGCGGGCGATTCCCCCGGTTGTCCCGAGCGCCGTCCTATCCCACGGTCCCCTTCTTGATCCGGGTTGACCTGGGCCCGGGTTCTCACCCGAATACTCCGCAAATCTGAGAGCCGGTAGCGGCGCACCCTCGTAAGAAAGACGAGCCCCAACCGGCTCTCCACCAGGTCCGCGTCCGGATCGAAGCGCCATGATTCGTGGTATACGGCGGCAAGCAGAGCGACAAGGCCGATTACCGGCAGGAGCCCGCCCAACCGGCCCTCCTGCACCAGGGTAACGACGACGGCTGCTGCAACGCCGAGAAAAAAGACGCGCCACCCCCACCCGAGCTGCAGCCGAGCCGCTCCGCCGGGGAACGTTTTTATGTGGAGGCGGTAGACGGTCATCGCTGGGGCCGCCTGCTGCAGTTCAAGGCCCAGGAGAGGTCGGATATCCGCTTTATTGACATCGTGGTTGAAGTTGTCAGCATATCGGCTTCGAGGATACGACGACCACCCGGGGTACCACAAGCGCCGGAGGGCGCGCCCGGCTCCGGGGAAACCATATTCCGGCTATCGGGCGGACGAATCAGATCACGGCACGGCGTAATACGTACGAAAGAGTATATCCCTCCCGGTCGTGTTGCCGCCTCCGACCAGGACCTCTCCGTCGGAATACGGGTTTCTGGAGTTCGTGCCGACTACGAGATTTCCACTCGGATAGGTGACCTGTATGTAATACGTGGTCCCGGGGGTGACGGGTACCGGCGCCCATCGTAGCTCCGCCGTCGTACCCCGGTCCACGTCGGTGAGCTCTCCCGAGGCCAGCTGCCCGGAAACACCGTTGCC
>CAZLDK010000098.1:0-10721 GCA_964558285.1 uncultured Spirochaetaceae bacterium | reverse complement strand
CCGATCTTGGCGAGTACCTTCGGACCCTGGACGACCTCGTCCGCCGGGGCATGGTGCGCTTTATCGGGGCAAGCAACTTTACCGGGTGGCAGCTGCAGAAGGCCGTCGACACACAAAGGGCCGAGGGCCTCGAGCCCTTTCGGAGTATCCAGCCGCAGTACAGCCTCCTGGCCCGGGGCGCCGAGTGGGAAGTCCTGCCGGTGGCTATCGGTGAGGGAATCGGCGTTATCCCCTGGAGCCCCCTGAAAGGCGGGTGGCTCAGCGGCAAGTACTATCGGGGAATGGAAGGACCGCCGCCGGGGACCCGGGTCGAGCAGGCGGAGAAAGAGGGCTGGTTCGAAAAGTGGGACAACATGGACAACGAGCACACTTGGACCGTTCTCGACGCCCTCCATGCGGCGGCAAAGGAGACCGGCCGCCACGCGGTGGAGGTCTCTCTCCGGTGGCTCCTCGATAGGCCCGGGGTCACGGCGCCCATCGTCGGCGTTCGGACCATGGAGCACCTCGAAACGGCCCTCCGAACTCTGGAGTGGGAGATGGACTCGTCGATCCGAGATTCCTTGGACGCCGCGAGCACGCTGCCGGCTATCTACCCCTACGATTTTGTGGAGTGGGCCCAGGCGGGAAGGTAGAGGTGGCGTCGCCCGGCGGGGCCCCGGCGAACAGCGTCGTTGTGAGGGTCGAGCGTTTCATCGGCCACGGCGCCCACGTTCACGTCTCGATGAGGGAGCACGCGGGCCCCCGGGAGCGCTACATGAAGTTTCGCAATCCGGCGCGGGCCCTCCAATGGGTCGAAGCGACCTTCCAACGGGATTTCGATCCCGAGCGCCAGGAGTTGGTCTTCGCCGCAGAGGGCACCCGGCGCTGGTTTTACGGCGAGGGAGACTGAGACGCTCATCGCCGCCGGGCGGGGAGCTCCCGGCGGCGCACCATGGGCCTACTCGACCTCGAGAATCGCCTCGATTTCGACGGTGATATCCCCCGGCAGCTCGTTGGTGCCGATGGCTGACCTGGCGTGTCTCCCGGCATCGCCGAAAATATCGATAAGCACCTGGGATCCACCGTTGATCACTTTCGGCTGATCGTTGAATCCGGGGGCGCTGGCGACAAAGCCGAGGAGCTTGACCACGTTCTTCACGCGGTTGAGATCCCCGAGATGCTTCTCGACCTGGGCGAGGATGTTAAGGACGCACATGCGTGCCGCCGCCTGCCCCTCCTCGAGGGTTCGCTCGGCGCCGACCTTTCCGGTAAAGACGGGCTTTCCCTTCTCCAGGGGCCCTTGTCCCGAGGAGAAAACCAGGTTACCGACCTGCTTGACCGGGACGTAGAGGCCCATGGCATCCGGCGCTTCCGGGAGGGAAATCGACAACTCTTTGAGACGATCGTAGATGTTCATTCCAAAAGTATGCCACGACGACGGCGCCTGGGGTAGACTGGGAGCATGGCAACCGAAACCGTGGCGATAGAGCTTTCCGACTACCCGATAGATGCCCCCGAGGCTATCCCGTCCCCCGCGCTCCTCTATTTTCGCCGGCACATCGAAGAGAACATCGACAAGATGGTACAGATTGCCGGGGGGCCCAACGCCGCCCCCCGGCGCCTTCGTCCCCACATAAAGACGTTCAAAACGATGGGCGTTGTGGAGCTCCTGCGGCGTCGCGGGGTATCGATGTTCAAGTGCGCTACCGTCGCCGAGGCGGAGATGCTCGCCGCCGGGGGTGTGACCGACATCCTGCTTGCCTATCCAATAGTGGGCCCGAACACTTCCCGGGTCGCCACCCTCGTCGCGAAGCACCCGGAAGTCAGCCTGAAGGTCCTCGGAGACGATTCGGAAGCCCTCGCGGCCCTATCCCAGGCCCTCTCCCGGGCGTTGGCCGGGGCGCAGAAACGCTCCAGCCGGACGGTCGAAGTTCTCGTAGACCTCGACCCAGGGCTTCATCGTACCGGGGTCGCCTTCGACGACGCACCGGGGATAGTCCGCTTTGTCGCCGAATCGGTGGGGCTCTCCTTCGGGGGGCTCCACTACTACGACGGGCAGAACCACCAGAGCGACTTCGACGAGCGCATGGCTGCGGCGCAAGCAGGGTACGACGCCGTCGCCGACCTTACCTCGACACTGGAGAACGAAGGATACGCGGTGCCCCGGCGGGTCATGGGGGGAACCCCAACCTTCCCCTGCTACGCCCGGTTCGGCGACGTCGAGCTCTCACCCGGCACATCGACGATCCACGACTGGGGATATCAGAAAACCATGCCGGACCTCCCCTTCGTTCCGGCGGGGCTCGTACTTGGTCGGGTCGTCAGCCGCCCCTCCGCCACCCGCTTTACCATTGATGTGGGAAGCAAGGCCATCGCCACGGACCCGAAAGGGCAGCGGGGCGTCATCCTCGGCTACGAAGAGGCGGTGCCAGTCCTCCAGAACGAAGAGCACTGGGTCTGGGAGATGCCGTCGGCCCGAGCCGGCGCGCCGCGGGGGGCCGCCGGCGCCGAAGCCGGGCCCCCCGCCCCAGCCGTCGGGACCGAGCTCTTGGTAGCCCCGGCTCATATCTGCCCGACGACGGCCCTCTACGACGAGGTAGTAGTAGTCGGCCCCGATGGGGCGGTCGAAGGCAGCTGGCCGGTTACCGCCAGAAGCCGGCGGCTGAGCGTTTAAGACTGGTAGCTGACAAAGATCGGGCTACTCCAGGCGTTGTGCATGTCCCGCTGGGTAACGCGAATCCAGTACGCGTTGACCCCTGGAACGATGTCGGGATCGGTAAAGCTAAAGGAAAGCTCCCGGGGACGCCCCTCGAAGACGGGCTCCAAAACCACCTTCCGGTCGGCGGGGCCTAAGTCGGCACCGAAGCCGGCGATCTGTTGGCCGGAGCGTTCGAGGCCGACGCTCTGGGCGCCGAAGTCGGCGATCCCGGTCGGCAGCGCCCCGACAAGATGGCTCCTCTCCGCCGGAGCCCGGCTTATCCGCATTCTGCCCGGGAGCTCCGCCCCGGAATACATCGGACTGTAGAGGTAGCTCTCCACCAAAAGCGCAAAGGGAACCGCGGCACCGTGCCCGGAGCTCAAAAACTCGAAACCGTGGGAGTAGCCGCAGTTGGTCGTGTCCCATTCGACCTCGGCGCCGGCGGCCCGGGCTACCGAGCGGGGGCTGTCGAACCTCAGCGGCAGGAGCTCACTAACGGTGGCCCCGGCGAGGGACAATCGCCCGAGCCACCGGACCCCGGTGTAGCATTTCCAGGCGGACGCCCCGCGCATCAGCACCCGCCATCGGCCATCGAAACGCCCCCCTTCGGGGACCTCGGTGTGGATAAGGGTGTCACGGCGGAAAACATCCACCCGGTCGATTTCGGCGGTGCCGGCGACGGTCACGGTAAGTCGGACCGGACCGGTGGCTCGCACCTCTTCGCCGAGGCCTGCGGTGCCATCGATACCCGGCCCCTCCGCCCGGAGATCCAGATAGATCCGCGGACCGCTGGTTCCGTAGGTCCTCCGGGCCCGGAGGGCGTCGAGGATACCCGTGAGGGAAAACTCCTCCGCCAGAATGGCCGCGGAGCCGCTCCGGGAGAAGCGGCGGGCGATGTGCCCCGGAAACTCGCTTCCGGGCCTTCCGGTGTAGCCGTCGCTTCCCGCGACCACCCCGACCTTGTAGCCCCGGCGGAGGGCGTCGAGGTAGAACCACTCGAAGGTGCCGTGGGTCGAGGCGATCTCGACGACGTGCTCCAACTGCGGATCGTGGAGCCTTATGTCGGACTGTCGCCCGCCGACGTGGGGAACAAGCAAGACGTTGGAATAGCGGTAGTGGTCGTAGAGGGCCTTCTGGTTCGGGAGCTCCCGCGCCGGATCCGGCTCCTCTCCCTCGACCGCGCTGTAGCTCGACCGGAGCAGGGGAAGACCGTGCCGGGGGAAGAGGACGATACGGTCCCCCCCGAGGTACGTATCGGCGGACCATTCGTAGCCCGGAAGCGCGATGAACTCTCCGGGATGGTGGAAGCCAAGCTCGGTCTTCTTCTGGAGCTCCCATTCCTGGTCCGGCATTTCGTGGTCGTTTCGCTGGTACGAGACAAAGGATAGTCCCGACACGTCTTGCGCGTAGGCGTAGTAGGCGGCGATCTTCTCCGGATCGACCAACTGGCCGCCGTGGAAATCGCCCCAGAGCTGTCGGTACCCCGAGTCGACGGAAACCGTCATCGGGTTTCCTTCGGCGCGTAAGGCCCCCGCCGACGCCTCGGCCCGGAGCACCGAGGCGCCCCGGCTACCGCCCCCGAGGGAGCCGCCCGAGAACTCCGCCCAGGCCACGGCACGATTTTCCGGGAGCCGAAGCGTCTGCGCCTCGCCGGAGAGGCGGACCGTCACCTCGTCGGTGAACCCGGAGGCGGGGTTCCCCCACTCGTCCTCCGCTTTGACCACCATCCGGATCGGCTCGCCTGGCGAACCGGGACCGACCGTCGTCGGGCAGATCAACACCAACCGAACCGCAGGTCCTCCGAGAATCCGGAGAAACGGGGATTCGCCCGCCGGGTGCCGGCTTCCGTCGGGCTTTACGACCGTCAGATGGAAATAGCGCCGCTCCTCGGCAAAGGTCTGCATCCGGAGCCCCGGACCGGCGCCGAATACCAGGGAGAGCTCCTCACCCTCCTCGAGGGCTCCGGAGAGAAGCGAAAGGTGCATCGTTTTTACGGTCTCGACCGTCAGAGCCGCGGCGAGAGCCTCCTCCCCGGCTCCCCGGTCGGGAAGCCGGATCTCGGTGTAGCCCGTCCCGGCGGGATTTCGTGTCTGCGGCTCTTCCCAGTCGGTGTCCGAGTCGGTATGGATAACTAACCGGTCCCCGGCCCTCAAGCCCCCGGGCCCTACCCGGTAGGTGAGGGTCCAGGAGCCAACCTCGCCGGCGATTGCGGTGGGGGGGGCTACTCGGAGGCTCCCCAGGGAACCTTCGGCGTCACCGCGAGAAGACGCCGACGGTTTCATTTGATCTCCTCGGCGAAGACGCTGGCCACCGTCGATATGGCTCCCTCTTTGTGACGCATCAGGGCGTCCACGAGTCTCGAACGCTCTCCTGAGAGGGCCGCTTCGTAGATGTTCTTGTGCTCCCCCTGGGCTTGGCGGATTCTCCGGGCCATTAGTTCGGAGAGGGAGACGAAGGCGTAGGATTGGTTGTGAAGCTGGTCGAAGAACCGTTCTACTGTCCGGTTCGAGAGACACTTTAGGTAGATAAGGTGGTATTCCCGGTCTACCCGAACGTAGCGGAGAAAGACGTCGATTGCGAGGCGGTCGTGGACCTCTTGGAGGAGTTCCGCGTGCTCGGAAAGGTTTGCCTCGATGCGCTCCCTTAGGCCTGAAGCACCGTCGGCGAGAGACTGGATCACGGCGTCGACGGACGCGAGATTGACCATGTGACGCGCTTCCATGAGCTCTCGAGTGTCGTCCAGAGTTACGCGTCGAACAGCCACCCCTCTCCTGGGAATCGCGACCAGAAGACCTTCGGTTACGAGCCGATTAAAGGCCTGCTTCACTGGGGTCTCGCTGACACCGTAGCGCGCCGCCATCTCGACGACCGGCAGCTTCTGCCCCGGAAGGTAGCGACGCTCCATAATGTCCTCGATCAGGCGCTGCCGAACGATCTCGACCAGCGGCTGAGTGTTGATGATCTTCGAGGGCTGAGCTCCGTCGGCGGCCATCGCTTACGTGTCGTGTTTACTCCGCATCATTGACTGCCATCTTTTTCTTGCCGGCTCTCTGGCGCCTGACAACCATTACCGCGAAGGTGACGAAGGTAAGGACGATAAAGAACGCGGAGACCGGCCGTTGGAGGAAGGCCATATAGGAGCCTTCGGAGAAAATGAGGCCCCGCCGGAAATTGATCTCGATGATAGGAGAGAGAATGAAGCCAAGGATAAAGGGCGGCATCGGATACTCGAATTTGTAGAGCCAGTATCCTAGGACCGCGAAGATCAGAATCGAAACGGCGTCGAAGATTCGGTTGTTGATGCTGAAGGCGCCGACCATACAGAGTACGATTATCACCGGGAGGATGTAGTACTTCGGTATCTTCAGAAGCCGAACGAATACCCGGATTCCGAAGTATTCCACCGCGATCATCGCAAAGTTCGCGATAATCAGGGCCGCAAAGATAGTGTGGACCAGGTCTCCGCTGTTTTGCATAAGCATCGGGCCCGGTGTAAGGCCGTGGATCATAAAGCCGGCCAGAAGCATCGCCGTCCCTGCGTCCCCCGGAATACCCATCGTCAGGGTGGGAATGAGCGCCCCGCCGATAACCGCATTGTTGGAGCTCTCCGACGCCACGACCCCGTCGATGATGCCGGTGCCGAACTTCTCGGGGTATTTGGAACGTCTCTGGGCCACCGAATAGGCGATAATGTTCGCCTGCCCGGCCCCGAGCCCTGGAAGGGTGCCGATCCCGACCCCGATCAACATCGAGCGAATCGCGTTGGGTATCTGCCCGATGAACTCCTTCATGGACAACCCGAATCCTTTGATTTGGAACCCGGCGTCGTCGATGCTGGTAATCTCGTTGTCTTTCTCCGCGCGCTTCAGGATCTCTGTCACCGCGTACACGCCGATGAGCACCGGAAGGAGATGAAACCCGGCGTTCAACTGCCGCCATCCGAAGGTAAACCGTGGAAAGCCGTCGAGGGGTGCGCTTCCGAAGGAGGCCATCAGCATCCCCAGAAAAGCGGAGGCCACTCCTTTTAGGGCAGACTTACCCGAGAGACTTCCGATAAGCGTAATGGCAAAGAAGGTTATCCCGAAGTAATCAAAGGGCGTAAAACGAACTGCGACCTTGGCCAGCTGTCCGGCCAAGAGAAAGAGCAGAGTGAAGCTAAAGAACCCCCCGATAAAGGAGAACAGAATTCCCGTACCGAGAGCCTTTCCGGCCTCTCCCCGTTGGGCCATGGGATAGCCGTCGAAGGTCGTGCTTATGGCCGCCGGCGTCCCCGGTATGTTCAGCAGAATCGCGGTAATCAGACCGCCTGAGGTGCCCCCGACGTAGAGCCCCGTCAAGAGCGCCATTCCGTTTACCGACGTCATGCTGAAGGTTATGGGCAACATAAAGACCATGCCCATCGATGTAGTCAATCCGGGACTCGCGCCGAACATAATGCCGAGCGCCACGCCCATAGTGATCAACAGAAGGGTGTTGATATTGAGAATAGAAGAGAAGCCGACCTCGAACATCTCAAACATTGACGTGCCTCCCTACCAGATCCTGCCCGGAGGCAAGAAGACTCTAAACACGCCGAAGAAGAGGGCGTAGACGCCGAATACGACCACAAGGGAAATAAGTGCGTAAGGGAGAAGCCGCCATTTGTTGGCGGCTCCCCCTAATACCAGAATCTGGAAGAACAGATAGATAATCGAGGTAACCAAGAAGCCCAGAGGCCGGAGCGCGACTACGTAGAAGGCTATCAGGCCCATCGTAAGCGCCACCTTCTTGCCGTCTATGGGACCCATGTGGGAGCTCTGCGACGCAGAAGGATGCTGACGGGCTCGAACCGCGCCAATGATCGCAATGGCGGCGCCGAGACCAATCAGGCCGACGGAATAGATTCGGGGCATTATCTTTGGACCGAACTCCATAAGCATGAGCGCCCGGATATTTCGTGTTTCTATCAGCATGATGATGCCGATAAGCGACAACACGCAGCCGGAAATGACGTCGGCGTAACGCTTCATGGTTCTCGATACCTACTGTCGAGCCGCGTCGGCGAACTCTGTCATAATGTCGTAGTTTGCATCTTCCATGGCATAGATGTCTTCCGGCGAGAGAAACCCGGGGGTAAAGAAGCGTTCCCGAGCCTTGGCCTGGAACTCAGGATTCCCGGCTGCTTCTCTAACCGCATCCCGGACGATTTGCGCCCGTTCCTCCGGGGTTCCCGGGGGCATCGCCAGAAAGTAGAACTTGGGCATGTAGACATCGACCCCGAGCTCGGTCATCGGCGGCACATCCGGGGCGAAGTCGGAGCGCTCCTGCGTCGAGATAAAAGCCAAGACGTTCAGGTGTCCCGCCTCCACGCTGTCGCGGATAACACCCATCGGCACCATGGCGATGTCGATCTGGTCGCCTTCCATGGCCGCCAGGGTCGGGGTAACCGCACCGGTGTCGACGAAGCGCATGTTCTCGGCGCCGAGGCCGGCTTTCATGGCTTCGAAGGCAATGTGGAACGCGGCGCCGACCTCGCTCCCAAAGAGCACCTCGCCCTCTTCGGCGGCTTCCACCATCTCTTCGAAGGTCTCGAAGTTCTTGGAGTAGAGGCTGACCGTGTCGACTACGTAGGCGCCACCGACGGTGACGAAGTCGTCTTTAAGGGTCGTGTCGGTCAAGCCGAAAACCCGGTTGGCGACGAATGCTTCGTGGAAGTAGAAGATCGTGTAGCCGTCGGGATCCGCGTCCAGAACAAAGTCCTGAGCAACCGTGCCACCGGCTCCCGGCATGTTCGTAATAACCACTTCGGTTCCGAGAACCGGGCTGACGTACTCAGCGAGGAGTCTCGCGCTCAAGTCCGTGCCGCCACCGGGATTCGCGGGAACGACAATCTGAATAGGTCGGCTGGGAAAGTCCTCGGCCCCTTCGGCCTCGCCCTCTCCGGCGGCCCACAGGACCGCTACCGACATCAGCATAAAAGCGACAAGCAATAGGCTTTTCGATACCGCCTTCATACACACCTCCAAACTAGATTTTGGATCTAAATCCAGCTCCAATTGTCGCCCGACATTCCTGACCTGTCAAGATACAATATTCGTTGACGCCGAGAGGCGCTTGGCGTAGGCTGCTATCCACTATGACCCGTCAACAGATTACCGACGAGCTTTTCGATGGAACGATTCCCCAGCTTTGGTGTCCGGCGATCACCCACTTCAAGGGACCGAAGAGCGTCGACAGGGGACGCACCCACCGCCACCTCGACGTTCTCTCACAAAATGTCCGGGGCCTCTTGATTCCCGGGTCCACAGGCGAGGGGTGGGACATGTCGGACCAAGAGATCCTCGCACTCCTAGAGATCGTCCTCGACAAGACGAAGGAGACCGAACAGCTGCTCCTGGTCGGGATTCTCAAGACGACGACGGAGGAGATGGTCGCAGCCATCGAAGGAACCGTCTCCTGGCTTCTCGCACGGGCGGGTGCTTCCTCCTGGGAGGAAGCCTTTCGCAAGCTCGGAGTTCGGGGCTTCGTCGTCTGTCCCCCGGGGGGCGCCGAGTTGACCCAAGAGGAGATTTCCGCCGGGCTCTCGACGGTTCTCGACCTCGGCTACCCGACGGCGCTCTACCAACTGCCCCAGGTAACGCAGAACGAGATGACCCCGGCTACCGCGGCTTCCTTGGCCGGACGATTCAACAACTTCTTTATGCTCAAAGATACCAGCGGCGGGGACAAGGTGGCCCTCTCCGGGGACCTTGGCGAATACGCCTCGGAGGTTCCGGGCTCCGGGGTGTTTCTCGTCCGCGGCGCCGAAGGGGGGTATTCCCGGTGGCCGAAGGCGGGGGGCGGACCCTACGACGGTCTGCTCTTGAGCACGGCCAACAGCTTTCCGGAGGAGCTTGCGACAGTCCTTGACCTCCTCGCCGCCGGAAAGAAGCCCCAGGCAGAGAGTCTTTCCGGGCGGGTGGAGACGGCGGTAACGGCGGTAATGACGGAGATGGCTACTTTTACCGCCGCCAACGCCTTCGCGACGACCAACAAGGTTTTCGACCACGTCCGGGCCTGGGGAGCCCGGAGTATCGACATCGAGCCGCCGTTAGTTCACTCCGGCGCCCGCCTTCCGACGGCGGCAGTCCAGTTGGGCCTGGACGCCCTCCGCGACAACGGCTTTGTGGTGGAGAAGGGCTACCTCGAGTAGGCCAACGCGGCCAGGGTACCCCGGCGCCGGGATACCCAGCCCTAGCGGTACCACCCGTAGGGCTCGTCGGAGCTGTTTATGTAGACGGTCTTTAGGCGGCTGTAGGCGTCCAGGGCGGACTTGTGGACCTCCCGACCGTACCCCGACTCCTTGATGCCCCCGAAGGGGGAACCCGAGGGGACCGGGTGGTAGTCGTTTATCCAGACGGTTCCCGTTTCTACGGCGGCGGCGACCCGGAGGGCCCGGTTGATGTCCTTCGTCCAGACGGCCCCGGCCAGGCCGTAGACCGAATCGTTTGCCAGGGCGACCGCCTCGGCCTCGTCGCCGTACTCCTGAACCACCAGCACCGGCCCGAAGATCTCCTCTTGGACAATCCGCATATCCGGCCGGGTGTCGGTAAAGACCGTCGGCTCGATGTAGAAGCCGGCCGGCTCGGCCCCAGGCTCGGCCCCAGGCCCGGCGTCGGCCCCGGTCGAGGCCCCGGTCGTGGCCCGGCCCCGGGTGCTTCTCGCGCCGCCGGCGAAGCTCACTCGGCGGCCGCCGTGGAACAGCGTCGCCCCTTCGGCCTTGCCGGTCTCGATGTAGGCCATCACCGCGTCGAACTGCTGTCTACTCGCCATCGGCCCCATCCGGGTCTCCGGGTCCAGGGGGTCTCCGATCTTGATGCCCTCGAGGACCCTCCGGAGGGACCCAAGAAACTCTTGTGCGATATCCCGGTGGAGAAGGAGGCGGCTCCCGGCGCTGCAGACCTGCCCCTGGCTCATCATAATGGCCATCGCGGCGGCTTCCACCGCACGGGACATATCCGCGTCGGGAAAGACGATGTTCGCCGACTTGCCCCCGAGCTCGAGGGTCACCGGGACGGTCCGCGCC
>CAZLDK010000097.1:0-10751 GCA_964558285.1 uncultured Spirochaetaceae bacterium | reverse complement strand
CGAAGAGCTTCTCGGAACCCTCGAGACCATCCTCTCGAGCGATTTTGAGCTGGCCGCAGCGGAGGACAAAGCCGCCGCAGCTTCCTCGCCGAAAGCAGCCGCCGCGGCAGCGGCTCCGGCAACCGCCCGCATCCTCGTCGCCGAGGATCATATCGTCAACCAGCAGCTCTTCCGTACCATTCTCGAGAAGCAGGGCCATACGGTCTTCCTAGCCGACAATGGCCGCAGGGCACTAGAGGCTCTCGAAAGCCAACCCGTGGACCTGCTGTTCATGGATGTGCAGATGCCCGAGATGAACGGCTACGACGCGACCCGAGAAATCCGCCGGCTGGGGTATTCGATACCCATCGTCGCGGTGACCGCGAATGCACTAAAGGGTGAACGGGAGAAGTGTCTCGACGCCGGAATGAACGATTTCCTGACCAAGCCGTTCAAGAGCGCGGACATCCTTCCGGTGCTTCAGCGTTGGCTAAAGCCGGCCCCTTCCGGTGGGGCTCCGGAGGCCCTCGCAGGAGTTGCCGAGGTGGAAGAAGTGCCCGAGGCGGAGGAGGTTGCCGAGGCGGAAGAAGTGCCCGAGGTGGAGGAGGTCGCCGAGGCGGAAGAATCGACCGAGGTTGCCGGGGACAACGCCGGGGCACCCGAAACGAGTTCCGAGGAGCCGATCCTCGATTTCGACCAAGCCTTGGAAGCCTTTATGGGACAACGGGAAATCGTCGAAAAGGTACTCGCCGACTTCGATACCAAGGTGGCTGAGCAGATCGAACTGATCCGGAAGAACGTTCCCGACGGGGATCTCGACCGAGCCCGGACCGAGGCGCATGGCATCAAGGGCGGGTCTTGGAACCTGGCGGCCTACCGATTGGGTAACGCCGCCGCCGAGCTCGAGGACATCCTCGCCCGGCGCGCCGTCGACGAGGCTCCGGAGAGCATCGACCGGGTGGAGGCCGCCTACAAGGAGCTCCAGGGCTACTTGGCCCAGATCGGCATAACGGAGGCCACCGGCTAACATGGTACCGACCCACCAAGCAGTTCCCACCCGACGGGGGCCGATTCAACGATTGCGGGACTGGTATCGCCGGTCGGATTACGCCGCGCCTGTGCTCTTTTTTGTCGTCTTTTTTGTAGCCTCCGGCGTTTCGATGATCTGGTTCGAAGTCGGTCGGAACGAGCAGTTTACCAACGTTCTCGACGGGTTCTGGTGGTCCGTCATCACCTTCAGCACCACCGGTTACGGCGACAAAGTTCCGGTAACCCTCGGCGGCCGGATTATCGCCGTCGTAACCATCATCGTCGGCATCGGTGCTATGAGCCTCCTGTCCGGTGGTCTCGCATCTTGGTTGGTTGCCCGGAATACCAAAGCACGGAGAGGGCTAATGGAATACAAGAAACTGAAGGGGCATCTGGTCGTCTGCGGCTGGAAGCCGGATATGAAGGAAACCGTCCTGGACATTCTGCGCGCCTCCGGCGCTCTGTCGTCGGAGGACATCGTTCTTATCTCCAACGTGGACCCGGAGCGGGTGGAGGAGTTGAAGGAGACCGATGACCTCCGGGGCATCAAGTTTGTCCGGGGCGACTATTTCTCCGAGCTGACCCTTCGGCGCGCGAACCTGACGCAGGCGAAGAAGCTTCTGATTCTTGCCGACGCCCTCGAGAGCAACGTTTCGAGCGAGGTAGATTCGAAGACCGTCTTGACGGTGCTTACCGCGAAGTCCCTCGCCAAGAACGTCTACGTGACCGCCGAGGTACTCGACCGCAAGTTTGAAAGCTACCTCCGACAAGCAGACTGCGACGAGGTTCTCTTTAGCCGGGACTTCTCCCGACAGATTCTCGCGAGCACCTCCGCGACGAACGGAATGAGCCATATAATCTACGAGCTTCTGACCAGCGAACGAAGCGACTCCCGCCTCGGGACGCAAGAGATACCACGGCGTTTCCACAACAAGCCTTACGGCGAGTACCGCACCCAGTACCGCGACGGTACGTCCCGGCTGCTCCTCGGGTTGCTGGAGAACACCGGCTCCCCGGGGAAAATGAAGCTGGAGGCGCTCCGGGAGGCGCAGAAGACATCGGATGTTTCCCAGCTCATTCAGAACCTCCAAGCGGTTAAGGGCCTCGAAGTCAACCGCCCGGTCTTTCTGCCGAACGACGACTACATTATTCAAAGCCACGCCCTCGCGATCGTCTTGGAGCGGGCATCATGAGCTCTGAAGCACGAGACCGACTACGGCAAATTTCCCTCTTCGACGAGATCCGGAACGACGAGGAGAGCATGAACCACCTCGAAGGTATTACCCGCCTGGTTCAAGTTCCCAGGGGAACAACCGTTATCAGCGAAGGCGAAGTCGGAAGCGAGATGTACATCGTCTTCCGCGGTCAGGTGGAGATAAAGAAGCAGACCCGCGCCGGAGACGACTACACCGTAGTCAGGCTCGACGCCACCCAGAACGTTTTCTTCGGAGAGCTCGCCCTGGTAGACGACGACAAGCGATCGGCGACGGTGATGGCGACCGAGGATTCGGAGTTCCTGGTGATTACGAAGAAGGATTTTGCCCGTCTCGGCGAGACGCATCCGGAGATTGCGCTACCGATTACCCGGGCCATCGCCCGAATTCTCGCGGGGCGACTGCGGAAGACGACCGTCGACATGTTGACCATCTTCGACGCCTTGGTCAGCGAGATTCAGCAGTAGTAAGCCGGGCGTAGACGTCGCCGGAGCGGCTGCCGGGCCCTAGTGTTCTCAGACGATCGGAGAGAGCCTCGGCAGATTCCCACTTCGGTAGGGTAAACCGTCGCCGCTCCGCAACGCAGTAGTTAAAGCGGTAGTCACCGAGGCCCGCCAACCGGTCGATGCAGTCGAGAGCTCGATCGATCTGAGTTGGAAAGTACTCGAAGCAGACCACCGGAACAGGATTCGAAAGGCCTTTCAGGACCTGCTCCTCGGCCCCCTCGACGTCGATCTTGACGAATGCGGGCGGGCCGAACTGAGCGATCAGCCGATCCAGTGTCGTCATCGGTACAGTCCTTCGACCATCCCACCGGACTCCCCGGGTCAACCCGGCGTTGTCGAGGTCGGCAATCCAGGACTCGGTCGTGGTGGTCATCGTCGGATGGGTCGACGATACGAAGAGATCGACGGCGCCCGGCGATTCTCCGAGGGCCACCGGAACTATCTCCATCGTCGGCGAACGACGATAGAGCCCCCGGAGTAACCGGAGACACTCCTCCTGCGGTTCTACCGCCACCACCCTGCCACCAAGCGCCATCCAGGCTCTGCTCCGGTTTCCGACATGGGCCCCGATGTCGAACATAAGGTCGCCCTCCTCCCGGAAGGGGCGGTAGAAGGCCTTCAGTCGCCGGTGGCGAAGAGGAACTGCATAATAGACAAGGAGAGACCTGAGGAGCCCGCGCATTCCCTGGTCTAGGCCAAGACCGATCGTATCCGCGAGAGCGCCTCGGAAACCTTCTCGGGACTGTTGAAGGCGCTGATTCGGATGTATCCCTCGCCCTCCTTGCCGAATCCGAGGCCCGGGGTAACCACGACCCCGGCCTGGCTCAAGATGCGGTCGAAGAGCTCCCAGGAGCTATCGCCCTTACCCCGAACCCAAACGTAGGGGGCGTTCTCTCCCCCGGCCGTCGAAAAGCCCAGCTCTCGGAACGTGTCGGCTATCGCCTGTGCGTTTGCCATGTATCTCTCGACCAGGGCCGACACGGCCCCTTGCCCCTCGGGGCTGTAGACCGCCTCCGCGGCCCGCTGGACGGGGTACGCCACCCCGTTGAACTTGGTCGAATGCCTACGGTTCCAGAGGGGCCTTAAGGGAACCGGGGTTCCGTCTTCCTCGTAGACCCGACACTCCTCCGGCACGACGGTAAACGCGCACCGGGTACCGGTGAAACCGGCCGTCTTCGAGAAGCTTCGAAACTCGACTGCTACCTCCCGGGCTCCGTCTACTTCGTAGATGCTCCGGGGCAGCGATTCGTCCTGGATGTAGGCGTAGTACGCGGCGTCGAAGAGGATCAACGACCGGTGTTCCTTGGCATAGGCTACCCACTCGGCAAGCTGCCCGTGGGTAGCGACAGCGCCCGTCGGGTTGTTCGGAAAGCAGAGGTAGATAAGGTCGACCTGTTCCGATGGAGGCGACGGGACGTAACCGTTTTCCGCCCGGCACGGCAGATAGGTAACTCCCTCGTACCCGACCTCGAGAGGCTTTCCCGTCCGCCCTGCCATCACGTTGGTGTCGATGTACACCGGGTAGACCGGGTCCGGTATCGCGACCCGGTTGGCGACGGCAAAGAGCTCCTGGAAGTTCCCTACATCGCATTTCGAACCGTCGCTTACAAAGATTTCGTGGGCGTCGACCGGCGTGTTCGGAGAACCGTAATCGTTGGCGGCGATCGCCTCCCGAAGGAAGGCATAGCCCTGCTCGGGGCCGTATCCCCGGAAGCTTTCCCGGTGACCCATCTCCTCCACCGCGGCGCCGAAGGCGGCGACGATCGGTTCGGGAAGAGGCTCGGTAACATCCCCGATTCCGAGCTTGATGATGGCGGTGCCGGGGTTCTCCTTCTGGAAAACCTCGACGCGACCGGCTATCTCGGAGAACAGATACGATGAGCGGAGCTTCAAGTAGTTGTCGTTAACCCTAATCATGATTGCACTATAATACGGCAAGGAGGAGAGCTATGAAACAGGTGGCCGATAAGGTCGACGAGATACTCCACGACGGCTCGAGCGAGGGGACGCGGCTGCAACGGATTTGCGATCTTTTACGGCGGGAGGTTCCCCGGTTCTCCTGGGTCGGCTTCTATCTCGCCTACGAGGAATCCGGGGAGCTACTCCTCGGGCCCTTTTCCGGTACCCCGACCGAGCACACGACCATTCCCTACGGCCGGGGCATCTGCGGCCAGGTCGCCGAGAGCAGAGAGCTCCTCGTCGTCGACGACGTCTCTGCCGAAGAGAACTACCTGGCCTGCAGCGTGTCGACCAAGTCGGAGATCGTCGCTCCGATCTTTTTGGATGGGGTCTTCGTAGGGGAACTCGATGTCGATTCTCACATTCTTGGGCCCTTCGAAGAGGGCGAGGCACTCCTCCTCGAAGACCTCGCGTCCCGGGTTGCCCCCCTGGTGCAGGCCATCGTCCCCAAGGCCTAGTCTTTCGCCGGATTGTCGCCGGAGATTTCCCGTGGCAGTAACCGGGCTCTCCGGAGGGTTCCGTTTCCCAGTCGGCTGTTCACCCGGTGCACCGCATCCTCGACGCGGTCGTATCGTTCTTCTTCCTCGTCGACGAACAATTCCGGCTCCCGGCTCGAAACAAAGTTGCTCAGGCCCACACCGATCAAACGAAGCGGGCTTCTACCGTTCCATCTTCGCTCCAAGAGCTCCAGGGATCGGGCGTAGAGCTCCTCGGTCGTCCGGAGTCCCCGGGAGAAGGTCTTCTGCACCGAGGTCGTTGAGAAGTCCGCATCCCGTACTTTTACGGTCAGGGTGGTAGCGTAGAGCTCCTCCTCGAGGAGCCGAAAGGTCAGGGTGTCGCAGAGCCAGAGGAGGGCCCGCCGAATCTCTTCGGCGTCCTCGGTGTCCTCGCCAAAGGTGGTTTCGTTCGAAATAGACCGGCTCTTCGGTTCGTCGGGGTAGATGCCGGGGTCCAGCCCCTGGGCCGCGTGGTAGAGAAAGGCCCCGGCGGAGGGGCCAAAGGCGGCGGTTAGCCACTTCTCGTCTTTCTTTTGGAGCTCTTCGACCGACGAGACTCCCCGGCCCTCCAACCGCCGACGTAACACCTTTCCCGCCCCCCAGAGCTTGGTCAGAGGCAGCCCCCGGAGGAAGGCGGCTTCCTCTCCCGGCGACACGACGTAGAGACCGTCGGGCTTTCCGTAGGCGGAGGCTATCTTGGCCACGTAACGATTGGTCGCCACACCGACCGAGAGTGCCAGACTGTGCTTCTCCCGCACCTGTACCTTGAGAGTCGAGGCGACTTTCTTCGGCGGGCCCAGGAGCCGCTCGGTTCCCCGCATGTCGAGAAAGGCCTCGTCGACGGAAATCTGTCGGACGACCGGAGAAAACTCCCTGAGGGTATCCATAATCCTGTTGGACTCTGCAACGTACTCCCTCATCCGGGGACGGACGTAGACCGCGTCGGGACATCGACGGTAAGCCTCCGAGATGGGCATGGCGGAGTGGATTCCGAAGGCCCGGGCCTCGTAGGAGCAGGCGGCGACGACGCCCCGGTTTCCCGGGAGCGCCCCGACGACGACCGGTCTCCCGCGATACGCCGGATTGTCCCGTTGCTCCACCGAGGCGTAGAAGGCGTCCAAGTCGACGTGGAAGTACATCTCACGAGTCCCCGGTGTTGTCGGTCAGCAGAATCGAAGACGCCGCGACGGTCCGAAAGCTTAGCTCGTAGGCTCCACCCTCTACGTATACCCGTGGGAAGCTTCGGTCCCAGGTTATTTCTACTTCTGCCAGCGCCGAGAGCTCTCCCGGGAGAATAAGCTCCATAGTGAAGGGCATCGGCGGCGAGGAGCCGATGTCGAACTCCGCGACTCGGTTCTCGGCGGTCATCTCGAAGGGGTACGCCGCGTCGTACACCAGCATCGGATCCGCCGAGACCAGTCGAACCTCGAGGGACCGGGGATCCGGAGGCGCATCGATCTCGAGAAGATGCCTCTTTCTCGTAAGAAAGGCGCTCCCCCGGGCCTCGATCTCGATTATCGATTCCGCCGGTGGAAGGGTAAAGGTCGCCCGGCGTTCTCCGGTGTCCACCGTCAGGGGTCTCCCGGCGTGCTCCACGTGAAAGCGTCCGAGGGGCGCCGGGCTCTCCACGACCAGCTCGTGGAGGTTGCGGTCTTGGTCGATCCGCTCCACCAGCTGAATCGGCTGAGGGCTGTCGACGCCGAAGGGTGAGTAGAGAAAGGCCCATGCCAGGCAGGCGACCGCCGCAAGGCCCGAGCCGTAGGCAAGTATCTCCGTAGCGATGTTCGTTCGGCCCCGAATCGGGTGCCGAAGGAGAAGGTCGATCCGGATTACCATTAGAAGGAAGGGAAGGGAGATGACCGCCAGGAGTAGGTTCCCCCCGATATCCGGGACCACGAGAAAGGTGGCGGCTCGGGGTTCTTGGCTCAGGAGGGCGGAGAAAAGGGCTGCGAGAAACGGTAGGGGAGCCGCGAAGAAGGCGATGATCTTTAGGCCCCGGGAGGGAACCAACGAGAAAAGGAGCCCGAAGAGGAGAGCCCAGAGGGGATACCAGACGAGCGAAAAGTTGATGGCCGCGATTACGATGACGCCGATGGTCAAGAGCAGGAGGGTCGAAGCGGAGTAGAAGCTGCTGTTTCGAGAGAGAAGCCGCCCCCGGAGCAGGCGATAGACCCCGATAAACAGCGCGATCGCCGTAAACGCCTTTACCCCGAAGAAGAGCACGGGGCGGTAGCTGACCAGGGTCGGGAAGTTGCGCACCCGGGTAACCAGATAGACCACCCCGCTTCCGGCAAGGTAGCAGAGGCCCAGGATTACCAAGAGCAGCGGGACGATGAGAATATGGCGACGGATGGTTACGAGGTAGCGGTCGACCCGTCTACGTACCATGACTCCTACGAAGAGCAGAAAGGAGGCCGCCGCGAAGGTCGAAAGCACATAGCTCTCTTCCCCGACGATGACCAGGCTGCCCTCCGCGGCACCTCCGAAGAGGAGATAGTGACGGTCCCAGGTCTCCGGTATGCCCCCGGAAAACCCCTCCACGATCTCCGGAAGGAGGCGCGAAAGTGGGATCTCGAGGGCCGGGAGGCCGGGCTGCCCGACGAGGGCGACCGCCGGAATTCCCGCCTCGAGAAACGGGGAGAGGGGACGGTCCGCCTCGGCGAAGGCAACTTCGAAGAACTGCTGTGCCGTCGACGGGACCGTGGCCGGAATGTCCAGGCTTCGGGCGGCCGAATAGACCCGCTGTATCAGCCAGGGCGGGGCGACGGTACCCCCCGTGGCTCCGTGTACCGTCAGCCCTAGCCCGGTGGAGGCGTTGTCGAGTAGAATGAGCGCCCCCGGTGGATCGAGGCGGTAGGTTTCCAGATAGAGCCTAGCCCCGGGCCCCGATGTCTCCCGGGGGGCCGCCCCGAGGAAAAGCACCTCCAAGCCGACGGGGAGAAGCTCCTCGGCAGAGGAGACCAAGAGGGACAACGCCATGGCGATGTCCCCGGAGCTCGCCTCCAGTCCGCCGCCACCGGAGTTGATCGGGACGACAATGGTGAGGCGCTGGTCCCGAGCTCCGGGTAGGGTCGCCCTGAGGACCCGGGAAAAGGAGTGCTCGACGCCGGAGGTGTCGAAGTCCAGGAATCGGTATGGGATATTGCGCTGTTCTAGCTCTTCCTGGATGTAGGCAAAGAGGCGCTGTTCTCCATCACTTCCCTCTTGCCGGGACCCCATATCGGTAATCTCGCGGTAGAACCCCTCGAGGAGCGCCTCTTGCGCCGGGAGGTACTGTGAAAAGAGCAGCAATATTGCTACAGTAGAGCCGGCAAAGAATCGCCAGCTGTTCATTGGACTGGACGATAGGACAAGAATGATGCTTGGTCAAGGCAAAACACCCCCGACGTCGCCCCTTCTTGCCGAGATTGCGGCCCGCAAGAGCATTCGAAGTTATCTCTCGACACCAGTGCCGGAGGACGTTGTAGAAAGGATTCTCGATGCCGGTCGGTGGGCTCCGTCGGCCAAGAACCGCCAAGCCTGGCGCTTTATAGCCATTCAGGACGCAGGCCTCCGGGCCAAGATCGAAGACGCCGCCTTCGGTCAAGAACACGTCGGCCAGGCTCCCCTAATTCTCGCCCTCTGCACCACGAACGTCGAGTACAAGATGCCCAACGGTATAGCTTCCCACCCCGTGGACCTCGGCATTGCCGGTGCCTTCATGGTGCTCCAGGCCGTCCACGAAGGGCTCGGTACCTGTATCGTCACCACCTTCCGGGAGCAGGAGATAAGGTCACTCCTGACCGTTCCCTACTCCATGCAGATAATCATGCTGATAACCGTCGGATACCCCGCCGAGGAACCGGATCTTACCGACCGCCTCCCCCTTTCCCGGGTCACCTCGAAGGACCATTGGTAGCCGGCTATTCGTAGCGGTATTCGAGGCGTTCCCGTTGTCTATGGCGCTCGAGGCCCAGGTCGATCAAGCGGTCGAGGAGGTCGGCGTAGGGTAGGCCGGCGGCCTGGCACATCCGGGGAAACATGCTGATGGTGGTAAAGCCGGGGATCGTATTGATCTCGTTGAGGTGGATCGCACCGTCCTCCGTCAGAAAGAGGTCGACCCGGGCGTACCCCTCGGCTTCGAGGGTTCGGTAGGCGTCGGCGGCGGTCTCCCGGACGCGACGGAGCGTATCCGGTGGAAGATCTGCCGGAACCACGAGCTCAGCGCCGTCGGGGTCCGTATACTTGGCGTCGTAGTCGTAAAAGCCATCCCGGGGAACGATCTCCCCCGGCGGAAAGGTCTCGATCCCCCGGTTTCCGACAACCGCGCACTCGATTTCCCGACCCACTACCTTCTGCTCGACGATCGCCTTGGTGTCGTAGCGGAAGGCCGTCTTCAGGGCCGCTTCGAGGGCCGTCCTCCCTTGAACCTTGCTTATGCCGACCGACGACCCACCGCGGGCGGGTTTGACAAAGAGCTCGTCGTCCATCGAAAGCCCGCCGGCCTCTATCTGTGCCTCGATCGTACCGAGGTCGAGGTCGTCGTAGAAGGTCACGAAGGGTGCCGTCGGAAGCCCGGCTTCACGCCAGAGGCGCTTCATCGTCTCCTTATCCATCCCCGCGGCGCTTGCAAGGACGCCGGAGCCTACGTAGGCGATGCCCGCCATCTCCAGGAGGCCCTGGACGGTTCCGTCCTCCCCGAAGGAGCCGTGGAGAATCGGGAAGGCGATGTCTATGCCCAGGGCGCGTCCTTCCGCCTCCAAACCGGAGCCCGGGAGGACGGCGACCCGCGGGCCGGAGCTGTCGACCTCGAGAGCCTCACCGACCCCGCTCGGGTCGAGGGGTGCCTGGAGGTACCAGACGCCGGAATGGTCGATCGCGATCGGTACCACCTGGTACCGTCGAGGGTCGAGGTTTCGGAGGATCGACGCGGCCGACCGGCAGGACACCTCGTGCTCGCCCGAGCGTCCGCCGTAGAGGAGGGAGAGTCTCACGAAGAAACCTCCTGGTCTCCCCGGGGGAGGACACTAAAGCCGAGCTGCTTGAGGGCTTCGGTGGCGGCCTCCTGCTCGTCCCAGGCGACCGGACCTTCTGGGTAGATGATGCTCTTCTCGTGGCCCTTTCCAAGAAGCACCACGGTGTCGTTTGCCTTGGCGAGGGAGAGGGCGTGATGGATTGCCTTTCGTCGGTCGGCGATAAGGATGATGTCGCCGTGGCGCGCACGGCGTTTGCCTTCGGTCCGGGCGCCTTCGGCTATCTGGGCCAAAATGGTCTGCGCGTCCTCCTGCCGAGGATCCTCGTCGGTAATTACCAAGATGTCGGCGTACTTCGCAGCTATGCTCCCCTGGATCTCTCGCTTTTCGACATCCCGCTCTCCGGCGGAACCGAAGACCGCGATCAGCCGACCGGTGGTGAAGCCCCGGAGGAGGGGTAAGACCTTTTCGAATGCGCCGGGGGTGTGGGCGTAGTCGATAAAGACAGAGAAGGGCAGCGAGCGCCCGACCCGGACCATTCGCCCCGGCACCGGCGTTATTCCGGGGACGAGGGAGCAGCACTGGGTTATCTTGGAGCCGGTAAGCGTCGTCGCG
>CAZLDK010000096.1:0-10782 GCA_964558285.1 uncultured Spirochaetaceae bacterium | reverse complement strand
GGCTTCGATGTCGGGGAATAGATCCTCCTGCGACGGTTGCAGACCGGCTTCTTTGAGGCGCTCAAGGAGCCGATCGAGGGCCGCCACCATCTCCGGTTCCGCGGGATTCAGATAGCTCCCGCCGACGAAGACCAATCGAGGGAGCTCTTCCGTCGTCAAGCCCGCCGCTCCGGAGAGCAACCCGAGACCCTCGGATAGGAGCCGCATCCCCTCAAGATCCTGGGTAAAGAACCCGAGATGATCAAGGGTCCTCGATACCGAGAGTACGCCGTCCCGGGGAAGCAGACCGAAGGTCGGCTTGTACCCGACGATTCCGCAGAAGGAGGCGGGACGAATGACGCTCCCGATCGTTTGGGTGCCTACCCCGAGGGGAACCATTCCCGCGGCAACCGCCGCGGCGCTTCCGCTGCTCGATCCTCCCGGGGTGTGATCGAGGTTTTGCGGGTTACGGGTCGCCGCCGGAAAGAACCAGGCGAACTCGGTGGTAGCGGTGGCACCGACGGGAATGCACCCCAGGGCCCGGAGGCGGCCGACGATCGAGGACTCGGGGGCCGCCAGAGCCTCCGGGGGAAGCAGAGAGCCGCCCCGGCGGTCGTAGCCGTCCACCGCTATGATGTCTTTGATCGCTACCGGCGCTCCGTCGAAGAGCAGACCCTTGTCGCGGCCGATCCGGGAGCTCACCGAAACTGCGGTCTGCCGGGCAAGGCCTTCGTCGGGGCTCCCGGGGCAGAAGCTTCGTACCTCGCCGTCGACCTCCCGGATGCGGGCCAAAGCGAGCTCGACCCGCTCTTCGACGGCCTGCGACCGAGCGGAAGCGTCGGCCCCGGCGTCCGCCGCCCAATCGACAAGCCTGCACGGGGCGAAGAGTGTCAGTGGTTGGTCACTCATCGACCCAACTGCCTCAGAAGCTCCGCCATCCGTGCATTTCCGCCGGCCGCGGGACGCCAGTCAACGTCTATCACTGCTACCCCCTGACCTTCGAGCTGGAGGGCAAACTCCCGGACACCGATATTAACGACCCGGAGCGGCTTGTCGATAAGCTGCCAGGGCCCGGCCGCCGAGGACTCCGGTGCCGCACCCTCCCTCGCTGTTGATTCGCCTACCGCCGGTGCGTCGGTCCATAGAAGATTTGCCGCGGCACTCTCCGCGGAGGATCGGTCGAGAGCCGCCAGGGCCAGGCAGACCGCCTCGGCGTTCGAATCGGCGACAAAGACACCGAGCCCCTCGAGGCGCTCGCGACACCGGGTATAGCTCTGGGGGTCCTCGTCGGTCCCGGTAACCGAAGCGACGACGACCGGTCCACCGTCGGATGCGGACGTTAGGCCCTGGATGGCCGCTTCCGCGGCCGTCACCGGGTCGTCGTGTGAGCCGTACCCGATGACGAAGTCGAGAAGCAGCACCGCCGTCTCCGGATCGCCCCCGTCGCTTTCTATCCGCTCGCTCCGGAGCGTGGGGTCGATCATCGGGTGGGCCCTCCCCTGGGTAAAGACGTCCTCCCCGAGGTCGAGGATGGTGTGCTCTATGGGTCGGTACGGGGCTGAAAGCTCTTCGCCGGGGTCTCCGGGGGAAAGGCTGTGGACTGCGCCGAGAAAGGGGCGAAGAAGGGCTATCGCCTCGTCCGCTAAGGTTCCCCCGGCGAAGAGCCCCCGAAGATACTTTCGGCGTTCGTCCTTTCCGGATCGCGCCGCCGCGACGCCGTCGAGTCGGGGCTTTAAGGCGTCGCCGGGAAGGTGGCCCTCTCGATCCGGCACTCCGCCCCTTGCCAGAGCGACCGCCGCGGCCGCCGTTCCCGCGAGGGTACGGGTAAGCCAGACGCGAGCCCCGACGGCGTTCTCCGGGGGGGATCCCGTCGGAGCGCCGTCAGCCGTCCCGACAGGCTCACCGACGAAGTGCACCACCGCAGGCTTTCCCGCCGCAGCGATCGCCTGCCGAACTCCTTCTGCAACCGCGGGAGCCGGCGGCTTGGATACGACGACGATTACGTCGGTATTCGGGTCCTCCGCGAGAGCCCGGATGCCGGCGCGGATCATGGCGCCGCCGATCGCTTCAGACTTTAGGTCCCGGCCCCCGGTCCCGAGGGCCTGGCTTACTCCGCCGCCGAGGCGGTGAACCAGGCTGGTAACCTCCTGGAGCCCGGTCCCGGAGGCCGCCACCACTCCGACGGTTCCGCCGCGAACGGCATTGGCGAAGCAGAGGGGAACTCCGTGGACGATGGCGGTACCACAGTCGGGGCCCATCAGAAAGCGGCGCTTCTCTTCCGCGAGCTTCTTTAGGGCTATCTCTTCCTCCAAAGGCACGTTGTCCGAAAAAAGCATTACGTGGAGCCCCCTCTCCAGGGCTTGGCGCGCCTCTCGGCCCGCGTAGGCGCCGGCGACGGAGACGATCGCCAGGTTCGCGTCGGGCATCTCGGCGAGGGCGGCTTCGAGCGTCTTCGGCCTCCAGGAAGAATCGCCCCCGGTGCCGGGTCCTTCTCTCATCGTCTTAAGAAGCCCGGTAACGACGGCGTCGGCGTCGGCGCCCTCTTCGAGGTCTAGGGCGATAAAGAGGTCGTCGGGACCAAGGCCGTCGACGGAAAACCCGAGGTTGGCAGCCAACTCTCGGTTTACCTCCGTCGCCATCGCGACCAATGCCTCCCGCACCTCCGAGCGTTCCTTCGCGCTCGTGCTCGTCCTCATCAACAAGACGGAGTCGAAGTAAGCCCCCGACTCCACATGCACCTTCTTCAATGCGTCGCTCCTATTCCCGGCTGTAAGGTTTTCCGATGGATCCTGGAAAATCGATGTGCTTGCGAAAAACCACCATGATGACGATGACCGCCACGAAGGGCAGCATCATAAAGAACTGAAACGGGATAAAGGGAGTCGCGAGCTGTAGCTGGTAGGACAACACTTCGACGGCGGCAAACAAGAGCCCCCCCAGGAGAGCGCGGTTGGGCCGCCACCCGGCAAAGATCGCGATACCAATGGCCATAAACCCGCGCCCACCGGAGATGTTCGGATTGTAGGTTCCGGTTATGTAGATCGGCAGGTAGGCCCCGGCGACGCCGATAAGCGCTCCGCCGACGGTGGTCCAGATAAGTCTACGGCGCCGCACATTGACGCCTACCACATCCGCCGCTTGCGGAAGCTCACCGATGGCCCTGGTCTCCAGTCCGACCTTGGTCCGATAGAAGAACCACCATGCTGCAAAGGTCGCAGCGTACATAAAGTAGACGATCGGGTCCTGGTTTACCGCCGCTCGCAAAACGGGAACGGATCGAAGGACCGGAATCAAGACCTCGGGCATCTCGGGAGCCTGGGGAGCGGTCAGCCGAATCCCCATCACGACCTTGTACATGAGGTCCGAAAGGCCGGCGCCGAAGATCACCAGAAAGATTCCGACGATAAACTGGTTCACCTTGAGAAACTCGTGGATCGCAGCCAAGAGAAAGCCGAGCGCCGCTCCGAGGAGTGCTCCGACAACGAAGCCGAAGAGCCAGCTCTGGGCGAAGTAGGCTGCCATAAAGCCGGCGGAGGCCGACGCGAGCATGATGCCTTCGCCGCCGACGTTGAAGACACCGGCTCTACCGGCGACGATGATACCCAGGGCCACGAGGGTGTAGCTCGTCGAGTAGACGATTATCTGTTCCAGAACCGCCGTCAGACCGTTCATCTACTGATTACCTCCGGCAAAACGCTCCCGGGTAACCACCACGAAGAGCACCACGAGAGCCTGGGACAGAAATACGAGCTCGACTGGAACCTGCATGGTTCGCTGCAGGGCGTCCGCGCCGACCAGGAGAATTGACATCAGAAAGGCTGCGATCGGCACGGCGATCGGATTGGCGTTGACGATAAGTGCCGTCACGATGCCGAACATTCCGAACTGGGCGCCGCTGGTGGTGGCGAACCCTTCGATCAATCTGCCCTGGGTGGAGACGACCTCCAGACTCCCGCCGAGCCCCGCCAGAGCACCGCCGACGAAGAAGGTCAACAGGATAGTCCGGTTGATATCGATGCCGTAGGTGCCGGCCGCCTGGAGGTTATACCCGACGGCGGTTATCTCGTAGCCGAGGCGGGTCCGTCGGATAAAGAAATAGACGAAGGCTACCGTAATAAGCGCCGGCACGATCGACCAGGGAATGCCGCCGATGGAGCCGAGAGTCGCGGCTTCCACGAAGCGCCGTGTCATCGGGTGCCCTTCCGTCGGGTCCCGAAACGGTTGAGAAGTAGCGACGAAGTTGAGAAAGTAGAACGCCACGTAGTTCGACATTATCGTCGAGATGATAGGGTTGATGTCGAAACGAGCCTTCAGAAAACCGGCCCCCAGGGATAGGGCCCCGCCGGCGGCGATTCCTGCCGCCAAGAGCAGCGGAATAACCACGACCGAAGGCAGGCCGACCTCTCCGAGGGTCAGCGCGACGACCGCGGTGATAGTTCCGCCGAAGAGCATCTGCCCCCAGGCACCGATGTTGAAGAACTTGATCATGAAGGGAATGGTGAATGCGTAGGTGGTGAAAATGAGGGGGATACTTTTTTTGACCGTCTCTTGAAAACCGAAGGAGGTGCGGAACGAGGTAGTCAGCAGCGTCCGGAGCGCCCGGGCGGGGCTGAATCCGAGGGCGGCAATCAAGGCCAGGGTTACGCCGAATGCAGCGACAATGGAAAGGGTGTAGACCATCGCCAGGCGCAGTGTCGGCGATGTGGCAGGCTTCGCCTCGGGTGCCTGCGGTGTTGGGATCCGGCTCACTGCTCTCCTCCAAGCATTCGCATACCGATTTCGTACTTGTCGAACTCCTCCCGGCGAAAGACACCGGTAATCCGGCCACCGTGGAGGACCGCGATTCTATCCGAGAGCATCATTAGCTCGTCAAGGTCCTCGTTGACCCAGAGGATAGCCGCCCCGCCGACCCGCCGCTCGACCAACCGCCCGAAGATGAACTCCACCGTCGAGATGTCGAGGCCGGATGTCGGGTTGTGGGTAATGAGGAGCCGCACCTGGTTTAGAAAGGCTCGGCTCAGAATTGTCTTTTGCACGTTGCCCCCGGAGAGCCGGCGAATCGCCAGATCGATGGAGGGTGTGTAGACGTTGTAATCCGCGACCGCCGCCTTCGTGGCCTCTCGCACACTAGACCAGTTGACGAAGACCCCGCCACGGGAGAACCGTTCCTCCGCCTGGTGACCAAGGAGCATGTTCTCGGCTATGGAGCCTTCGTTCAGAATCCCCTCCTGAATCCGGTCCTCCGGAGTGTAGGACACACCCCGGGCAAATACCTCCAGGGTCGACTTGTTCTTCATCGACTCCCCGGCTAGTACGATATCGCCTTCGGTCAGACGCCGGGGATTTACCGACACCTCGGCGATCTCCTTCTCGCCGTTTCCCGAGACGGCGGCTATTCCCAGGATTTCTCCGGGGAAGACGTCCAGAGAAACGTCGGTTAGTCCGGGGCTGTCGTCGGTCCCCGGAACCGTCACGCCCCGGAGGGAAAGGACCGGCACCGCGCCTACGTTGGACGGCGGTAGTTCCACCTTCGGCAGAGCGCTCTCGGTTACCCGAATCTCCCTCTCGGCGAACATCAGCTTGACCAGGGACTCCTGGGTCATTTCCTCCTTCGATAGGCGCCCTTGGACTCTTCCTTTTCGTAGAACCGTGACGGCGTGGCAGGCCGCGAGAACCTCTCGGATCTTATGGGTGATGAAGACCACCGTAAGGCCCTCTGAGACGAACCCTTGAAGCGACTCGAGGAGGTGCTCGAACTCGCTCGCCACCAGGGATGTGGTGGGCTCGTCGAGAATAAGGATCCGGGCGCCTCGATAGAGCGCCCGGACAATCTCGATCTTCTGCTTGATCCCCGCCGAGAGCCGAGACACCTTGCTGTCCATGGGAAACGAGAGACCGAAATGCTCCGAGAGCTCTCGAATCTTCTTCCGCTCGTTTCCCAAAGAAAGCCTAAAACGGTTCTCCTGGGTTCCCAAGACGATGTTTTCCACCGCGGTAAACTCCGGAACCAGGGTCGAAACCTGGTGCACCATTCCGATTCCGCGAAGGATCGATTCCTCCGGCGAGCGAAGCCGTACCCCCTTTCCTTCGAGGTACATCTCCCCCTCGTCGGGACGGTACAAGCCGTAGAGAATCTTCATGAGGGTAGATTTGCCGGCGCCGTTCTCGCCCAGAAGCCCGTGGATCTCTCCGGCTTTTATGACGAAATCGACGTTGTCCAACGCCGAAACGGCGCCGAAGCGCTTAGAGACGTTTTTGAGGTAGATGACGGCGGGGCCCTGCCCCGCCGTCACTGCGTTACTGGTCACCGTACAATCTCGTCCTGCTTTCGGATTACGTCGATCTCCCCCGAGGCCACCCCTTGGGCAATCTCCAAGATTGCGGCGTTGGTCTCTTCGTCGACGTTGCGGATCGGGAAGTCGAGCCACCGGGCCTTCCCTTCGCCGAACTCGAGCACCAGGTACCCCCCGGCTTCGCCTTCGAGATAGCGGGTCATGACTTCCCGGAGGGGTCCTTCGAAGTTGAAGAGATCTGAGGTCAGGTAGCGCTCCGGGGAGTGCACCTCTTTCTCGGTGTACTTCGTAGTAAACCAGGTAACGCTGTCCGCGTCGTTGACCGCGTTGTAGAGGCCGTAGTTCCCGAGGTTGACCGAGCTGATGATGACGTCGATACCCTGGGCGATAAAGCCTTCCGCTGCCTGCCGGGTTCGGACCGGGTCGTTGAAGTCCCCGATAAAGAGGTACTCCAGTTGTGCGTCGGACCCGAGGTCCCGAAAGGCTTGGTTTATCGCGTTGATCTCCTCGGTGCTAAAGGGGAGCTGCACGCCGGTAAAGTAGCCGATCCGACCCGTTTCGGTCTTCATCGCCGCCAAGGCTCCGAGGACGTAGAAGCCGGAGTGGAAGTTCCGGTCGAGATACCAAAAGTTCGCAAGCGGCTCGGCGGGCTCGGAATCGACCTCGATAATAAAGGTCACATCCGGGTAGTCCGGGCCAACGTTTAAGGCGGCGCCGTTGAACTGGGAACCGTGGACCCAGATCACGTCGAAGTCCGAGGTTGCGTACTCCCGCAAGACGCGCTCAGCGTCGGGTACGGCCACCCGTTCGGAAAAGGCGGTGTCGAGCCCGAACTCGGCGCCGATCGTTTGCATGGCCGTTAGGCCGATCGTGTTGTAATCGGCGTCTTGGATAGACCCTGGAAAGATGACCGCGAAGCGGACTTGCTCTTCCCCGGTTCCCTCTCCTTCTCCGCCGGCAAAAACCGTGGCCACAACCAGGGCTCCCATCATCACCACAAATGCTAAGGCTTTCGCTGCCTTCATGTTGTCCTCCTTAGAGACATTTTCTGTTGCCCGTTTCTCGGGCTACTCTTCCCAATCCCAAACGATAAAGCGGCCCCACATGGTCTCGGCCTCGACTGCCGGGGGCAGCGACGCCCCGATGAAGTACCGGCCGCTTGGCAGCTGCAGAATCTCCCCCGCCATGTTTTCCAAATGCACGATGCCGAAGGGAAACATGTTCAGGTGCATGTCCTGGTAGTAGTGGTCCAGCGGATAGAGCGTGTCCCAGTCGCCGCCGAACTGCTCGATAAGCTTCTTGTTCGCCTTTTCGAAGGTCGTCGGGTGCCAAAGCCGGACGATGGTGTTCATCGGGTGGTCTGCGGCGACCGTATCTACGCCAATCCACCGGATCTTGCGGCGCTTGCACCATTCGGCAAAATCCGGCGACGGACCGGGGTGGGCTATCATGTAGCGAAACTCGTCGGAGTCCGGGCTGGCCCAACCGTACTTGGCGTAGCCGGTCTTTATCAACAGAATGTCGCCGTCCCGAACCTCCACCTCGCTCTCTATCATCTCCGGTGTGTAGACACTCAGGTCGCTGACCTTCTCGGAGAGGTCTGCGACGACCCCGGGTCCGTACCAGTAGTCCAGGGGCATTTTGCCGACCGGCCGCCCCGGGGAATGGAAGTGAATCTCCCCGTCCATGTGGCTTCCCAGATGGATGCTCGCCTCGCAGATGGAGCCGTTTCTACCGATGCCGAACTCCTGCCCGTTGACCCGCTTGTGATTCCAGACCGAGAGGGGCTGGTAGTTGAGCCACTGCGGCGTATGAACGCTCAGGGGGCTCGTGATGTCACGCCGCTTCGCGGCGGACAGCATGCCGACGAACTCCTTCTCCTCCATCGTTGTCGGCGCCTCGTAGGCCAGCACCCGGGCCCAGGCCGCCTCGCACTCTTGGAGGGGAACCGGGTCGCAGGCGATCCACATCCGCCGGTTAAGCACCTCCCCCAGGGCGCCGCCGAGGCTCTCGACGAAGATGAGCTTGGACTTTGGCACCTCGACGTGCATCAGGTGGTAGTAGTCCTCGATGGGGAACATTTCGTCCCAGCCCTTGCCGTACTCCTCCTGGAGAAGCTGCTTCGCCCTTTCGAAGTCCGGCTTGTGGTAGAAACGAATCGGCGTATTCATCGGGTGCTCGATCGAGCCGCAGTCGACCCCCACCCACTTTAGCTTCTTGTCGATCGCCCATCGAAAGAAGTCCGGCGAAGGCCCTGGGTGACGGACCAGGTAGCCGAACTCGTTGGCCTCCGGGCGCTCCCAGGAATGTCGGCTGTAGCCGGTATGGATAATCAGGATGTCGCCTTCCCGAACCTCTACCGCTTCTTCGATCATCGCCGGCGAATAGAGCCCGTAGTCTCTCATCTTTCCGGAGACGTCTGCTATGACGCCCTCTCCGGCCAGCTCGGTCAGCGGAATATCCGCAACTCGGCGGCCGGCGCTGTGGAAGCTCGACTCGGCGACCACGTGGGTCCCGACGGTGTTGCTCCACTTCAGAACCTGACCGTTGGCCCCCTGACCGCCGCCGTAGGCGCCGGTGACGCGCTTGAAGAAGTGGATCTCCAGGGCGTGGTCGTGGGGCCACGGCGGGGTATAGATGCTCAACGGTTGCGTCAAGTCGTACACCGTCGCTTCTTGCATCGCCTCGATGAATCGTTCTTTGGTCATTTAGGTCTCCTTTAGGCGTAAGCCTCGGCGAAGGCGATAAAGGCCTTCTCGAAGGCTTCGTAGGGTGCGTCCACCAGCCCGGCGCCTATTTGCCCGACTCCCGGCTCTTTGTGGGCGACCCCGGTATCGATAAAGGGCGTCACGCCGACTTCGACGACCTTCCGCACGTCGATAGCCGTCGGGGAGCCGCGAAAGTCGAGGAAGGGGATGGTGTAGGCGTCGTTCTCTCCGACGGTGATGTCGTACATCGACAAGGTCCGGCGGATGGCCTCCTGTACGGTTCCGCCGACAAACTGGATGATCGCCGGACTCCCGGCGATAACGAAGCCGCCGAGCCCCACCGTCTCTAGGATGGCGCTGTCGCCGATATCCGGGTTTGCGTCTTCTTTGCTAAAGCCGGGAAAGAGCAGCACATCGGGTACCACCGCCGGGGCCGTAAACCAGCGATCCCCGAGCCCCGCAACTTGAATACCGAAGTCGGTGCCGTTCCGGGCCATAGCGGTAACGATCGAACACCCTTCGATTCCCCGGAGGGCGTCAAGGCTGACCTTGGCGCTCGTCATCGCGTAACCGAGAAAGGTGTGGATGTTCTCTTCCATGAACCGCAAAACGGCGACGGTATCGGAGTGGTCCTCCATGGTCTCTACCATCGCCGGGGCGACTTTCGAAAAGAGGATGTAGGAGGCGGCCCGGCTCCGGTTGTGGAGCTCATCCCCCATCCCGAGGGCTTGGACCATGATCGACTTCAAATCCATCCGGCCGATCTTCCCGATGGCGCGCTTGAGCAACGGGTACATCACCTCTTCCATCCACTTCAGACGGACGATGACCTCCGGAGCGTAGGCACCCATCCGGAGAACCTTTCCGATGCCCTCGTTCAGGGTGTTGTAGGCTCGGCTTCCGGTCGTCTCGTTTTCGGTGACGATTACCGGCATCGAAGCGGACACGATTCCCGCCATGGGTCCCACCGTGCTGTGGTGGTGACAGGGGTCGAACTCGATCTCCCCGGAGGCTGCGAGATCGGCGGCCTCTTCCGGCGACTGCGCAAGCCCCTCGTAGAGCAGGGCCCCGATAACCGCCCCCCGCTGCGGTCCGCACATTCTGTCCCAGGCTACCGGAGGCCCCGAATGGAGAATGAGGTTTTTCTTCATCCCCGGGACCACCTCGTCGGCCCGTCCCATGTCGACCCAAAACGGTCGGGCCCCCAAGAGAGCCTCCATCCCCCGCCTGTTTGCTTCGTCGATATCAATCTTTGCCATCCGCCACGATATGCGAGAAACGTGCCAAGCCGCCGGGTACGCGCCGCCTAGGGGCCGAGAGCCCGAACCGCCGATCTCTATGTCTCTTCTGAGAAGGGAGTTGTCGATGGAAGGGAGCTGACGGAAGATCGCGACTCGCAGGTACCACAAAGAGTATAGTGTTACATTTTTGTATCTTATGTGTTCGTTAACTACTTTTTCGTAGATCTCTTTTCGATCTGCTCGAAGCTCAATCGGTGACGGCGTGCCAGATCTTCGGCGTAGGACACCCCCGGCGGAGGCCCCGGCGCTATCACAAAGGTTCGCTCTGCCCCTCCGTCGGACGCTGCTATTTCCGCCCGGAGCCCCGGCCCCGCCTCCGGCCCCGGTCCCGTCGCGCTTCGGCGCGATGTAGTCGCAGAGGCTCAAATAGTAGGGCGTCTCCTTCTTCTCCTGCTGCTGTCGAAGTTTCGGGAGCTCGGCCAGAAGAGTCGAGCGGCTCTCGTCGGTGTAGATCTCTATCCGGTCGTCCTCGGTGGAGGCGGCGGGAAAGATCCCGCAGAC
>CAZLDK010000095.1:0-10913 GCA_964558285.1 uncultured Spirochaetaceae bacterium | reverse complement strand
CCCGCTTGGAAGGCTCCCACGATAGCCAGGGCCCCAACACAGTAGAGCACCGACGCGGTCAAGAAGCCGTAGGCAAAATCCCCCGTACCCTCCTTCGACGCAAAGCGACTCTTGAGCCAGTTACCAAGGTTGAGGATGCCCTTTTCCACACCCCACCAGGTACCCAGAAGCCCCCCGGAAACCAAGGCGAGGGCCAGGTAGAGAACCCGTTGGGTCTGGAGCGCCATCGAGATACCGATGATGACCGAGACAACGCCGATACCGTTGTAGACCGTGTCTTGAAAACTTTTACCGAGGCGGGTTCCAATGAGCAATCCGAGGGCGGACCCGAAGACTACTGCGAGAGCGTTGACAACTGTTGCGACCATGGCGGCGATTCTATCGACAATCTCATAAAGGGTAAATCGGAACTCTCGGGTTGACCGACGAAGCGCCGGTGGGTAGGCTTTGACTAGAAACCGAATGGAACAGCAGAAAACAGCCAGCCGATACCCGGTGGCCCTGACGGGCCTCCTTCTTCTTTCGTTTCTCGTTCTTCTGGGATGCTATACGGTGCCGGAAGAGGTGCCCGAGGGTCTTTCTCAGATGGAAATCTTCCAGCTTGCCCAAGAGGCGGCGGAAAACGATAGGTGGGAAGTAACCCGGCGCTACTACGAGACCTTCCTCGACCGCTTCCCGGATGATTGGCCCAATCGCATCGCCGCCCGATACGAGATTGCCTTTTCCTACTACAAGGAGGGGAACCTCGATACCGCGGAGCTCTTGTTCCAGAGGGTCGTGGCTGCCTACCCGGCACCGGAGGACCGCCCCCTCCCGGCATGGCCCCGGGTTCTCTCCGAACGGCTCTTGGTGAGAATCGAGGAAGAACGGGAGCTCCCTCGGGCGCGCATGTTCGGTTCCCCGCCTCGAGAGTAGATCTCCGGCCCCAAGGGTCCCCGGAGGATCAGTGGGGCAGAATAATCGTATTAAGCCGGACGTCTCGCTCCCGGGCGGCGTCGTGGACCATCTCTTCGGTGACGGATCCTCGGGGTCGGGCGTGGGGCGGGGCATCTCCCACCAGGATGACGAGACGGTTCTCCGCTTGCCAAGGAAAGTTCATCACCGCCGAGTAGAGGGCTTCGTGGACCGCTTCGGGAATGTCCCGGCCTCCGGACACCCGGAGACCGTCGATAGCCCGCTGGATAACCGAGAGGTCGTTTTGGAAGGCGACCGTCCGGGTCAGATACTCCTCCATATAGTCCTTGTAGTAGACAATGCCGACTCGGTAGCGATCGGAACCCTCGAGGTTGCTCTCGAGCAGGGGTACCAGACTGCGTCTAAGGGCCGGGAGGTCGTTTTCCATGCTCTGGGTTGAATCGAGGGCCAACACAAGGTCGATACTGCCGCCCCCGACGGCGGAAACAATCTCACCGATCTGGACGACGAGGTCCTCTTCGCCCTCGGAGGAGCGCGCGACTCCGTTACTCTTCCGGGCGATCTCCTCGTAGCTTCGTACTGCAGCCGGCATATATCGCTCGTCTAAGGGTCGCTCCGGCGTCACTTCCATCGGCGCCTGGGTTACCCGGAGAACGAAGGGGTTATCCAAGAAGGCACCGGTGTAGCTCGCGTGGGATGCCTCGAAGGTTCGGACGTTCAGGTAGGCGCCGTCGACGATGAGTCGCTCCCCTTGACGGGACCAGGGGTAGCCGTACTCGACCACGTAAGGAACAAAGACGTGAAAGGCTTCTCCGAGAGCAGGGTCAGGGGCGGGGGTCGAATCGACGAGAAAGTGCATTTCCGGCGGCAGAAACTCTCCGTTCAACTCCCTCCGTTCGTCTCCGTTTACCGGGTGAAACGCCGGGTTTCGAAAGGCGTAGGTTGCGACCTCTCGCTCCGGGTCTTCGGTCGACTCGGTAACGAGAACGGAATTGACCCCCGGTTTCTTCCGGATGCGCAGGAGATAGCCTCCCTCGAGACTCTGCTCGATAATCAGATCCTCCGGTGCGAGGGAAAGATCCGCCGAAAACGCGGCCGATGCCAAAAAGACTAATACCAAAAAAAGCGCCGATCTTTTCACACCTTTGAGTATCGACGAGATTTCAAGGTCGGTTTAGCTACTGCTGGATTAGAAAAACCGCCGGCAGGGGCGATTGCCCGGGCCCGAGGGAACCGCTGAAGAAGGCAATCCGGTCGGTCAGCCCGCCAAAGACCCCACACGGATCGTCCAAGAATACCTCGGAGACGACCATGAGGCTCCACTCGTCCGGAGACTCGTAGAGAAAGATCTCGTCGGTTACGTTCCGCCGGAGAGTAAGGGCGCCGCAGTCGACGGCTTCCCATTCTTCCACTCCGAAGAGGTCCTCCCGGGTGTAGTAGACCTCGAGACGGGTCTCGTCGATCTCGTACAGGGCGTAGGAGAAGGAGATGACGTTCGGCGGCAAGAAGGGGACGCCCCTGCCGGACACCGGCCCGCTCAGGAGGATGGCGGCCTCTGGGGGGGGAGGCGGCGGTGTCGGGACGGTTTCGTCGTAGGCCGGAGAAGGGGGGCCGGCCGCGCCGACGTCCCCGGTGTCCTCACACCCGGAAAGGAGGGCGAAGGCGAGAACCAGGCCCGCCGCAAAGAGCGCGGGACCCGGGAGCGTGTTATTCGACCGTAACGCTCTTGGCAAGGTTCCGCGGTTGGTCGACGTTTCGGTCGAGCTTGATGGCGCAGTAGTACGCCAGGAGTTGAAGGGGAACCACCATCAAAAAAGGATAGAAGAGCTCGCTGGTGTGGGGTACGTAGATGGTTTCGTCGGCAATCCGCGCCACCTCCTCGTCCCCATCGACGGCCAGGGCGATAACCGGTCCCTTGCGAGCCTTTACCTCCTTCAGGTTGGACATAACCTTGTCCCGGAGAGAGTCGTCGGGGACGATAAAGAGGCTCGGCGTCTCCTCGTTGATAAGGGCGATCGGGCCGTGCTTTATCTCCGCGGCGCTGTAGCCCTCGGCGTGGATGTAGGAGATCTCCTTGAGCTTCAAGGCCCCTTCGAGGGCAACGGGGTAGTTGATGCCCCGGCCGAGGAACAGAAAGTCCGTGGCGCCTGCGTAGCGCTCGGCTACGGCCTCTATGGCGTGGCGCCGCGATAGTATCTCCTCTATCTGCTCCGGAAGACGCTCGAGGGCCGTCATAAAGGAAAGCCCCTGCTCCACCGACATGTGGCGCATACGTCCGAGGATCAGGGAGACGAGGTAGAGGGCCGTCGTTTGGCTCGTAAAGGCCTTGGTCGAGGCGACGGCGATCTCCGGTCCCGAATGGATGTAGACCCCACCGTCGGACTCCCGGGGAATCGTCGAACCGACGACGTTGCAGATGCCGAGGACCCGGGCACCCTTCCGCTGGAGCTCCCGCATCGCGTAGAGGGTGTCTGCGGTCTCCCCGGATTGCGATATCGCAAAGTAGAGCGTGTTCCGCTCTACGATCGGGTTCCGATAGCGCAATTCGGAGGCCAACTCGGTCGTACAGGGGATTCTGGCCACCGATTCCAATAGGTAGGACGCCACTAGCCCTGCGTGAAAGGAGGTTCCCGCGGCGATAATCTTGACCCTCTCGACATCGAGAAGCTCTCGTCGGCTCATGTTGAGCCCCCCGAGCTTGGCGGTGGCGTACTCGCGATCCAGGCGCCCCTGCATGGCTCGGCGGATCGACTCCGGCTGTTCGTGGATCTCCTTCTCCATGAAGGTCTCGTAGTCGCCCTTCTCCATCTCCTCGAGCTCCCAGCTGATAAAGTCGATCTTCTTGTCGACGGTACGGTCCCGGAAGTCGGTAGTGGTGTAGCTATCCGGGGTGATGGTGCACACCTCCCCGTCCTCGAGGTAAATAACCTGCTTCGTGTGCGCCAGGATGGCCGTGACGTCGGAGGCGAGAAACATCTCCCCTTCGCCGATGCCGAGAACCAGGGGAGACCCGTTCCGAGCCCCGACGATCCGCTGCGGTTCGTCGGCGTGGACGACCAGGATGCCGTAGGTACCCTTCAGCAGCGAGCAGGCACGCTTTACCGCCCGCTCGAGGTCGCCCTCGTAGAGGTCGGCGACCAAGAAGGCGATTATCTCGGAATCGGTCTCCGTCTGGAAGTGGTAGCCCTGCTCTTCGAGTCTGTCCTTGAGATACTGGTAGTTCTCTATGATACCGTTGTGGACCAGGGCAACCTTCCCCGAATTATCGACGTGGGGATGAGCGTTGACATCGTTCACCTCGCCGTGGGTGGCCCACCGGGTATGCCCGATGCCGAAGTGACCGGGCAACTCCGCGGGGACCTGGACGTCGAGGTCGGCGATCTTGCCGCTGGACTTGATTACCGTCAGGGCACCGCCGTCGCCGACGCAGATGCCCGCGGAGTCGTAGCCCCGGTACTCGAGACGCTTGAGCCCCTCGATCAGTATCGGCGCTGCGACCTTCGGGCCGCAGTACCCAATTACACCACACATATCGAACCCTTCCCTATGTTACTTTTTCGGCAATGGCGGAGAGCTTCTCTTTACTGGTAAGCCTCAGAGCGTTTCCGGATATCGACACTACCTTCTTCTCGGCAAGTCCGAAGATCTTCTCGCGCACCTTTTCCCCGGGCACTTCCAGCTCCATCCCGATCTCCTTGCAAGCGCGGTCGAGGGCCAGGGCCTGCTCTTCCGCCGGTTTCTCGAGAAAGCGGTAGTAGAGGTTTACCGCGATCAGACTTTCTTCGTTCTTTTGAAAGAGACGCTTAATCTGCGTGTTCGCCTGCTCTACCCGGCGGCACAGCTTGTCGATGACGTTCATCGCTATCTTCGAGTTCTTCTCGATCATGCTCTGGAAGCCCTGGCGGTCGAAAGTCAAAAGCTGAACCGGCGTCACCGTCTTCGCCGTTGCGGTCCGCTTTATCCGAGAAACGATCGCCATCTCACCGAAAAAATCGCCCTTTCCGAGGTCTGCCAGCACGTGTTCCTTGCCGTCGATGGAACGAGTAATGCGCACCGTCCCGTCTTGGATAATGTACATGTGCTTGCCTTCTTCGCCCTCTTCAAAAATCACACGCCCGGGGCCAATGCTCTGGCCGTACTTTTCGTAAAGCGGGTTTTCTGCCATGCGGTGAGTATAGCCCCCGTTCGGGCCGCTGTCCAGGTTTTGGACTTTTTGGCGGTCAACGGGTCTGACGTGTCAACAAGCCTGTTGATATTTCGTTCCAAATCCTTTCAACGCCGACCCTTCGTTCCGAAGACCTGGAAATCAACGTGAAAATCGCCCCAAATCTATTTCGCACGAACAGTTATTCGAATCTCCATCAACAGGCTCGTTGATACGTAGCTGCATTGCATCAAAATTTGGAGAATTTTTGAATCACCAGGCACTTCAGCCCCGTTGTAAGGGATGAGGAGGTTCGACATGATACAGAGCGCAACGACTCAAGGCCGCGTGGCCCGGGGCCTGGTGACAAGGATTCTCGGCGCTGCGGCCCTGGCTGCTGTGACCCTCGGGGCCTGCGCCCCCCTGCAGGAGGCTAAGGACAACAGCTGGGGGGACCTTGTCCCACCGGTATACCTGGGAGTCCGGGCCCTGGGCCCGAATCAGGTTGCCGTCGAGTTCGACGAAGCGGTAAGACTAACTCCGAGCACGGTCGCACTCAGCGACGCCCTCGGCACGGCGGAGGCGAGGGTCGAAGAGACGGCGGTTATCGTCGAGACGGAACACCAGAGCCAACCGGGAACCGAATACACCCTCGAAGGACGGGTGGAGGACGGGGCGGGAAACAGCACGACCTTTCTCGCTTCGTTTTACGGCTTCAATCCTGATATCCCGGAGATCGTGATCAACGAGTTCACAACCCAGGGCTCCGGCACAAGACCGGACGTGGTCGAGCTCTATCTAAAGAGCGCAGGCAATCTCGGGGGACTCACCCTCTACGAAGGAACCCCGGGGGAGTGGGAAACCCGGTACGTCTTCCCGGCGATGGAGCTTCCGGCGGGGGCCTATGTCCTAGTCCACTACCGGCCGGAAGGAATCCCGGAAGAGATTACCGAAACCGACGACCCGACGGAATCCGGCGGCATCGACGCTACCGACGAGGCCTGGGATGTCTGGATCGCGGGGGGAGACGGACTGACCGGAAACAACGGGGCGGTAACCTTGGCGGAGCAGCCCTTCGGCGGGATAATCGATGCGGTCCTCTACAGCAACCGAACCAGCGCCTCGGACAGCAACTACCGCGGCTTCGGGAGCCGTCGCATGCTCACCCAGGCCGAAGAGCTTTTTGCCGCCGGTGCCTGGAAGGCCGCCGGAGAGATTATTACCCCGGAGGACTGCGTGGACCCGGAGGACTCGACGGCGACTCGATCGATATCGAGAAGCTCCGAAGCAGCCGATACGGACACCGCGGCGGACTGGCACATCACCCCCACTCGGGGTGCGACCTTCGGGACGGTCAACACCGATGAGGTGTACCTGCCCTGAATCGAGCGACCTAGGCGTTGTTCTTGAAAAACGCCTCGAGTTTCGGCTTCGGGGCGGCTCCGACGTGCTGCTCGGCTACATCTCCGTTCTTGAAGAGCAGTAGCGTCGGAATGCTAACGATGTTGTACTGAGCCGCCAGGTCGGCCTGCTCGTCCACGTTGAGCTTGCCGACCTTTACCTTTCCGTCGTACTCCTCCGCAAGCTCCTCCAATACGGGGGCGATCATCTTGCAGGGCATGCACCACTCGGCCCAAAAATCGACGATAACGGGAACATCGGACTGAAGAACCTCTGATTCGAAGTTCTCCGTTGTAATTTCTACCTGCATCAGCCGGACCTCCGGGGAGAAGTATCCGTGGAATGGGCCTCATCGGTCAAACCCCCGACGAAGTCCCGGACCCGGGCGCGGATACCTTCCCGGGGGCCGTCTATTCTGTTCACGATGGCGGACCCGACGACGGCGAAGTCGACGTGGGGCGCAAGAACCGCGATCTGTTCCCGGCGCCGGATTCCGAAGCCGCCCATCACCTGGTTTGCCCTTTCTCGGGCCCAGTCGAGAAACTCGATCTGGTCCGGCCCGATATCGGTTTCTTTTCCGGTGGTACCCCGGCGGAGGGCGACGTAGAGGTACTCCGGCTTCACTTCTTCTATGAGTCGGCGGCGGGATTCCGAGAGGCTCGGAACCACGACCGGGACCACCGCGACGCCGTGCTTTGCACCGGCGGCGAAGAGCCCTTCGTCGTCTCCCGGGGGGAGGTCGGGAATGATAAGGCCCGACGCCCCGGCGTCCCGGGCTTCGGCGACGAATCGTTCGACCCCCCGGACCATCGGGATGTTGCCGTAGGTCATCAGGAAGAGCGGCCGGTCGGTCATCGCCGAGAGGCGCCTAAGGTAGTCGAACCCCGCGGCAAGACCGAAGCCGGCTTCCAGGGCTACCGACGAGGCGTTCTGGATTGCCGGACCGTCGGCAGTGGGGTCGCTAAAGGGAAACTGCAACTCCAAGGCGGCGGCGCCGCCTTCGATAATGCCCGAGGCGACCTCCCAAAAGGCGTCGGCGTCGGGGTAGTGGCAGATCAGGTGGGCCATTATTCCTTGGTAGCTCATAGTGTTTCCGCCTCGTTTTGGAGAAACCGTTTCCAGGCCTCGGGTTTGATGGCCCGGGCGGCGATAAAGAGGTCTTTGTCGCCTCTCCCCGACATGTTCACGACGATCACCTCGTCTCTCTTCATGGCCGGGGCCATCTTTACAACTTCCGCCGCCGCGTGGGCGCTCTCGAGGGCAAAGACGAGCCCCTCCTTCCGGGCGAAGAGCCCCATCGCCTCAAGGGCCGCATCGTCGGAGCTGGTGCGAAATTCTACCCGACCGGAGACACCCAAGGAGGCGAGCTGGGGCCCGATACCGGGGTAGTCCAACCCGGCGGATACCGAGTGCGTCTGTCCGACTTGGCCGTTTTCGTCGACCAGAAAGAGGCTCTTGTACCCCTGGACGACCCCGACCTTGCCGGTGCCCTGCATCCGGCTCGCGTGGTTCCCGAAACTCAGACTCCGGCCGCCGGCTTCGACCCCGACCAGTCGAGGCGTCGCCTCTGCGAGGTAGGGCTCGAAGAAGCCGATGGCGTTACTCCCCCCACCGACGCAGGCGACCAGGGCCGTGGGAACGACTCCCCTCGCCGCGAGCTCGCTCTTTACCTCCCGACCGACGACGGCTTGAAATTCCCGGACCATCGCCGGGTAGGGAGCGGGCCCGAGGGCGGAGCCGATAAGGTAGTGGGTCTCCGGGAAGCTCTCGGCCCAGTCCCGGAGGGCTTCGTTGACCGCGTCCTTTAAGGTTTTGCTACCGGAGGTGACCGGTACAACCTCGGCGCCGAAGAGCTCCATCCAAAAGACGTTCGGCTGCTGCCTCCGGACATCGACCTCCCCCATGTAGACCCGGCATTCGAGCCCCAACTTGGCGCAGACAGCCGCCGTGGCAAAGCCGTGCTGTCCGGCACCGGTTTCTGCGATAATCCGGTGTTTGCCGAGGCGCTTGGCCAACAGCGCCTGACCGATGGCGTTGTTTATTTTGTGGGCTCCCGTGTTAGCGAGCCCCTCGAGCTTAATGTAGATCTGCGCCCCACCGAGGTGATGGCTAAGGTTCTCCGCGTAAAGGAGCGGGGTCGGGCGGCCGACGTAGTCCCGGCCGATCGCGTCGAACTCCGCCCAAAAAGCGTCGTCCCCTGCGGCCTCGTCGAAGGCTTGTCCGAGCTGCTCTATCGCCGGGCGGAGTACCTCGGGGACGTAGGCTCCGCCGAACTCGCCGAAGTAGCTATCGAAGTGTGGCATGGTGTACCTCTTTGAAGAAATCTTTCAGCTTCTGCGCGTCTTTTCGCCCGGGTTCGGACTCCAAGCGGCTCGACACGTCGATGAGCTCCGGACGGTAGCGCGCAATGGCCTCGGCCACCGTCTCCGGCGAGAGGCCGCCGGCCAGCCAGAGGGGCCGGGGCAGAGAACCCGAAGAGAGCACCTCTGCGCCGATCCGGTGCCCCGTACCGCCGGCGAGCTTCGGGTCGTAGTGGTCCAAGAGCACCCGGGGGCAGCCGTAGCTCTTCGCCGCAGCCAGGTCTTCGGGCGTGCGTACCCGGAGCGCCTTGTAGTAGGGAAACGCCAGGTCGGCGCACTCATCGGGGCCTTCGTCGCCGTGGAATTGGACCGCATCGAGGAGTCCCCGGGCCAACAGCTCGGCGACCCCCGGCGGCAGCGCCCTGGTTCCCGGTCCCCCGGGAGTCACGACAACGCCGACTTTCAGTACGTCGAGGTCCGACAGGTCTTCGAGAAGCTTAGTATCCGCCCGCCGAGGCGACTCGGCAAAGACGAACCCGAGAATGTCGGCCCCGAGGCCGACGGCCGCCTCGGCGTCGACTCGGTTGGTTATCCCGCAGATTTTGACCAGCGGCCGGGGTGGTTTTGGAGTCCCCGCCGGGGTCCGGTTCCCGGCCGAAGCTGACACCGCGGCGCCGGCGGATACCGGCGCCGCCGTCCCCGGCCCGCCGCTACTCCGCGCTTCCCGGAGGGCCGCCAGCCTCCGCCAGAAGAAGCCCTGCGGCCGCCGGGACCTCGGGTACGGTGCCCCGGGGCCGGACCGGTGGTCCGGGCCCGGGGCCGGCGCTAGGCCCGGGGTCGGCGCTGCTCCCGGAGCCGAGGAAGCCGCCGGGGCCAAGAAACCGGCCGCCGCGACAAGCTCCGGCAGGAGCTCCGGGCGCCGGACAACCGCTTCTCCAATCAACACTCCGGAGAACCCCGCCTCCCCGGCGACGCGGAGGTGCTCGGGGTGGGAGATTCCCGATTCGAAGACGACCCGGCAGGACCAGTCGATGCGTGGAATCAGCGCCAGGGGCCCGAAGGGGTCGACGGCGAAGGTCTTGAGGTTCCGGCTGTTCATCCCCACCAAGGGCGGCGAGAAGGGGCGTACCTTTGCCAGGTCGGCTTCGTCGTGGACCTCGACCAGCGCCGTCAGCCCCAATCCGCCGGCGTACCGGTAGAGGTTGCCGAAAGCTTCAGGGGTCAGGAGGGCGGCGATAAGCAGAACCGCGTCGGCGCCGGCCCGGTGGGAGACGTCGAGGTCCTCCTCGGTCAGAAGAAAGTCCTTTCGCAAGAGGGCAAGCTCCGGACGGGCGGCCTTAACCTTCATAAGGTCTTCGAGGCTCCCGGAGAAACGCGCCTCTTCGGTCAGAATCGACACCGACGGGACCCCGGCGTCGGCGTACCGAATAGCTTGGAGCACCGGGTCGAGGCCCAGGGCAATCTCCCCCGCCGAGGGGGAGGAGCGCTTTACCTCGCAGATAATGCTTGGCTCCCGGAGAAACGGGACTAGCGGCGCTTCCCTACGTGACGGCAGATCGCATCCCTGGGCCGCGCCGAAGCGCTCGACGCGACGGATTCGTTCCTCGGCAATGTCTCGGAGAATTCCTACCGCGCCGGGGTCGAGAACGCTGCGAGGGTCGGTTCCGGTCATCCGGCTATCCCTATTCGGTCGGAGGTTGTCGCCGCGACAATCCGCGCAAGCTTTTCTTCGACGGCGCCGCCCTCGAGGAGCTCGCGGGAGCGTTGATAGCCGGCACGGATGGCGTCGAGGATTGCCCCCCGCCGGAGCCCGGCGTCGGCGCCGGGTCCGCCGGCCGGGGTGGCCGTACCGTGGTTGTAGACCGCGAGTCCCGCTCCGGCGTTCAGGCAGACCGCGTCCCGGAGGGCCGGGGGTCCACCGCCGGATAGAAGCTGCCGCCCGATCTCGGCGTTCTGCTCCGCCTCGCCGCCGGCAAGCCCCCCGACGGGGTGACGCTCGATTCCAAAATCCTCCGGAGTGGCGACGAAGCTTTCGAAGAGTCCGGCGTCGTCGAAGTAGACAATCCGCGTATCGGCGGACACCGAAATCTCGTCCAAGCCGTCGAGGCCGTGGACGATAAGCCCCCTCTTTAGCCCGAGCATCTGCGCCGCCC
>CAZLDK010000094.1:0-10959 GCA_964558285.1 uncultured Spirochaetaceae bacterium | reverse complement strand
CGACGGCCCTCCTTGCCCTTCTTCCTGATCATGTGAGTTAGCGGCTCGCGGTCCGCTACCCCGGGGCAACGGCTCGGTCCCAAGGTTCGGACCACTAATCATGTTTTGAAGGCAAAGTAGAAAATGTGCTATAATCAAGGCGTGACCCTCACATCTTCTCTTATCACTCGACGATCTTCCACGAGAATAAAGGATCTGGAGAAAGCCCGGATATTCAGCGAGATCCTTTCATCAACGACTACCTCTCGTACCCGACTGGCTCGAGAGCTGGAGTTACGCCCGACGACCGTCTCCAACGTCATCAAGGAGCTTATCGACGACGGCCTCGTAGCAGAATCGACGCGCCCTTCGGAAGGCCGTCGCGGGCGTCCCCACCTGCTGCTGCGTCCTCACCTAAACCGTCTTTCGGCTATTTCGATCTATGTCGTCTCGACCGCCATTCGGGGGGCTCTCGTAAACCTCGGGGACGAGCTCGTCTGCGAGAGGAAACGACCGCTGCCGGTCGGAGCCGAGAACGACCAGATAATGGAGGCGATTCACGAGGTGATCTCGGAGCTCGCCCGGGAAGTTCCCGGAAACTCCGAGCTAGTCGGGGTGGGCCTGAGTCTTCCCGGGCGCCTCAATCCGCAGCGCAGCGAGTGGAGTCAAAGCAGCCGGTGGAATCGACTGCAGGACCTCTCGTTCAAGAGCATCGAAGAAGAGCTCGGCGTTCCCGTTCAGCTTTTCAATAGCATGGATGCTCAGCTCGAGTACTTACTCAGCGCCCAGGGGTACCTGCGGCGTTCCGGCGTGGTTCTTGTTCACTGGGGATTCGGTGTCGGGGCTTCTTACTCCATCGAAGGCGAGGTCCTAGGGGATCGCACCGGTCACTTCGCCGAGATCGGACACTGGCGGGTAGACCTCGGCAACGAGCGTCTGTGCGCCTGCGGGTCGGTGGGGTGCGTCGAAACCGTTTCGGCCCTCTGGTCCCTCCTGCCGGATCTTCGCAAACAGTTTCCCGGCGCCCCGGAAGACGAAAACGAGTTTGCTAGGTTTATTCTCGACCAGCCGATAGAAGACGACCCCACGATTGAGAAGGCCATCGACAACATGGCTATTACCCTTAGGAATCTCTACCGGATACTCTTTCCGGATTTCATAATGGTAGACGGACCCTTCACCAATAAGCGCACTCTGTTCACGAAGCTTTCTCGGCGTTTCTATCAAGAGCTGGGGAAGGACCAGACCCGGCGGGTAACGCTTAAAGCCCTCAAAATGGACAATAGGCGAGAGATTCTGGGGAGCTGCTATCCCTTCTTTCGCGGAGCCCTCGACCAGTACCTCGTTGCCCGGTGGGGAAGCGCGCAAAAGGGCTCACTACGATAGGATGGAGATAGGGTGATGGAAGCCCTCGGGCCGGATGTCGTGTCAGCTGCGCTCCGATGTCTTGGGAGCGACAGCAGCGTGCATCACTTCGACGATCAGACCTCTACCTCCCAAGATGCGGCGCGAGTCCTCGGAATCCTCCTCGGCCAAATCGCGAAGAGCCTCTGTTTCCTGGGAGACGGCTCCCCCTTTCTCGTGGTGACGAGTGGCGATACGAAAGTACTCGAAGCGCGGATCGCGAAGGCTCTCGGCATCGGCCGAAAAAAAATTAAGATCGCGAAACCCAAGGAATGCGTCGACTTGTTCGGTTATCTTCCCGGTGGCGTTCCGCCGGTCGGACTCCGGAGTCCGGAGGTGCCGGTCTACGTCGACCGATCCCTTAGCCGTTACGAGGTGGTCTGGGCAGCCGGCGGCTCTCCCCACGACAACTTCCCCACCTCCTTCGATGCGTTGCTTACGCTTACCGGAGGAGAAGCAGTCGACTGGGCAGAAGTCGTCTCCTGAGCCCTCGAGATTGACCCCGCGACCCCTTCACCCCTACTCTAGAAGTATGCAAGTGGCAATTCTCAGCGACATTCATGACAATATCTGGAATCTGGAAAGGGCCTTGGACCAGGTGAAGGCCTCCAAAATTAGCCGAGTCTTCTTTCTCGGCGACTTTTGTGCCCCCTTTACGCTCAAACAGCTTGCCGAAGGCTCCTCCGGGCAGATCGACGTGGTTTTCGGAAACAACGACGGCGACCAACACTTGTTGACCGCAGTTGCCTCGGACCATGGAAACGTCGTACTCCACGGCCCCTTCGCGGAGCTGGAGGTCGATAATCGGCGTATTGCCCTGACACACTACCCGGAGATAGCCCGGGGACTCGCAGAGGGCAGTTACGACGCCGTGTTCTACGGCCACGACCATACCCGATTCTCCGGTGAAGTAGGGGCCACCATCCTGGCAAATCCCGGAGAAATCATGGGGCGATTCGGTTCACCGAGCTTTGGGATCTACGACACCACCGAGCAGAGCTTTCAGCACCTCGACGTATAGAGGGCGGAGAGCTCCGTATAGGATCTACACCGAAGGTCAGGTTTGACCGCGGGCTCGGGGGCTCCGAATCCCGGCATCAACCAACACGAAATGGCGCCGGCCCGGTGAGCTGTTTCGACGTCGTCGCGGTAGTCTCCCACGAAGAGGAGAGTCGAGGGGTCTATTCCCCAAGAGTCCGCGATGTGGAGGAGAGCCTCTGGGTCCGGTTTCCGCGGGAAGGGGTCGTCCCGTGTGACGATGGGCCAAAACCACTCGGGAGACAGACGCTCGAAGTTCTCGAAGGCAACCATAAGGGACGCCCGGGTGTTTCGGGTGAGTATTGCGAGAGGTACCGCTTCCGCTCTTAGCTTCAAGACAAAGGCTTCTGCGCCGTCTCGGGGGACCGACGCCGCAGCACCGTTTTGTTCGGCCGAAAGCAGAACCTCGAGGGCCTTCCTTCGGCCTCTTTCTTCGGGAAGAGCATCTATCCAATGGATTATCGACTGGTCTTCCGGGCAGCCGATCTCCCGACGGATCGCTACGAAGTCTAGCGCCCCGGGATTCGTCAGGGTACCGTCAAAGTCGAATGCGACCCCGAGAACTCTCATGTGTTCCAAACGCTAATTATTAATATCTGATGATACGATGTTGACCAGCGGATTCAAAGCCGGTAGGGTATAGACGCCGGGAAAAGTGAGACATCATAGCCTGACCCCCGGTATCGGCGTCCGCACCTCCCCGCGGGCGCCGTTTTTTTGTCCCCGGGCCCCTCCGTCGGCGACCGTCCGGGAGTCCCGACTCAGTAACGACCTGGGCCGCCACCTTCTCCACGGGGACGAGCCTCGTTTACCTTTAGCCGACGGCCTTCGAACTCGAAGCCGTTTAAGGCAGTTTCTGCTGCTTCTGCTCCTTCTTGGTCCGCCATTTCGACAAAGGCAAATCCCCGGGAGCGTCCTGTCTCCCTATCGAGGACCACATTCACGGAAGCAACCTCACCGTACTGTTCGAAGAGAGCTTCTAAATCGGGTCCCTGGGTCTGGTAGTTCAGATTACCGACGTACAACTTGACCGCCATTCACACGTCCTTTGGCCGGCCGTATCAGCCGACGCACTCGAGATAAAGTAGGATACACCCACCTTCTCTGACTGCGCAAGTCTTACGATTGACCTGGCGCTTCGAGGCTTCTACCTTCTCAACGTGGACAAAACGATTCTGGATGAGGCGGCCTGGTACCTCCGCGACCGCCGCATCGCGGTCCTGACCGGCGCCGGCATCAGTACCGAGTCGGGCATACCCGATTACCGGGGTCCCCAGGGCTCGATGCGCACCCGGACACCGATCCCTTACAGCCGGTTTCTCTCCGACGCCGAGGGCCGTCGCAGTTACTGGGCTCGTAGCGCCCTGGGGTGGCCCCGGGCGGCAGCGGCACGACCAAACCCGGGGCATTTCGCCCTTGCACGACTCGAAGAAAGTGGGCTCCTCACCTCAATCATCACGCAAAACGTCGATGGGTTACACCAACAGGCGGGGAGTAAGTCGGTTATCGAGCTCCACGGTAGCCTCTCGGTGGTAGTCTGTCTCGGTTGCGGCGCCCGGGAACCGCGGCCCAGCGTCCAACGGCGAATCGAAAAGTTGAACCCCGGCTGGGACCGCCGGCGCTTCGAGTTGGCCCCGGACGGTGACGCGGAACTACCCCAGTCTGTGGTCGAAGAGTTCCGGGTTCCCGCTTGCACCTCCTGCGGTGGAATGCTCAAACCGGACGTCGTCTTTTTTGGTGAGAATGTGCCGAAGCAGACGGTTCAGGCAGCTTTCGACGCCCTGGAGAGCGCCGAATCGCTCTTGGTCGCCGGCACATCGCTCGCCGTCTATTCCGGCCTCCGCTTTCTCGACCGAGCCGCAAAACTTGGTCTACCGGCGGTGGTCGTCAATATGGGTGAAGTGCGAGGAGCCCACCTGGCGGCGATTCACGTCGAGGCGCCTCTTGGCCGGGCCCTCCCGGCCCTCGTCGACCGTTTGATCCGGCCGGAGGGTTAGAGAGTCTCCGGGGCAACCCCTGCGTACCCTTCGATCGGTTCAAAAGCGAATGTTGCACCGAAAGACCGGATTTCCGTCGGTAACCCCGGCGACGGAAGCTCCGGTGTCTCGAAGCTGCCCCGAAAGCTCCATAGCACTGTCACCGAGGAGCTCCGAAAGAAAATTGATATCTATAGCCGAGACGTGGGCCTCGCCGAGGCGCTCCGGTGGAATCAGAGAGAAGGCCCACCGGAGAAACTCCGCGTTGTTGACGTGGCTATTGATGTCCAGCTCGGAGTAGGTAGCAAAGACGGTCTTTCCCACCGCTATCGCGTCGGATCCATTCGCCTCCGGTTCCTCGACCTTTCCCGGAACCTGCTCCGGAGCGAATCCAGGGAACCGCTCCAGATCCTTTTCGGAGAAGACGCTCCTGGGGCGAAGCGGGCGACGACTATCTACGTCGAGAACCACCCAGGCGGAAGAGGCTTCGAAACTCGGGGACCCGGCTACCGAACCTCCGAATCGCCGAATTGCAAAGGGTCCGGAAACTCCCAGGGGCTCGGTCTCCAGAACCAGGTCCTCCCCCCACCGGGGCCACCGGTCAAACCGAACAGCAAGCCGGGTGAGAGCCCAGAAGCATCCCTGCTCCTTGAGTGAGGTGTAGCCGAAGCCAAGCTCTTCGGCGTTTTTCCACGCCATATCCTCGAGAAAGCTGAAGACAAAATGCGGTTTCAGGCGTCCGTAGAGATCCCCGTGGTAGGACCGGATGGGGTAGACGTCGCTCCGCCCAAGACTGCCGACCATCACGAGCCTCTCAACGGCGCCAAGGGACGCCTCCCTGCGACGATATTTGCGACGAGCCGACCGCTCAAGGCGGCGGAAATGACTCCTCCCGGCCACAACGAGTAATGGCCCGCGGTATAGACGTTCTTGAAGGGGGTCCGAATCATGTTCAGGGTCCTTTTACGAAAGAGGGGAGAGACGGTATCCTGGTAACACCACCCCCCCGTGGAACCCTCGGAATTGCGGGTGTAGCGCTCGAGGGAGAGGGGAGTGCCAACCTCGTAGTAGCTTATTCGCTCTCCGAGTCCCGGCATCACCTTCTCCGCGGTTTGGACCAACTCCCGGCCGACGGCGTTCTTGAAGGGCTCGTACTCCGGGGTTCTCGGTACACCGTAGCCGGCGTTATGCCAGTAGTTCTGCCACGCCGCAGAGCTGTAGGTTTGGAGCGTCATCGTCGAGTGTCCCGGCGGTGCGGTTTTACCTGAGGAGTTCCCGAAGGAGTTCAAGGCGACCCACATCCGGCTGTGGATATCCCGTGGCGAGTTTTCATCGGGAAAGATGGCCTCGTAGTTCGGAAAGTAGAACACGTGTTCCGCCGAGAGGCGGGCGCTCAACTCCTCCGGTGGAAGGTCGAGACCCAAGAAGACCGTCAGAATAGCCTCCGTCAGCTTCGCCTCGACGATACTCCGATGCCGACGTACCTTCGTATCCTCTTGGGGTAGTATCTCTTCGTAGAACCGGCGGTAGTCACCGGCGTAGATCACCTTGCCGGCAGACAGCGTCGTGCCGTCTGCGGTCTTTACCTCCAGGCTACCGTCCCGGAGCGGGGTGACGGATGTTACGAGGGTTTTTGTGCGAATTACTCCCCCGGCGTCGACGATTCTTTCCGCGATCTTATCGAGAAGCGCTTGCATCCCCCCCACAGGGTACCAGTAGTCCTTCGCCCAGATATGCCAAAAACCGGCAAAGAAGAGATACGGCATTCGGTAGTAGCCAACTTCGGTGAGCCAGTGTCGGAGAGAGGGGTTCTCGATAAGCGCGCAGGCCTTCTGTCGGTAGCGGAAACGAACCCACTTGGACAGACGAGTGATCCAGGGCGCCATAGAGAGTAGTCGGGGAAGCGAGAATTCGTTGATTACCGGGAGTCTATGCGCGTCGCCGGCGGCATCGAGAAAGGAGGAAACCTCCGAGATCTCCCGGAAGAGGGGCGCAAGACCCCGCTCCTCCGGGAACGCCTCTTGTAACGCATCTCGCACACCGTCGACGGAATCGATAAAAAAGTCGAAGTCGTCGCTGATCATCCGGTAGCGAACCTTTATCCAATCCTGCGAGCTGTAGACACCAAGGGCCTCGAGGATGGGAAAAACGATGCCAAGGCTTTCGAAGGACTGGTCACCTCCGTCGAAGTAGTATCCCCGTCGACGAAAACCGGACATGTTGCCCCCGACCTGGTGGTTCTGCTCCAAGAGGGTGACGTCCCTTCCTTCCCGAGCGAGGAAGGCCGAGCAAACCAGACCCCCAATGCCGCCACCAACGACGACGATGTCGCAGTCAGGCATGATCTTCCTGTGCCATACGCCGTGATGCTACGCCGACACCGGAGGGACGTCAAGGAGAGGGAGCTCGTCACACCGCCCGGCGAAGGCCGGGTAATGCTCCTTCGATAACCGAGGTGTCTACGCAGAAGGCCAGCCGAAAATAGCCGGGACTCCCGAACCCACGGCCGGGGACCGCGAGGACACCCTGCTCCTGCAGCCGGTACACAAAAGCGACGTCGTCCCCTCCGGGCGCCCGGGGAAAGACGAAGAGACCTCCTTCCGGCCTAACGAAGTCGTACCCCGCCTCTTTGAGGGCCCCGCAGAGAAGGTCGCGTCTACCGGCGTAGGTCTCGACGTCTACACGGGCGCCGAGAATATGCGGCAGAAGGCGTTGCATCAGGGCCGGGGCGTTGACGAATCCCAGAATACGGTTACTAAAGATGCAGGCATCAAGGAGTTCCCGGTGGTCTGAGGCCCCAGGGTTGACCGCGATATAGCCGATCCGCTCCCCGGCCAGGCTGAGCTCTTTCGAGTAGGAAGTGCAGACGATGCTGTGGGAATACGCCGAGAGAACCGGAGGGACGACGACGCCGTCGAAGGCTACACCGCGGTACGGTTCGTCGCTTATCAAGTAGATCGGTCTCCCCCGGGAGGCGCTCTCTCGCTTTAGAAGCTCGCCGAGCGCCTTGATCGTCGAATCCGGGTAGACCCGTCCCGATGGGTTGTTCGGCGAGTTGATTATGACGGCTGCGACACCCTCAAGAGCCGCCTCAATTGCCTCAAGGTCAAGGTCGAAGTCGGCCTTCGTCGGTACGACCAGGAGCTCGCCGCCGTGGTTCGTCGCGTAGAAGCGGTACTCGACGAAGTAGGGTGCCGACACAAGAACCTTATCGCCGGGATTGAGGAGCGCCTTAAAGACAACGTTGAGCGCCCCGCCGGCGCCGCAGGTCATGACGATGTCCCCGGCGGAGAGCTTGGTGTCTTGAAGCTCCGAGGCCCGGGAGGCAACCGCCTCCCGGGTCGTCTCGAGGCCCGCGTTCGGCATGTAGCCGTGGATGCCCGGGCGCCGGAGCGCCGCCTCCGAGGCCAAGGCTTCGTAGAACTGCGACGGCGGTGGAAGGTCCGGATTTCCGAGGCTTAAGTCAAAAACCGGCTTTCCGGCCCGGCGCATGGCAGCGCCGGCTTCGAACATCTTTCGGATCCAGGACGAGCTGTCCATTGCCTCCGCGAGGGATCGCGAGATGGCCACTATTGGACCCGAGTTTGACCGTCTTCGACGATGCGATTCGCCTGTTCCCGGACCCCCGGCGGTATCTCGATTCCCAGCTCTTCTGCGACATCCAGGTTCAGAATCATGCTCATCTGAGCCGGGTCGTCGACGAGGACCGTGGGAATGGTCCCGGGATCCTCCCCCTCGAGAATGCGATCGATGAGCTCGCCGGTAATTCGGCCGATGCGGTACCAGTCGAATCCCCAGGCGACGAATACCTCGTTGGTTTCCGCTGAGGCAGGATCCGCCGAAAGGACGGGGACCCCGTTCTGCATCGCTACCTCTGTGAGGGCACTCAACGCCGATACAACTTGGTTGTCTGTGCTGACGTAGATTGCATCTACCCGACCAATAATCGATTGCGTGGCCTGGCGCACCTCCGACGGGTTGGTAATCGTTTGACTCACGAACTCGATTCCGAGGTTTTCGCAGGCCTCCCGGGTCTGCTCGGCAAGAAAGACGGCGTTTGCTTCCCCACTCGAATAGACATGACCGAGGGCTTGGATGGGACGAAGCTCCATCATGAACTCAATCTGACGCTGAACAGGGGTGCGGTGGGAGACTCCGGCGATTCCCGGTTCCCCTTGCTCCAGGGACTCGACGAGGCCCGCGGACACCGGGTCTGTAATCGCGGTGTAGACGACCGGGATTTCGTCCAATGCGGCCTTTAAAGCCTGAGCCGTCGGCGTTGCGATACCAACGGCGACGTCGACCCGATCTGCCTTGAACTTGCTGGCAATCTGGCGGCCTGTAGAAACGTCGGCGTTCGCGTTCTGAAAGTCGTATACGACGTCTTCCCGACCGCGGTCGGCAAGCTCGTCCTGAATACCTTGTTCTACGGCGTCGAGTGCGGGATGGGCGACGAACTTCGAAACCCCGATTACGGTATCGTCAGATTCCGGAGTACCGGTCGCCATCAGGGTCGATAGACCACCGAGAAAGAGCATGACGGCAACTGCCGTCAGACGTCGTGTTCGGTTGGGTAAGAGCGTGTGCATTCAAGCCTCCTTATCCTGGAGACCCTATCATGCTGCCGAGGCAAAGGGAATATTGCTGGACATTCTCGCCTGGGTTTGTACCCTTATAACGTGACGTCGGTGAGCCTCTCGCAGTTTCTTTCCATTATCGAAATACGAACCAAGATTGTCAGCGTTTCCTCATTCGCGTTGGGGACGCTCTTCGCCGCGCTCCTTGTTCCTCTAGACCCGCTGATTGCCGGGGTAATGGCCCTGGCCGTGCTGGCGGTCGACATGGGAACCACCGCGTTCAACACGTTCTTCGACTACGTCCGGCAGGTCGATACGGCCGACTATCTTCGGGAGAGCGAGAAGGTCCTTCTCCACGACGGTGTCCCCCCGGGGGTAGCGCTTCTGGTTGCTGCCGGACTCTTTCTGGTTGCGATAGCTCTGGGGGTGGTCTTAGCATTCTTAGTCGGGATCGAAATCGCGGTTGTCGGTGCGGTCTCGATGATGGTCGGGTTCTTCTACACCGGCGGCCCGCGTCCGTTGAGCTTTACCCCCTTTGGGGAACTCTTCGCCGGTGGCTTTCTCGGAAGTCTCCTGTTCCTTCTTTCGGCCTACGTGCACACGCGGTTTCTTACCGCAGAGATGGTGATGGCGTCACTTCCATCGTTCTTTCTCGTAGCCTCTATCCTCTCCGTAAACAACGCATGCGACAGAGAAGGCGACAGAGCAGCAGGGCGAAGGACCCTGGCCATTCTTCTCGGAGAGAGATGGGCACCGTACCTCGTCTATTCGCTTGGGGGCATAGCCTACCTATCGGCCTTCTATGCTCTCCCTAGCGACACGATCCACGTCGTCGTTCTGACCACCGCGCTCACACTCTCGGTCTGGGTCTTTCGGTCGATGCATCGGAGGGGGTATCGCCATCAAACAAAACCCGCGTCGATGGGATCCATATCGATTGTCTTTATCCTTTACACCCTTGGCGCCGCGACGATTCTTATCGATCGGCTTGCGGGGTAGGGAGGTAGTGCGGACACAGAGAGCTGTGGCACAACCGCCGGCGCAGTTACTGTGTATGCAGTAACTGCTTGCGCAGTAACTGCCTCGGTTAGTATTATCTACGCGTGCCGAACCCTGAAACGCATACTCTGGCCTACCTCCTTCGCAATCTGGCGGTTGAAGTCGATGCGAAGCTTACCGACGCTTTATCGCCCTACGGCGTCTCCGCGTCCCAGTGGCGCGTTCTTTCTGCAGTCGCTTCGGGGAAGGCCTCTTCTCCGGCCGAGATCTCGAGCCTCCACGACATTGACAGCGGCTCGACGAGCCGCATGGTACGGCGGTTGGAGCTCTCCGGTCTCCTCGAGCGGGAAGGTGATCCGGCAGACCGGCGCGCGGTCCGTCTACGGCTCTCCCGGAGAGCCGAGGAGCTCCTCCCGGTTGCTTCGTCGATCGCCGAAGATTTTTATCAAAAAGTGGTTGGCGACATGGCAGCCTACGAGATAGAGCTCCTTCGAGCTCTGCTTCAACGTCTCCTTAGTAACGTTAGGGAAGAATTTTAGCTTCAGAATCTTCGGTGCCCCTAGGGTAGCTTTTCTCTCTCATTTTTGCCGTTTTCTGTTGCCGGAACGGGCTCGATGGAATAGTTTTGCGACAGTAATCTCGGCTACCGTCGGCCCTCCCAGGGGAGGGCAAAGAGTGCCCGACCACCCTGTCTTTTCGTTTTTGAATAGCCTATTGTTTCGTGGTTGCGGTACGTCGCTCTTGTTGGAACGACTAAGGGATAGGAATAGCAATGAACAAACGCAGACTGATTACTCCGGTCCTCGTCGGATCTGCACTGGCCGGATTCTTCCTTCTGACGCTCCTAGGATGCGGGGGCAACCAAGAAGCGGAAGACTCTCGGGGAGACGACGCGATCGCGGTTCGGACAATTGAGGTTGCGCCGGGTACCTTCTACGAGATCGGTGAGTACTACGGAACCGCTTCGGGAATAAGAGAGGCGCGCC
>CAZLDK010000093.1:0-10974 GCA_964558285.1 uncultured Spirochaetaceae bacterium | reverse complement strand
GACCCAGTCGTGCATTTCTTGGTTTTCTAAGAGCTTTCGGTTGAGCTCCGTCAGGGTAAAGGTCGGGGCGACCGCGTTGACGTTGATGTTCTCCTTCGCCCACTCGATGGCGAGGGTCCGGGTAAGCTGATTGACCGCCCCCTTACTCGGGGCGTAGGCGTGGTATTCGTCCTTCCCCTGGACGCTCCGGATCGAGGAGAAGTTGATGATGCGGCCTCCCCCGGAGGCGAGCATCCGTCGGCCGACGGCCCGGCAGGCGAGAAAGGTGCCCTTGACGTTCACATCCATCACCCACTGCCACTTCTCCATGTCGAAGTCGACCGCCTGCTCGTTGTAGAGTACCCCGGCGGCGTTTACCAGGATGTCGATGCCTCCGAGACCTTCGACGACCGCGGCGGCCATCGCTTCGGCGCTCTCTTCCTTCGTAAGATCCGTCGGCACGGCTATAGCCTCGGCGCCGGCATCCTGCAACTCATCCCGAAGGGCGGCTATGCCCCCCTCGTCGATATCGACCAACGCCAGCCGGGCGCCGAGCCGCGATAGCCCCGCGGCCAGGGTCCTGCCGATGCCGTTCGCGGCCCCGGTTACGACGGCGACCTTGCCTTCGATACCGAAAAGTTGCTGCGTCGATTCGCCGGGGCTTGGTGTAGGAGTCATGCTCTGCCTCTTTGATCTGGTCGTAATAAAACCGTGGTATGATGCTGAGTATACCGAGATGTGGGTGGGCTTGCATGAAGCGAGAGGGTAGGTTCGCTACCCCGGCGGAAAGCGCTCGTCGATTTTTCGGTAGTGAGTTGCCGGCTATCTAATGCGCCCGGCAAGCAAAGCCCGACCTTACGACTGCTTCCTCGTTACGGCTACCGAAGCATCACTCCAAATCTGCGCGGATGGATCCATCACCCACTTGTGTTCGTTCCGAAAGACCCGGGAGTCCGGCCCGAAGCGATCCGAAGGTAAATGGGGAATCATCCAGATGTAGTACATGGCGTACCCGGGAGCGGCGCACTGCGAATGCGTGCGATCGGGAGGGATTACATAGGTGTCGTAACTGCGAATCTTGTACACCTCCTCTTCCTCTTCGGCGTGCCCGAATCCGCCCTCGGGAAAGAAGCGGTAGTGGTACACTTCCGGTTGCGCGTGATCGTGTGGTGGATAGCTGCTCCACTTTCCAGGGTGATTGATAACCTCCCCGATCACCATGTTGCTCTCCGGGGCCGTTGCCGCGTCGAACACCGTTCGAACGGTTCGGGTGCTGGTGTCCTGCATGGTGCCCTCACCGAAGCGATCGGAACGGTAGTCGCCGGGTTGCCAGAGCTTGCCGGGGAAAGGCTTGTCGTTGGCTGTCATTTGAATCGCCAGCTCGGATTCGGGGGAGATGGAGGTGATAGAGACGTTTGTCCCCGACCCCACGTGAAGAACCGACGGTTCCTGGTCCAGGAGGCTCTCGCGCCGCACATCCTCAGAGCGACTCCCGTCGGAATCGGACCACTCGAGACGCACCTGGCCGTTCATGAGCAAGAAGGCCCGCTCTTTGGATTCCGCGTTTTCGAATGTCTTTCCGGCTCTCAATTTGAGGATTCCGAAGCTCATTCGAACCGGGCCCCCAATCTCGCTGAGGTCAGTTATGTGCGTGTAACCTGCGGGGAACGGTTGCATGTCTCTTCGAATTATCATCGTGGTCTATCCGTCTGTCGCCACCGGGGCAAGGTCTTCTTCGAGTATGTTTCGGTCGTAGCCCATCGTCTGCGAAAGGCGTCGTGCGTGGTCGGTAACAATTTCCGCCAAGCGCTCCAAATCCCAGTCCGGCATCCGATACGACGGCCCCGTTATCCACAATGCGGCGATGGTGTCCTTCCGGAAGTCGAAGATCGGTGCAGCCACGCAATGGATACCGTCGACCCTTTCTCCTCGGTCAAAGGCGCACCCACGTTCGCGAACCTGCGCGATTTCTGCTTCCATCTCTTCGCGACTCTTGATCGTTTTCTGAGTAAAGACCCGATAGTCGATGGCGTCGAGCATCCGAGTCTGTTCGGCTTCCGGAAGATACGCCAGAAAAACCTTGCCCGGCGCAGAGGTGTATAGTTGAAAATGATGCCCAACGTCCACGACAAACTTGAGCGGCTCGTCGCTGAGGACAACTTCGAGGACGAGGCCCTGTGTCCCGGATAGCTTCCCGAGGAGGACGGTCTCGTGCGTCAGATTTCGTAGCTCGATCATGATGTCCGCGGCCTTCGTTACGAGGTTTGACTCGCCAATCGAGGCGTACCCGATAGCCAGAAACTTGCTGCTAAGCTGATACTGGTTCTCCGATTCAACCACGTACCCGTGGCCGAGGAGAGTCTTCAGAATGCGAAAGACTGAGTTCTTAGGAAATCCCAGCCCGTCGGCAATCGCTGTAATCCCGGCCCCTTTTGGCTGCTTGACCAGATACTCGACGATGAGGAGCGCCCGCTCCAGGTTAGGTACTTTGTAACGATTCTCTATCTCCAATCCGCCATCCTTTTTTATGAATCCGATAAACACTGACGTACTTTGAACGTGAACAGCGAGGTCCTCGTCGAGTGTGCTCCAGTACAGTGGTGCAGGTCTCCTCAGCTGTGCTCGATTCGAGCTTCCGGACCGTCTTTCGCGGCCATCTCCTCTTCCTTGATGCCTTTTTGAAACTCTCTCTTCGCCTGTCCAATCGACCTCGCGAATTTTGGAATGGCCGAAGCCCCAAAAAGCACTACAACGACCAAAACGACCAGCATAATCTCGGTATGTCCCAACATTCTTCGTCCTCCTATGATACTCTGTACTTGTCTTGAGCGTCGTTGGTGTTCGGCTCCGGAGCGACGCTCCCTTCGTTAAGACCACTCGATTCGGTGGCCGACGTCTCTATTTCATTGATCTCCGGAACGATATTCCCGTCCTTATCTATCTTTGCTCCGGCGGCGCCTCGATCTTTCGGCTCCGACTCCGCTTCTAACTCGTTGAGGGTCCACATCAACTCACGCTTCCACCGACGGAACTGACCTACGAGGCGTCCTAGCCGGCGAAAGACGGCCGGAAGCTCCTTGGGATTCACGAAGATGAGCACTGCAAAGAACACCACCAAAAGTTCCGGGAAACCGATTCCAAACACGCCTAACGCCCCTTTCCGAAACCGAATATTCGTGCAATGAGAATGGCCAGAAAGAAAAGAACGATCAACGGCAGTGAAAGGCTCAGCTGGGATACGATGTCCGGAGGTGTAACCAATGCAGAAAGAAGGAAGGTGCCAACGATGATTTGACGGGAGTATTTCAGAAGCGACTTCCGGGATATCACATCCATCATCATCAGGATTTCGATTACGATAGGGACCTGGAACATTATCATGGTGGCCAAAAGGAATTGCAGGACGTAGAAGATGTTTCGGCCATAGCTGAGGATCATGCCGATGTCCTCAGGAATAAACCCCGAACTGCTCAAGAAGGCAACGGACACCGGGATTACCTTGTAGTAGCCGTAGTAGAAGCTTACGATAATGAGCACCGAGCTTGTAAGCAGGGAAGCCGAGATCACCCGGCGCTCCCTTAGGGTGAGCCCCGGAAAGGTGAAACGCACGACGTTCCAAATGTGCACCGGCATGGAAATCGCCAGCCCGGCTACCGCCGAGAGCTTAATCTTTGTAACAAAGCCCTCTAAAAGAGACATGACGTAGAGTAGGTTTTCCCCAGAGGATCTTGCCGCGATGGCCTCGAAGGGAACCAGGAGAAATCGGAGCAGCGCCCGGTTGAAAACGAAGGCAACGACCATTCCCATCAAGAAGGCGGCGGCACCAACCAGCAGGCGCTTCCTTAGCTCGATGAGATGCTCGAGGATGGAGCTGCCGGAAATCGTTTGAGCTATCATCTTATCCCTCCGCAGTGCGAGACTCAGACTGCCGCCGATACTTCACAAGGGTCTCCCCGAGGTAGTCAACCGTTCGTTGATCCGACGTGAATTCCGCCCACGTTGGGAAGTGGTGCACGGAGCCTCCGTGGACCAGCATGAACTCCTCGCAGATATCCTCGACGATTTCGAGATGATAGGTCTCCATCGGATGGAGGCAGATAAACACCAGCTTCCCCTGGGCTCGAAGCTCCCGGAAGAAACGAACCATAAACCCGATGTAACCGTCTTGGGAGGAGAATTGCGGCTCGTCGAAGAGATGAACTTCCGGATAGTCAAAGTCTACGCTCTCCATGAGGAGGGAGGGCTTTGTCCACTTCATCTTCCGAACCTGGTAGGACTGGTGGTAGTGAATAGCGAGCCGGTCCCTCTCCTTGTACTTTACGTTATGGATATCGTGGCCGCAACAAAATACCTTTCCCGAAGTGGGATAATTGCTGCCTGTCATAATCTCGAATAGGGTAGTCTTTCCCGCTCCGTTGGGGCCCATCAAACAGACGATCGATGGCTTGGAGAACGTAAAATCTGCCTTGATGGAAAACGTCACCTGCTTGCGAAGCCATCCGCGGGTGTATTCCTTGTAGACCTTATCCAGAACCAGTAACTCGTCCGCCATGTGTCAGACTCCTAAAAGCTCTTTCCGCGTCTTGTGGTCTTGTCGAAGCTTCTCCGATGGACCTTGGTACACCACTTCTCCCTTGGCCATAACGTAGACACGGTCCGAAATCGACAACGCTACTTCGGCGTTTTGCTCGACGACTAAGGACGCTACGCCTTCGGTCTTTATGTGCCCGATGGTCCTAAGCACGTCCTGTACGACCTTGGGTGCAAGCCCCTGGCTCGGCTCGTCAAAGAGGATCAATCCCGGTGCACCGAGGAGTGCTCGAGAAATGGCGACCATCTGCATCTCGCCCCCGGAGAGGTTTTCACATTCCCGCTCGGTGAGATACTCGAGGGCCGAGAAGATCTCGAAGCAGTCCTTGAAGCTCCAGGATCGGAAGCGGGTATTGCGTTTCGCCAGCTGGAGATTTCTCGCTACCGTGAGAGTTGGGAAGATCCGTCGATCGTCCGGAACCCAGCTTATCCCTAGCCGGGAAATTTTGTGGGTGGGGAGTCGGGTGATCTCGGTTCCGTCAAAATGGATGCTCCCGGTTCTAGGGGCGGTCAAGCCCAGGACCGACCGAATGGTTGTGGTTTTTCCTGCCCCGTTTTGGCCTAGCAAGGCAACGCATTCGCCTTCCTGCACATCCAGAGACACGCCAAAGAGCGCTTGGGTCTCCCCGTAGAAGGTGTTGATATTGTCAATCTTTAGCATGTTCCCTTGCCACCAAAGAAGATCGCATTACCCAGGGATCCTGCATAAGCTCATCAGGTGTCCCCGTGGTGATAACTTGCCCCCAATGAATCACCGAAATGACGTCGGCGATGTCAAAGAGGAAATGCATATCGTGCTCTATGACCACCATCGTTACGTTGTCCCGGAGGCTATTGATTAGCTCTCCGAGAGCCACCGCTTGTCGAGCGCCCAGGCCTTGAGTAGGCTCGTCCAAGAAGAGAAGTTGCGGCTCCGCCGCCAGGGCGACCGCTATCTCGAGGGCCCGTCGTTTTCCGTAGGGTAGGTCCTTAGCGCCCTTGTTCCGATCATCTTCGAGCCTTACCAGGGAGAGAACGTGGACGGCACGCTCTATCGTGGTGCGGCTGGCGTAGACGTCTCGCGTCGGGTTAAATCCACTACGTCGAACCTCCGGAAGAGCCACGAGGACGTTCTGTAGTACCGTGTAATCGTTGAAGAGATTGATTATCTGAAAGGACCGGGCTATACCCCCTTGGGCTATCCTGTGGGCCGGGCGGCCGGTGATGTCCTGGTCCCGAAAATGAATCGACCCTCGGTCGGGCTTAAACTTCCCGGTCATGATGTTGAAGCAGGTCGTCTTCCCGGCGCCGTTGGGTCCCATCACGCCGCTCAGCCGGTCCTTTTCGAAGGATAGGTTTATCCGCTCCAACACAACTTGGTGACCGAATCGCTTGTGGACGTTGCGCACCTCAAAAAGAGCCATACTATTCCACCACCAACTCGGAACGTTCTCGTTTTCCAAGTAGAGACCGGACAAGGCCAACGATTCCTTCCGGCTTGAAGACGATCAGGAGCACGAAGGAGAGTCCGAACCAGAAAATCCAGGCGGATGTTAGTCCTCCGATAACGTCCCTTGCGAGAAAGAAGTAGAGAACCCCGACTATGGGACCCCAGAAGCTTACAAATCCTCCTCCAATAATCACGATCATTACGATTATCCCCGACCAGGAGAGATTCATTACATCCGGGAAGGCGCCCTGCTGGGCCAGGGCAAGAAGGCCCCCCGCCAGACCGGAGACTATAGCACTCAGGGTGAAGCTTGCCCATTTCAGGAGACGGACATTGTACCCCACGTAGCATGTCCGCTCTTCGTTTTGCCGGACGGCCTGGATTGCGCTTCCGAATGGAGACCGAGTCAGACGCCACAGAAGAAGCAGCACGACAACCAGGACTATGAGCACGAAGTAGTAGAGGGCGGTGTTTCTGTTCAGGCTTAGCTCTGCGAACGGAAGGCGAACCGGAAGCCGAGAGAGATTCAGCAGTCCGTCCTCGCCCCCGGTAAGTCCCCGCAGCTTGATAGCGCTAAAGTAGAAGATTTGCCCGATCGCTATGGTTATAAGCGAGACATACACGCCTCGGCGGTTCGATACAAAGAATCCGCCGATTACCCCGCCAAGCCCTCCGATTACCATTGCCCATAAAAGCCCAATGAACAGGCTTGTCCCCCCAAAATTCAGCTGGTAGATGGCCATTGCATAAGCACCGAGGCCGAAGTACGCGCCCTGTCCCATCGAAGTCATGCCGGTGTAGCCCAACGCGATATTGTAACCGAGGCCATATATGCACCAGATGAGTATCTCAATCCCGATGTATTCGTACAGCCCGATGGCGCCGGCCCAGAGGGGGAACGTCGCGAAGACAAGAGTCATCAAAGACAAGCGAAGCAGCATAGCGGGAGCTTTCTCGACGATCCCGGTCTCCAACTGATCTTTCATGTGGATTTCTTTAGGCATCGAGGGCGCTCCGCTTGCCGAAGAATCCTCGTCGGCGGAAAGTTAGAACCAAAACGAGAGTGACGTACATGCTTACCATCGACCAGCCGGACGCATAGGCTCCGGTAATGCCGACGGCCTCCCCGATAAGCACCGCCGCCAAAACCGTACCCCAAAAGCTTCCGACACCGCCGAGAGCGACTATGAGAAACGCCGGCAAAACCGCATCCATTCCCATGTGCGGTCTGATTCCCCACACCGGTGCCAGAATTACCCCGGCGGTCGAGGCCAACAGCGCGCCGAGCCCGAAAACAAGCATCCGCAGCGTCTTCAGGTTGATGCCCATCGCCATTACCATTTCGCTATCGTAGGCTCCCGCTTTGATGATTGCCCCGAGCTTCGTTTTTTCTATGAGCAGCCAGAGACTCATGATCAGAACAACTGCGATAATCGAGGTAACGAGTCGGTATTGAGAAAAGGCCAGTTGTCCCACCTGAAGCGAGCCGGTGAAAACCTCAGGCAGCTTCATCTGCATCTCCTCCGTCCCGTAGGTTTGGCGAATAAGCTCTTCGATGACATACGAAGCCCCGAAGGTCAGCAGGAGACCATAGAGCGGTTTTTTTCCGTAGGTTCGCCGCATAGGGAACTCGAGTGCCATCCCGACGACGGCTACACCGATTCCGGCGAGAACCAGCGCCAGTAGGTAAAACGCCACCGAGGGCTTCGCGGCGACATTGAAGGCACCGGTTTGCCCCATCACGCTGAGGGCAAAGTAGGCGCCCAAGGCGAACAGGGAGCCGTGAGCCAGATTGATGAGCTCCATCTGACTTACGATCAAGGTGAACCCTAGGGCGATAATCGCATAGAGCAACCCCAGATTTAATCCATTGACGACGTGCGGAAGTAGCTCGGTTACAAACATCTTGGTTCGCAGATCACCTTTCGTCTTGCGACTGGGAATAAAGAGCCGGCCCGGTCTCTAGTAGTTCGGACCGGCTCCGCGTATCCGCTCAGATTCAACCGATCCTACACCTCGTAGGTCGGAGTGTCTTCGTATGACTCCAACTGACCCGCTTCAGGCCGGACCCGCGCATCTTCCGGGGCCACCTGGCTAAGGATCTTGAAGCTGTCGTATTCCGCCTTGCGTTCGGATTCCGGTTTGGTGGTAGCCATGTAGATTGTCTGCTGGATGTGGTGCGCGTCGGGATCCATGAATGCATCGTGGTGTTGCATCCGATCCGCTGCCGGCATTCGATAGTTCTCGAGCTCCTTAATGAGTGCGATGTTGTTCGTCGTGCCGGTCTTCTCCATGGCGCTCAGAATGGCCTTTGTCGCCATATAGCCATTGTAGAACACGTTTCCTGGTACCGCGATAGCGCTATCCGGATAGGTTTGCTGGTATCGAAAGACGTAGTCTGGGACATTCGGAAGATCGAGGTCGTAGTACCAGGTCGTTCCGAAGATGCCGAAGACAGTCTGCCCGTAGATGTCGGGCCAGTCCTGCTGGTTGTTTATCCACGCCGGATTGTTCTGCATTCCGAATTCTGCGACCTGCTGCCGCAAGACTTTCTGATCGTCTCCACCCACCGCGGCCGCTACGACGTCGGGGTTGATCTGCTGGATCTTTAGAAGGTACGAGCTGAAGTCCCGGGTGTTTTGTGGCACCAGAAGCTCGTCGACAATTTCGACGCCTTCCGCCTCGGCAAGTTGGCGGGTGCCCCTCGAGGTGTCGTGGCCCCAGACGTAATCGTTTGTTAACAGAAGCCATTTCTTTCCGAAGGTGTTTGCCGCACTCTTTGTCATCGCCTTGGAGAAGTTTGCGCCGTTGCCGTCCCATACGAACTTTACCCGGTGTCGGTTCTCCCCCGCTTCCGTCGGCGAGGAGGAGTTGGTGTTTAGATAGATGCAGCCGTATCGCTGGGCGACCTGAGAGATGGCGTTGGCAACTCCCGAGTGAACCGCTCCCATCAGGAAGTTTACCTCGTACTGGGTGATCATCCGCTCCGCGACGCGCGATCCGGTGGCTGGGGTGGTTTCGGTGTCAATGTGGATGTGCTCGATCTTCCGACCGAGAACGCCGCCTTTCGCGTTGAACTCGTCTATGGCCATGAGCATTCCCCGACGATCCATCGCTCCGCTGTTTGCGTATTGTCCCGACGAGTCGGAGGTAATGCCGACGAGAATTGGCTTGGTTCGAGAGCCGCCGCCGATTGCCCCCTCGGTCTGCCCGCCGGCAAAAGCCCGGACCCCTCCCACCGCCATCAGCCCGGCAGCGAGCGCCGATCCTTTGAGGAACGTGCGCCTGCTCGTGCTTTTAACCGACTCCGGTCGGTCGTGGCCTTCGTTTTTTGCTTGCGTGTTCTTTTCCATAACGACTCCATCCTCCGTGTTTTAGCGTTCTTGGCACAGAAGCGGTGCCCGTTCTAAGCCCGAGCTCGCTGTTTTGTATGTAGAATATAGTTTGTTACTTGATCTGTCAAGACAGAATTTGCGTTGACATTCTACATAAGTAACGATAGTCTACAAATCAAACAGTCAGGAGGCCTAGGTGAACTACGATCTTTCCGAGATGTACGGGATTAAGGACAAGGTTGCACTGTTATCGGGAGGTGCCGGGGGGATTGCGTCCGGTATCAGTCTTGCTCTCGGTGGGTTAGAGGCCAAAGTGGCGCTCTTGGACGTCAATGACGACGCACTGCGAAAAGCCGCCGACAACCTGAAGAGCCAGGGAGTCGATACGCACTGGGTACGCTGCGACATCACCAACAAAAAGGATGTGGAAGCGGCGGTTGCCGAGGTTCAAAAGCACTTCGGAAAGATTGACTTCCTCATAAACTGCGCAGGGCTGTCCCATGTCGAGCCATCTGTGGACTTCGACGAGGCCCAATGGGATCGCGTGATCGGCGTAAACCTCAAGGGGACCTTTCTACTTTGCCAGGCGGTCGGTCGAGTTATGCTGGATCAAGAGTTCGGCCGGATTGTGAACTTTTCGTCGGTTCGCGGCCTTCAGGGCCGCGCCGGAGACATGGCGTATGCCCCGAGTAAGGGGGCAATCAATCAGCTGACTCGTTCTCTGGCGATCGAATGGGCGACCCAGGGGATAAACGTCAACGCGATCGCTCCGACATTCACGCTGACCGAGATGAACCGTGACCAGGTGGAGGATCCCGAAAACTACAATTGGATTCTGATGAGAATTCCCAAGAAGAGGCTATGCGAAATCGAGAATCTCGCCGGGCCGACGATCTTCTTGCTTTCCCCGGCGGCGGAATTCGTGACCGGGCACATTCTCTACGTCGATGGGGGATGGACTGCCGCCTGACGGATAATCCCATTCGCCTTAGGGGCGGTCGCTCAGGAAGCCTGCCCCTTCGACGGCGGCTATGGCTACCGCTTCGTCTTCGTCTTCGGAAGTTATGCAAACTCCCACGCCTCCCAGCGGCGTTAAGTCGGAACCAAAGATCGGCACCCCACCGGCCCAGGGTACAAACTCATCCGAAGGTATACTCAGAAACGCAGGCGTGTAGGGATGTGTGGGGTCGGCCACGCAGTCGCGGATATACCTCGTCCGACGCGTCACCCAGGCCGCTTGTTTGGCTTTCTGTTCCGAGAGAAAGGCGTTGTAAGGCGTAATCCCATTCATGGCCAACTGGGCTACTCGTCTTCCCTGAGAGGAGACGACGGTCACGACTCCCGCCTTCCCGAGCTTCTTGATCCGCGAAAACGCATTATTGAGGATTTCCAAGGCCTCTTCTGCGGATATGAGTGACTTATCCGGTCCGGAGTGGACTATTCCTGCGTTATCCATATAGAACGATTCTTCACATATAGAACGAATACGCAACCCTTCTTTAGTGGTCCGAACCTTGGGGAAAGTTGAATCCATGGGAAATCTAGGCCGGTATAGAGGAGTGTGATAACTTCCCTGTTGCAACAGTTGGTACCCATTAACACCCCTCCTTTTTGCCCGAACTCCGACTGTGACGCACATCA
>CAZLDK010000092.1:4616-11040 GCA_964558285.1 uncultured Spirochaetaceae bacterium | reverse complement strand
CATCGCACAATCTATAGCCGGGAATTCTACCACGCTCACTACGAGCGGTGGCAGAGTTACAACCAGTTCTATCGCCCGGCTTCCCGGGACCTCTTTCTTGCGGGAGCGGCAACCTCGGTAGCCGCCTACGAAGCCGCCATGGAAGAACGAGAGGGGATAATCGGTGCCCTGGAAAGCTGCTCTCCGGCAACGCAGGCGCCGGTTGTCTGGGTAAGCCCAGCCGCTCCGGGGACGGCTCCCGTCGGGCTGGAGAGCACCGGGAGCCCGATTATGAATCTCCCCTGGACCTTCTGGGGCACCCCGGCCTTGACGATCCCGATGGCCACCGACGGCCACCGGGGGTTGCCGTTCGGCGTCCAATTGACCGCACCCCGGGGGGGCGATCGTTTCCTCTTCGCCGTAGCCGCGGCCCTCGAGCCCTTCTTGCCGGTGTGATCGCTTTTCTGCGGCGCAACTGGTTTCTTTTGGGATTGCTCGCCGCCATAACCGTGGCACTCCTCGCTCGGGAGTCGATTCTATGGCTCGACCCGACAGAGGCGGCTCGAGACATAGTTCGGGACGTCATCGTCGTGTTGATCTTTCTGGCCATCGGGGCGACCCTGCCGACCGAGCTTATCGTTTCCCAACTATCGAACTGGCGCGTCCACCTGACCATCCAGCTCTTCGTCTTCCTGGTTGTCCCGGGTTTGATGCTCGCGACGGTCGCAATACTCACGGGAATAGCCGGAGGAGCCCTCTTCTCCGAGGCGCTGGTGGCGGGGCTCTTCGCGGTAGCGGTGCTGCCCACGACCGGCTCCAGCTGCGTCGTGTTTACCCAGGCAGCCGGCGGAAACGTGGTATCTGCCACGGCGAACGCCGCTCTCTCGAACGTCCTCGGTATCGTCGTCTCACCGGCCCTCCTGTCCCTGATGCTCGGGGGACGGGGTAATTGGTTGCCGGTCACCCAGCTATACGCCGTATTCTCAGGACTGGCCCTTAGAATGCTTCTACCCTTGATCGGCGGCCAGCTCGGCCGTCGGTTTCTCTCGGGGTGGGTGCTCCGTCTAGACCGCGGGCTAAAGGGCGCCACGAGCGTCGGGATCATTCTTGTCGTCTTTTTAAGTGCGAGTACCGCGGTCGACCAGGGCCTTCTCTCTAACGTTGGAGGACAGACCATCGCCGCCCTTGCTCTTCTCGGGGTCTTCCACGTCGCGCTCCTGCCCCTGGCATGGCAGGTGGCATCGGGGCTGCGATTCTCGGAGGGCGACCGCATCGCGGTCGTCTTTACCTCGTCCCAAAAGACCCTCGCCCTCGGGGCGCCGCTTCTTACCCTCTACTTCGCCGACCGACCGGTCTTCGTGGCGAGCGCTCTCTTGCCCCTTGTGTTCTACCACCTCTGGCAGTTAGTCGTCGCAGGCTTCGTTAGATCGGCAATCTCCCGTACACAGAGAAGCCGCCCGGGGTCTATACCGGGCGGCTCCTAGCAGGGCTGTTATTCGTCCCGGCTCCGGTCGAGGACCTTCTGGAGAAGAACCGCGCCGAGGATCAGCACGCCCTTTATAAAGTCGTTGACGAAGGCCGGCACTTGGTAGGCCGACAGTATTGCGTCGATCGAATAGATGATGACCGCGCCAAAGAAGGTTCCCTGAATGGTGCCCCGGCCACCGGACATCATCGTACCGCCGATGGCAACCGCGGCGATTACGTCCAGCTCGAACATCCGTCCCGCGGTGGCCACGTCGACGGAAGCGAAGCGGGAGACGTAGAGGAAGGCTGCGATACCCGTGAGCAAACCGGTGATCGTAAAGATCCAAACCTTGACCCGGGTTACCCGAATTCCGGTAAGTTTGGCGGCTCGCTCGTTGGACCCGACGGCGTAGACGTAACGGCCGAACTTGGTCTTGTTCATCACGAACCACATAATGATGGTCAGCGCGACAAAGATTACCGCGAGGTAGGGCAGACCCTGGGGGCCACCGAGACGGCCGTAGCCCAACCACCGGAGATTCTCGAAGTAGATAGCGTTGTCGGTAAGCAAGGGGCCACCTTGGCCCATCTGAACGGTAATCGACCGGTAGGCCGTCATCGTTGCCAGGGTGACAATAAAGGACGCCATCTTGGCGTAGCCGACGAAGATGCCGTTTATCAGGCCCAGCCCGGCGCCGACGAGAGCAGCGGCCAGAAGGGCCTGCAACGGACTCCCGGAGCTGTTGAACGCGTTGACGCTGACCGCCGCCGATAGGGCCAGGATCGAACCCACCGAGAGGTCGATGTTTCCCGAGATTATCGTCAGTGTCATGCCGAGGGCGATGATGCCGATGAACACCGAGGAACGTATTAGGTTGGAGATACTAGCCACGGTGACGAACTGATCGCTGGCGAATCGGCCGACAATCAGCAGTAAGGCGAAGGAGAAGACGTAGTTGTAGTTTACAAAAAGGTGCTTGAGTGCGCCCTTCCAGTCGCGGTTTGCGAGGATATTCTTCATCTTCAGCCAGCCTTTCTATTCGATCCGGTTGCGTAGTACATAACGTCGACCTCGTTGAGGTCTTGCCGGGCGAACTCTTTGTTGATCTCGCCCTTGTACATCACTATGCAGCGGTCGGCGATTTTGTAAATCTCGGGAAACTCGGAGCTGAACATGACGACGCTCTTGCCGGTTTCCACAAGCTTGTTGATTAGTTGGTAGATCTCGAACTTGGCGCCCACGTCGATACCCTGGGTCGGGTTATCCAGAATAAAGATCTCACTGTCGAGGCCGAACCACCGGGAGAAGACGACCTTCTGTTGGTTGCCACCGCTGAGAGACGTAATCGGGGCGTCTGGATCCCCGACCCGAATGTTGGTTTGCCGGCGTTGCTCTTCGAAGCGGTCGTTCTCGTCCCTGTTGTGGATTACCAACCCCTTGTGGGCGCTGGTGAAATACGCCATGGAAAGATTATCCTTTACCGATAGGTCCTTCAGGATCGAGCGCTCCTTGCGGTTTCGCGGGACCATCGAGACACCGGACTTGATTACGTTGAGGATCGATCCCGTGTCGAGCTCCTCGCCGTGGAGGTAGATGGTTCCGGAAGTGATGCGCCGGGCGCCGAAGAGGCACTCGGCGAGGGCGCCGCGACCGTCGCCGAAGAGCCCAGTAAAGACCAAGACTTCCCCGCGGTGGAGGGAAAAGCTTACGTCGTCGAAGTGACCCTTGCAGCTCAACCGGTCCACCTGGAGAACCACCTCGTCGGCTATCTCGTTCGTCTTCTCGACCACCTCGTCGACGAGGCTCCGGCCGACGAGCATCTCGGTGGCCTGCTGCTCGTCGATATCGGCAATATCTCCGGAAGCGACGAAGCGCCCGTCTCGGAGCACCGTGTAACGATCGCAGACGGAAAACAGCTCCGGCATCTTGTGCGAGATGTAGATGGAGCTTACGCCGTGGCTCTTGAGCCCCCGCATTATCTCGAAAAGGTTTTCGATCTCGTCGTTGGTAAGCGCGGTGGTGGGCTCGTCCATGATGATCAGCTCGCATTCAAAGAGGAGCGCCCGGGCAATCTCGACAAGCTGCTTCCGGGAGGTGTCCAGGTTGCGGACCACGGCAGTCGGGTCTATCTCCAGCTCGAGCTTTTCGAAGATCTCCCGGGAGCGACGTATCATCTCCCGTTTGTTCAGGTAGACGCCGGCGGTGACGATCTCGTTTCTGAGAAACAGGTTCTCGAAGACTCGGAGGTCGTTTACCAGGTTTAGCTCCTGGTGAATGAAACGAATACCGAGTCTCGCCGCCTTGATCGGCGTCAAATGGGTCTGTTCCTCGCCGTCTACGATGATCTGACCGGAATCCGGAGGCAGGACGCCGCCGAGGACGTTCATGAGGGTCGATTTCCCGGCGCCGTTCTCGCCGAGAAGGCCGTGAATCTCCGCCGGACCGACGGAGAACGACACATCTACCACAGCTTGGACTGCACCAAAACTCTTGTAGATGTTCTTCATCTCTAAATGCATGGAGCCGCCTTTCGGAGTAGGGGATAGAGAGGGCCGACGTCCATCGGTGAACGCCGGCCCGACTCAGCTTACTCTGGCTATTCTACGGAATAGCGGACGGTGAATACATCACCTTCCATAAACTCTCGGTAGTTCGTGTTGTCCACCATCTCGGTCTCAACCAGGTAGAGACCGGTGACACGATCACCGTCGAGAATATCGTAGCCCAGGGCAATCGCATCCCGGACCATTGCGGGAGAGAATGCAAAGGTAACCTGATCGATGCCCTGTTCCTGGTAACGGTCGAAGTTCTCGAGGAGCTCCCGGGGAGCGCTGACTCCGGAAACGAGCCGGACATTTACGTCAAACGCGCCGTCGTATCCCTCGATAGCGGCCATGACACCAGCTTGGACTTCCGCGTCGTGGGTGAAGATCCCTTGGATGCTTTCCACCGTCTCGCGGCTGCTGGAGTTCAAGAAGGTTTCCATCTGGGTTTGGGCGGTGTCGCGGCTCCAGTTGGTCACGTACTCGTTGACCACGTTAAAGTTGTCGTCGGCCGTGGACCAGAAGCCCTCGCTCCGCTGCGTCGGTACCGTCGAGTTATCGCCCTTGAACTCGAGGATGTTTACCTGGCCGGAGGCCAGCTCGTCTGCGAAGTAGTCGTTGAAGTACTCACCGGTCTCTTCGCCGATTGTTACGTTGTCCCCCATCAGCTCGGCATCCTCGTCGAAGTCGGTGATAAGCCGGTCGTAGATAATCAGCGGGATTCCAGCGTCCACGATTTGCTGCGCCGCGGATCGGAGCTCGTCTCCGTTGTGGGGCCAGAGGACGACGACGTCCACGCCCTGGGAAACCACGGTATCGATCTGGTTCGCCTGCTGCACTACATCGTCGGAGATAAGGAACTGATAGTCGTATCCGCGCTCATCGCCGATCGTCTGGGTAGCGTCCTCTGCGTGGCGGATGCTCTCACCCAGGAACCCGTGCGTCGCACCGGGCATAATGACGGCGATCGACTTGGTGTCCGATTCGCCCTGTCCACCGGCAAACGCCAGGCCAACGCCGACCACGAGGATCAGCCCAACAATAAAAAGTTTCTTAGCCATACGGCCCTCCTTAGTTCTTCGCGCCCTTTCTCAGGACGCTGTTCCCCTCACCTTTCTGGATTGCGGGAACATAGTTTTCCAATATTTCGTCGATCTGCGGATCGGTAAGGTCGACGACCCTTCCTATCTCCGCAGAGTAGTACGCCGCCATCAACAGCCGGGTAATCTCGAGTCCGTACTCCCAGCTAAGCAGGGCGTCTTCGCCCCGGGAGAAACGCTCGACCATGTCCCGGTTCTCGTCGACATAGCCGTAGAGGTCCGCCTCGTTGGCCTGGACCGGAAGCAGACCCCGGGTCGCGGTGGACTTCTCCAGGGCCAGCTCGGCGTCGGCGAGGGATTCCGCCGCGGCATCGCCGATAAAGATCTCCCCCGGGGAGCGCAAAGTGTTTACCTCGAAGGCGTACCCCGGTCCCATCCCGTCCATCATCAACCGAAGCCCCTGCTTCTCGAACATCCAGGAATCGGTGAACTGCGACTTTGCGATCGCCCCGGTCTCCGGGTTCCGATAGGTGATGATGCCGGTTGCGAAGTCCTCCGCCGGGGTCTTGGCGTAGTCGATGCCGCGTTGCTCCAAGAGCTGCTCCCGCCAGGGCGATTCGCCCCATTTAAGGAGGCTTGTGTCGCAGGAGACGGAGACCGGCTCGAGAAATGTCAGCGGCTTGTCCGGCGGTGTAAGCAAGTACTGACCCACGGCGATGCTGTGACAGCCCATGTCCATCAGCACCCCACCCCCGAGCTTCACAGGGTCCCAGAACCAGTCGGCGTGGGGTCCGCCGTGTTCCTCGGCGCTGCGGACCAAGCTCGGGGCGCCCATTGCTTCGATGGAGGGCCTCAACTGTCTGCGTTGAGCCGCAATCGCCTTCATAAAGATCTGGTTCTCGAAGTAGGCTGTGTGTAGCTTCGCCCGCTTCGCCATATCTACGAGGGTCCGCGCTTCTTTCATCGTGCGGCCCAGGGGCTTGTCGATTATGACTCCCTTAAGGGTGGCCCCGGCCTCGACCGCGGCGACGATTTCGTTCATCGTCTCGATTCGTGAAAAGTTGGGGTTGTAGATCGCCACGACGTCGCAGTTTTTGGCGACCTCGGCGACGGAGTCGTACTCTACGGGGGACCCGACGCCCAGCGATGCGCAGTGCTCCACGAACTGTGGCGAACGAGACCGCCGTAGAACCGCGGTAACCTCCACATCTCGGACCATCGCCAACGCGGTAGCGTGAAACGTGGAAATAAACCCGGCTCCAATAAACCCTAATCGCATGCAAAACCTCCTGAGGGGATGTCCGATTGTACACCCTATTAATCCTAAACGCAAACATTTTCGTTCGATTATCGAACATTAAGGGCAAAAAAAAGGCCAACGCCGGTGGTCAGCC
>CAZLDK010000092.1:0-4606 GCA_964558285.1 uncultured Spirochaetaceae bacterium | reverse complement strand
TCGAACTCCCGGACCATCTCCGTAACTGCTCGGGTCGAGAAGAGCTCGTCTACCACCATCAGGGCCGCCCCGACCATCCCGCTCTGTTCACCGAACGACGACCGGCGAATCACCAAGTCCACCGTGGCAAGCTGGGTGGATCGACGGATTACCATTTCCCGTATCGCGGCCACGAAGGCGTCGCCGATGTTTACCGTGCCCCCGCCGAGGACGACCATCTCCGGGTTAAAGAAGTTGACGAGCTTCGAGAGGACCGAGCCAACGTGGCGGCCGCTTTCGATTACCAGCTCCAACGCCGCGGTATCCCCCTGTCTCGCCGCGAGGCCCACCTCGACGGCGCTGATCTGCCGCGGGGGCGTTTCTGCGGCAAGGCGAGCCGCCTCTTCGGCGAGCATCGGGCTGGCGCCGCTTTCCGCCAGCTCTCGGCCCTTCCGGGCGATCGCAGCGCCGCCGGCGACGACCTCGAGGCACCCTCGGTTCCCGCAGGAACAGAGCAGGTCCTCGCCGTCGATGCCGATATGGCCGATGTCTCCGGCGCTGCCCTTGAACCCCCGGTAGAGCTCTCCGTCGATGACCAGCCCAGCGCCGATGCCGGTCCCAACCTTTACGAAGAGGAAGCTCTCCGAGTCGCGGGCACCACCGGCCCGGGCCTCCCCGAGGGCCATGACGTTTACGTCGTTATCGACAAAGCAGGGCACCCCAAAGTGGGGTCCCACCTCTTCCCGAACCGGGTAGCGGTCCCAACCCGGCATAATCGGCGGACTGACGACGCTTCCAAGGGTGCGATTCACAGGCCCGGGAAGGCCTATACCGATTCCCCGGAGCGCCCCGGTTTCTTGTCCAACCTCGGCCAGGAGCTTCTCGATTATCTCGTAGGCCCGGGTAAGGACCGGGACGGGACCCCGGGCGATATCCAACGGCTCGGAGTGGGAGGAGAGGACTAAGGCCTGGAGGTTGCAGACCGCCACGTCGATGCTCGTCACGCCTAGCTCGATGCCCACGACTATGCCGCGGTCGGCGGCGAAACGGAGGAGACTCCGGCGTCCTGGGCCTGAATCGGTCTGTCGTGCCTCTTCTATTATGACGCCGACCTTCAGAAGGCGGTCGACGTGGAGGGAGATCGTGCTCTTGGAGAGGGCGGTCGAGCGTACCAGTTGTGCCCGAGAGAGTGGCCCCTCCCGGCGGATGATATCGAAGATAGCACCCCCCGCCGCAGCGCCGAAGAAGCCAAACCCATCGCGTTTCATGGCCCCCTAGTATACGCGAAAGTTCGAGAATCGAACATCGATTGACTGGAGCGATAGGCTATTCCCTGTGATATGATCTTTCGATAGATGCCCCGTCGACGTCGAAGAGCCTTATCTCGAAGGATCTATTCTCTGGCCTACCTCTTGTCGCGGCAACCGAAGACCCTCGCCAAGCATCGGCTCTACCCCGTCCTGATGAGCTACTTCCACGCTTCGTCTCGCCTCCAGGAGCTCCGGATAAGCCGCCGCTGCTACGCCATCCTGAATCAGGGCAAGGTTCATCCGGATCACTTGAACCATTTCTACCTTACCTACCGACTCCCGAAGGAGCCCTTCTTTCCGCTCTTCTTCCAGATAAAGAGGGACTACGATCGCGCCCGGGAGCGAAAGCAGGAGGAACGGCACGAGTTCCTCCTCGAGAGCATGCGCCGGCTCCCGGAGGGGACCCGGGCCTTTATCAAGTATCTCGGCTACCTCGAAGCGCACTACCACAGCCGGGGACGCTATCCCCTCTGGCAACAACACATCTTTCCGGCGACCAAGAAGCAGGCCGCGGAGTACCACGGCTACACGCAACTCCAATGGATGGAGCTCTTCCGGAGCCATCTGGTGCGGCTCCAAAGCCGCTACCCCGGGATGAGCAATCTAGTTATTGAGCGACTGATCGCCTGCTTCCTACTCGAATGGGTGCCCGAGGAGCTTCCCCCGCGGTGGCCCCCTGCCACAGAAATAACCGCCCGCTTCCGGCGACTCAGCCTCCGGTATCACCCCGACCTCGGCGGCGATCCTCGGGTCTTCGTCCACCTGAAGGGAGCCCGGGACGTGTTGCTGTCCTAATACGTCACTTACTGCGCCGCGGAGACGTCGTGGAGCTCACACACCTCGCCGTCGGGTCCGTAGAAATAGAGAACCCAGACCCCGGGGCGGTATTCCATCGGCTCCCCCATAAACTCGACACCGTGGTGCCGTAAGGTTTTGAGGCGGTCGTGGAAGTCGTCTATCTCGAAGCCGATATGGACGAGGCCGTGGTCTTTCTGGGGGTGATTCCGCGCTCTGTTTACCCCCCGTTCCGGGGCGTAGTACTCGAAGAGCTCGAGGACGCCGTCTCCTAGACGCAGGTGGGCGATCTTGCACTTGGTTCCGGGAACCGATATTACCCGGGCCTGCCGGTCGTCCGCCACATCGAGCTCGAGGGCGACGGTCATGCCCAGAACTTCCGTGTAGAATTTTTTCGAGCGCTCGATGTCGGCGACGCTCAGGCCAACGTGGCCGAGGGATGGAATAGTCGGCATCTGTTTTTCTCCTCTTTAGTGTGCTCCGCGGGCGCTCAGTAGCCCACGTAGACGACCTTGTGCTCGGTAAAGAACTCGAGGCCGCTTCGTCCGGCTTCCGGAAGCCCGAAGCCGGAGTCTTTAATCCCGCCGAAGGCGAACGCGGGCTCCCGGTGGGCGGTCATGATATTGACGTGAACCATTCCCGATTCGATCCGGTCGACAAAGCGCATCGCCTTTTCCAGGTCCCGGGTGTAGACCGAAGCCGTTAAACCGTAGTCTACCGCGTTGGCGACTCGAAGAGAGTCGTCGAAGTCACGAACCGGTATTACCGCCAGGACGGGACCGAAGATCTCCTCCCGTGCTATGACCATCTCCGGCCGTACTTTGGTAAAGACCGTCGGTGCGATAAAGCAGCCCCGGTCGTAGTCGGAGCCCGTGAGCCGATTACCCCCGGCGGCGACGACTGCCCCCTCTTCTCGGCCCGCGACCAGATAGCCGGATATCGTTTCTACCTGCTTGGTTCCGCATACGGGCCCCATCGTCATCGACTCGTCGAGTCCGTTCCCGACTCGCAGCTCCGCGACTCCCGCCAGAATCCGATCGGTAAGCTCCTCCGCAATCGACTCTTCGACGATAACCCGGCTGGTCGCGGTGCACCACTGACCCGCACAGGCGTATCCTGCGGTTACCGCCGCCTCCGCCGCCGCATCCAGATCCGCGTCGGAGAGGACCACCAGCGGGTTCTTTCCACCCATTTCGAGCTGAGTCCGAGTCATGCTCGGAGCCGCAACTTCGTGGATCTTTTTGCCCACTTCGGTCGAGCCGGTAAAGCTGATGGCTTGGACTTCGGGTGCCTGAACCAAGGCGTTACCCACCGTCGAGCCGCCGCCGAAGACCAGGTTGAAAACTCCCGGCGGGAAGTCGGCTTCCTCGAAGAGCTCCGCCAGAATGGCGCCGACTCCCGGCGTCAGGCCCGAGGGCTTCAGGATGCAGGTGTTTCCCGCCATCAAGGCGGGGGTACCCTTTCGACAGGGAACGTTGAAGGGAAAGTTCCACGGCGAGATAATCCCCACCACACCCAGGGGCTCTCGTTTCTCGTAGGCCAGGACGTCGGGCTTGGTCGAGGGGTGGGTGCGCCCAAGCATGCGGACCCCTTCCCCCACCTGATGCTGTATCTCTCTCAGGGAGGACTGAACCTCCGCCCGGGAGTCCTTGAGCGTCTTGCCGTTCTCTAAGGTGATAAGCCTGGCTATCTCCTCCCGCCGGCGTTCCATCGCCGTCACCAGAGCCAGAAACCGGTCTCCCCGGTGGATCGCCGGCATCGCCTTCCACTTCGGAAAGGCCTCTTTGGCGGCTTCGATAGCTCGGGCTACGTCCTCGACGGAGCCGTCGGGCCAGGCCCCGGTTACCTCGTCGAGGTCGGCGGGGTTTCGGTGTTCGGATACTCCGCCGGCGAGGGGAGCGACCCACCGCCCGGCGATATAGTGCTTGTTCACTGAAGTGCTCCTAAGATTGTGTTTTATCCGGCCTAGCTGCCGTCGATAAGCCGGTAGTTGTCCTCAAAGAGGCCGGCGAGGTGGCGGGCCGCCGTATCGTACGCCGCGCCGTCTTTCCAGGCCCCCCGGGGGGATAAGAGTTCCGGGGGGACGCCGGGACAGTCTGTGACCATTTCCAAACCGAAGACGGGGTGCTTTGCTGTCGGAGCGCCGTCGAGGGCTCCGGAGTGGATCGCGTCGATAATGGCCCGGGTGTACTCCAGCTTTATCCGAGAGCCGACGCCGTAGCCGCCCCCGGTCCATCCGGTATTTACCAGCCAGGCCTTGACCTGGTGTTTTCGAATGCGCTCCGCCAAGAGGTCGCCGTAGACCTTCGGGTGCCGCACCAGGAAGGCCGCCCCGAAGCAGGCCGAGAAGGTCGCCTGGGGTTCCTTTACGCCCTCTTCCGTTCCGGCAATCTTTGCCGTGTAGCCGCTCAAGAAGTGATACATCGCGTCTTCAGCCGAGAGGCGGGATACCGGCGGAAGGACGCCGAAGGCGTCGGCGGTAAGGAAGATGATGTTCTTAGGGTGCCCACCGACACAAGGGG
>CAZLDK010000091.1:0-11208 GCA_964558285.1 uncultured Spirochaetaceae bacterium | reverse complement strand
ACCGGGCGTAAAATGTCCCGGATTCCTTGCGGCGGTAGAGGGTGAAAGGTGCGCCGTTCATAGTAGCCTCCTCCGTGTGTCATCTGTGCAACATTGACACGGTGTAGAGGGTGCTCCGGTTTTCCGGTCGCCCCGTAGGTTGTTACGGTATAGATATTTGCACGCTTGCCGTTTTCGGCTCAGCGGTAGGTGCGGTTAGACAACTGAGCTAACCGCCCCTGTAATCGGGCCGTCGCTTGGCGATGCCGCACGACGTTCACGTATAGTAATAAATCGTCGGGTTTGGTGCAACCGTTTTATGCCCGGTGAACGGGCGGCTGTCGCCGGACCTCCGGCGGTCGGGCCGTGGCCAAGGACTCAGGCCGCCAGTATCAATCCGTTCTCCGCGTACTCGCCGAACCGCTCGTCCGCCGTTAGCATCTCAAATCCTTCCTGGATGCACTGCCAGATCAGGAGTCGATCGAAAAGATCTTTGTGGTTCGCTTTTTCGGGGAGCTTAAAAAGCGTGGCGGCGTGCCGTGGCTCGATGGGCGTATGGCGGAACCCCGCCGCTATCGCTTCGTCGACCAGCTGTTCGGGATCGGTTCCCTCGAGGTGGAGCTTTCCCAGCCCATACTTGAGGCTTATTTCCCAGAAGCTTACCGGACTGACCAGCTTGACCCGTTTCTGGTCTAGTAGGACCCGGGTAGCTTGCGCAGCAAGGCGGTCCGGCTCGATAAGCGACCAGATCAGAATAGGCGTATCCACGAGAACACTCACGTGCCGATCAGCTTCTGGGAACCCATTTCGAAATCTTCCCCAAAGTGAACGGAAGCTTTTCCTTTCAGAGCCCCAAGCTTGATCCGGTTTGTCTGGCTGTAGGTCCGGTACGGAATAAGGACGGCTACGTCTTCTCGCTTCCTTCCATACGAAACGACGATCTCTTCCCCGGCTTTGACTTCTTCGATGACCTCGGAGAACCGCGCCTTCAATTCGCCGACCTGCATCCTCTTCATGGACAGAATCTAACGCGAGAGCTTTTGCTTGTCAAGTTGTCAGGGACACACTCCCGGGAGGCTCCCCTAAAGCGATTCCGGGGCCTTGGGCCTTGGCCTTGGGCCTGGGGCCGGTGCCCTACCCGTTTCGCTCCCGGATGGCGACGTTGATCTCCATCTTGCCCTGGGGCACTTCCATCGGGACGATGAGAGCTTCGACGCCGGCATCGGTGACTTCCATATTGTCGCCGGTAAAGATGGCCGGCGGCGTCAGGTCGAACTCGAAGCCGAGGTCGTGAAGTTTGGTGACCGCTTGCCCGGTTATCATGTTGGCCAGCTCGGTAATGGTCGCCTTTCCCATGTCGTTCAAGGAGTCGATGGGCTCCATGTCCATCCCCTCGAGCATGGCAGAGGCAACCTTAACGGCGGTTTCCTTCGACATATCGAAGAGAACGCGGCCTTCGACATCTCCGGCAAGACCGACCACCGCGGCGACGCCGAGGACCGGCATGGATGTCGACTTGAGGTAGAGTTCCCCCCGTTCGACTTCCGTTGCGAGGACTTCTTTCAGAACATTATACGCTGCTTCGACAAATGGGTTGATGTATTCTACGCGCATCCATGGCTCCTTCCGCCGTAGTGTTTTGGGCTATCGCTTAGTTTTCTTATACACGGAAACGGGTCCGGGAATCTCTTGCCACCTTCCGGATTCGGCAACACGTTCATTGTCTCCGACGATTAGAACCCCGCCCGGCTTAAGACGATTAAAAAAGTCGTCCAGAACCGCCGATTGTTGCTCCTTCGGAAGAAAGGAGAGAACGTCCCGGCATAGAATCATATCGCACTCCGGCACTTCGTTCCGGTGCAGAAGGTCGTGGTATTCGAAGAGTATCGTGTCCTTTAGCTCTTCTGAGAAACTGAAGCCGTTTATCCCCTGCACCAGAAAGGGCTCGGCGTAATCGGGCACCGATTCCTTGTTAAACACAAGGTTGGGAGCAGTGGAGATACTCAACAAATCCCGATCGTGGGCCCAGACCTTAATGCGACGGCTGGGAAACACCGATCGAAGATACGCAGCCAGCGAATAGCTCTCTTCGCCCTTGCCGCACCCCGGGTTCCACACGGTTAGGCTACCGACTTGCCCTTCGGGAAGAGCTTCGGCCATCGCTCCAACGTAGTCCGGTGGAAGAAACCGGCCGGTGTTTCTAGAATAGAAACTTGACAGAAACTGCTCGGCATCTTCGTCGCTCCGGAGTTGAGCCGTGACGCCGGCCTGCTTCCGGGCGCCGAGCCACTCCCTGAATCGCCGGGAAAACCAATCGGCGTTTACCGATGTTACCTGGAACCCGGCGAGGGTTGGCAGGGCTTCTCGAACGAAGGTCTCTTCCTCTGCTCCGGTCCCGGCCGCCACGCCGGTCCCACCCAGGGTCTCGGCCACAGGGGCAGTTGTCCCCCCGGAAGCCACCGCCGTCCGGTGCTGTTCCGGTGCGATGGCTGGGTTCTCCTTCGCGAAAATTCGATCGACGTCCAGAATAATAAAGAGCTTCTCTTGATGCTCTACTACGCCCCGGATGTATTGAATATTGATGTCGGCAAAGATCGGATGCGGCGGTTGGATCGTCGTCGACGAAATGCCGACAACACCGGATATCGCGTCCACAACGACCCCGAGGACACTACTCTCGAGACGCAGAATAAGGCCGTCCTCAACGTCCTTTTCGCCGGACACCGGCAAGCGGAGCATCTTTCGCATATCGATCACCGAAATGATGTCTCCCCTCAAGTTATGGACGCCGCGAACATAGGGGGCGGTATTCGGCACGTAGGTAAAGTTCCCGAATTTCGCGATCTCTTTTACCTTCATGATATCTACACCGTAGTCTTTCCCGGCGAGAGAAAAGGTGACCATCTTGAAGTCAATCTGTTCTGCGTCGTTCTGCGTTTCCTCGCCACTCAAGGTTCCGAGGACCCCTCTGGTATCGCTCATGCTCTATCCAACAACCTGCGCCGACCGCTCTCGGCGCTCGTGATCGAAGCCGAGCTCGAGAAGCTGGCTGACGTCCACAATCAGAGAGACGCTGCCGTCGCCGGTAATGTTCGCCCCGGCGATACCCGGGGCATTGGTGTAGTGATCCTTCAGCGGCTTGATGACCACGTCTTCCTCCCCAATCAACGAGTCGACCAGGAGTCCGATGCGCCGTTCGCCGCTCCCGACGATAACTACGTAGTAGTACTCCCGGGTATCGCCGTCCCGAATTCCGAACAGCCGGTTCAGCCGGAGGAGCGAGATGACATCTTCCCGAAGACTAAAGACCTCGTAGTTGTCGAGAAGCCTGATTTCGTTAGGTCGAATCCGGTGACTGTCGATAATCGAGGTTATCGGAATGGCGTAGGTCTCGGTCCCGACTTTGACGAGGAGACCCTGAATGATCGCGAGGGTCAGAGGAATTTTCATCGTAAAGGTGGTTCCCATCCCGCGTTCGGACCAGACCGATACCGTCCCGTTGAGCTTTTCTATCTGTCGCTTGACGACGTCGAGACCAACGCCGCGTCCGGAAACACTGGTAACGCTCTTTGCGGTAGAGAACCCGGGGCTAAAGATTAGGTTAAAAGCCTCGGTGTCAGAAAGATCCTTATTCGGGTGGATAATCCCCCGGTCGACCGCCTTCGTCTTGACCGACTCGACGTCGATTCCTCGACCGTCGTCCTCTACCTCGATAACGATCATGTTGCCTTCGTTACTCGCCCGCATGGAGAGGCGGCACTCTTCCGGCTTCCCCTCTTCGATCCGCTCCTCCCTGCTTTCAAAGCCGTGGTCGATAGAGTTGCGAACACAGTGGATTAACGGATCGAGAAGATCCTCTATCACGGACTTGTCGAGCTCCGTGTCCTGTCCCTCTAGCTCGAGCTTGACGCTTTTTCCCAGGCTCTTAGACAAATCGCGAACCAACCGCGGAAAACGGGAGAACACTTGGGCGATCGGGACCATCCTAATCCGCATAACCCCTTCCTGGAGGTCACCGGTAATCCGGGAGAGAACCCCGGCGTTGCTGCGAAACTTGGAAGTCGCACCCTTAAACTGACCTTCGAAGGCTTCGAAGCTCGAGTGGAGAGATCCGAACCGTTGGCCGATCTCTTTGCGGATCCGGCGCAGCTCCTGGCTATCAAGGTCAATTCCGAGTAGCTCCGGCAGTTCCTCGATGAGTCGTCTGAGCTCGTCTCGAAGGGCGGCCTTGCCCCGACCGAACTCTGCAAGGGCCTCGGCAAGCTCGTTGGTCAGCTGATTAAAGCTCGCCTTGTTTATGACCGTCTCGCTTACCAGGTTCAGGAGCTGGTCCACCCGGGCCGCGTCGACCCGAAGAATCGAAGAGGCGGCCTTCTTTTCTCCTGGGGCGGCAACGCCTTCCGGGGCCCCCGGAGGCGGCTCACTATCTCCGGAATCGGTAGCCGGAGCCTCGGCCACGTCGTCTTCCATCGCCGTCGCCCGAACCGAGGGGACCTCGGCGGCAACCGACTCGCCGGGAGCCGCGGCGTGATCTAAAGACCCGGCGACGGCCGTGTCCGGCTCCGCTCCCCCGCTCTTCAGCGTAACCTTTGCACCGGTGGTCACATCGGGAATCCCGGTGGCCTTTTCCAGCTCCTCGGGAGAAGAGCCGCTGGAAACATAGTAATCCACGGTGGGAAAGAACTCGTCTTCGTAGAGACGCTCGAGCTCCGGATCGGTCTTTAGAATGGTGCCGTGTCCCTTGAGGGCGGCGTAGACCTGGATGCCACCGACGCTGTTCATGGGATTCGCTTCGTCGAAGAAGACGGAGACGACGTATACGGGCAGCCCGTCCGGCGACTCGACCGTCTCGGCAGCAGATGCCACCGGCGGAGACGCAGTCGGCCCCGACTTGGACACCGCCGGCGCCGTTTGCGCCGGTGCCGGCTCCTCGGCGCTTCCTGGGCTCTCGCCTTGAACCAAGCTCCGAAGGCGGGCAACGGTATCCCCGACATCCTCAGAATAGACCGAACCTTCCCGGCGCTTCTGAAGCATTTCCTTTATTATGTCGATACATACAAGGAGGGCATCGACGAGGTCTCCGGAGGCAGACACGTGCCCGCTGCGGATCTCGTCGAGGGCATCCTCGACGGCGTGGGTAAACTCTGCGAGCTCCGTCATTTGCACCGTCGCCGCCGCCCCTTTTAAGGTGTGGGCGGCGCGGAAGATCTCGTCGATGGCGTCCCGGTTGCCGGTATCGTTTTCGAGGACGAGAATGTTGGCTTCGAGGAGCTCGACTTGCGACTCGGCTTCTACGAAGAAGTCCTGAAGCAGTTCTTCGTTTTGGGGATCGAGGTAGTCGCTCATCGTGCTGTTCATGATAGTCATATCTGGCATTAAGTCAATGGTTGGAGGTTACGATCATAATAGCGAAATTCTCCCTTTCGGCCTTTCACTCTTTCGGGGGGTCCACCGTGCGTAAACAGACCGTCGTCCTTTTGATCTTCCTCGTTGCCGCGCTTCCCGTCTCGGCGGCGAACATAAGCGTTCCGCTTTTTGAAATGATAACCAGGGCGGCCAATCAAGACGGCGAGTTCGTCTTGACTACTCGCTCCGACGTCGATCTTTTGATCGAAGGCGGTGTAAAGTTCGACGCCTCCCTGGGATTTAACCTCGACACCCAGAGGCTCCAGGGCGACAACACCGTACCGGATAGCTACGATTCGGCCGTCTTCGGCGACTATCTCGGGCGTACCCTGGTCTTTAAGTCGGCCACCGTTACCGCCCGCAATGTTGGGGACAGTCCGATCAACCTAACCCACTTCGTGGGCACCTTGGAGCCCTTTGCGACGGGCGACAACTTTGCCCGGGAATTCGGTAGCCGCCGCTTCGCAACTGAGTTCCAAGGGTTTCGCTACTTTCCTGACGGCGTGGTCTACGACGGCATCTATACTCCCCGGGGAACCGGCATTATTGTCGGAACAGATCCCCTGAACCAAACGGTACTTGCGGAGTTTTATGCCTACCAGGATGAGCTTATCGGCTTGGGTGTCTTCGCCAACGACGCCCGGGTGCTCTTCAATTTCCCCCTGGCGAAGGTCGAGGTCTTTACCGGCGCCTCGTACCCTGCGGGAACCTACGGGCTCTACCGCGGCGGCATTATGATGTTCTTCGACACGAATGCGGGTGGACAGTTCTTCGGCCAGGTCGGCGTGCCGTCCTGGGATCCCCAGTCCGGGTTCTCCTTGGAAGACTTCTACTTTCTATTCGAGCCGAGGATAACCTTTACCCGAGTCGGAGCCGCGCTGACACTCTTCTGGCACCCAGAAGTCTATCAACAGCAGATAACCGACGAAGAAGGTGCGCTGGATATCAACTTCCGGCTCCAAGTGGGTGTCCAACCGGAAACCATACTCAGCGGTGGATTCGACACCGCGATGGAGTATCGACCGAACGACGACGAGCAGGTGCGCCTCTTGGCGTCTCCGTTCTTACGCCTTTCAACATCCGGGGTGGTATGGGACTTCCAGCTCCGGGGCCAGGTTTATCCGATAGTTCCCTCAGACGCTCTACAAGGATTCATTGGTGTACGAACCTCATTCTAATCGACCGCAGACCATCGCTCTTATCTTGGCCTTTCTCTTTCTGGTCCTCTCCCAGGCAACCGGCTTTGCCCTTACCGTGGAAACCGAAATCGACGTCGGGAATCTCGGTTTTTCGCCGTCGCGGGAAACCGATGACTCCGGTCTGCCTGTCTGGTCCTTTCCCTGGGGATTTCGCGCGGCAGTAGGGAACAGCATTTCCGAAAACCTGACCTACACCACCGGCGTCGAGCGAGACTTCGTAATCCGCAATTTTGCCTTCCTTCAGTTTCAGCACCGGATAAACGCGCTGACACTCGGGGCGGGACCGACCTTCGGCTTTTTGAGCTCGGCAGACAATCCCGGCCTTATTCGCCCCGGGCTCGCCGGTTACATCCGGTGGAACCTTTTTACCTTCGGCTACCTCTCTCTGGACGCCGTTGCCCCCCTCTACACTCCCTCGGACACCGCCGGCGATTTCTACCAAGCGCGGCGCAGGCTCCAGATGGGGTTCTACCTTCCCAACGTCATCACCACCTTCTCGGTAAGCAAAAGAGAGTTCATTCTCGAGGAGGAAACCGGCGAAGAGGCTGACACCCTCGTAGAGTACGCAGCAGAAGCAGAGGTCTTTCAGAAGAACATTCCGTACCGTATTGCCCTTCGATTCGCTTTTCAGGACTATCGAAAGTTCTTCGAAGAGTCCGGAGAGAGCACACGGCAGGCCCTCGGGGCGCTCATCTTTGGCACCGGTGTCCGGTGGGATCTGCAGGGAAACGGAAGCTACTACATCAACTTGGACAGTAGCGTCTATACCTTCGGCCGGCTGGCCCTTCTTGGAGAGTTCTCCGACACGGCCTACTTCTTTCGCGCCGGGACGGGTCTGGTTTACACCTTCGGGGAATAGACAGCCAAACACTCCCGGCCCGGCGAAACCGTAGAGATTCCCAGACCGGCCCTGACAAGACTTCTAGACTTATCCGCGGAGCATCGACTAGGTGGCTCTGCCGGGGCACCACAAAAAAAAGGCTCCCTCGGAGGGAGCCTTCCTTCGTTACTTATCTCGCCGGCTTACGGCGATCGTTCTGTAACCGCTACTACTCTTCTTCTTGAGGTGCGTTGGGATCGTGCATCTTCTGCTGTTCGAGGTAGCGAAGTACCTGAACATTGCCCAGGCGCCGAAGCTCGGCTGCCCGTCGATCGGCTTCCCGTTCCTGCAAGATTCCCCAGACAGCTTCGTCATCGATGTCACGCTGAAGCTGGAGGGTCGCCAGGTCGTAAGTCATGGTTATGTCGCGAACGTAGGTGATGAAGTCACCGCCGATCGCTTCAGAGTCGCGGTAGAACCGTATTCCGAGAAGCTTCCGCATCGGCTGGAGGTTCGGATAGAGGGGCGTGGTCCTCAGCTCGCGGTTTCGAACAGAGGTGATGTAGTTCGGGTTCTGCCATTCGAGGGTTCTCCACCCTTCGAAGTTGAGGTAGCCGAGGAAAACCTCCTGCTCTTCGTTGTTCTCGTCTCGCAGAACAACGCTGACCCCGTGGTTAAAGTTGAGCCCGTGAACCGTCATGCTGACAGAACGAAGGGTTCCCACGTTTTTTACGACGCCGAATCCGACGTACTTGTCACCGCTTCCTACTTGATCGTCCGGGGTAACCAGAGTTCCGTCGCCCTGAACCTCGGTCGGGTCGGCGTAGGCCGGAATCTCGAAAGGCGGTTCGATGAGCGCCCATGCGTTGTAGTTCTCGGTTGGAAAATGCACTCGAACGCCGAGGACGGTTTCGCCGGCAAACTGGGCGGCATCCTCTCTAACTTGCGCAGGCCGAACTTGCGATAGCGTCTGGTTCCGAACGAACCGAGACGACGACGCGAGCTCGATCTCCCAATTGGGTATAGCGAGTGAGCTCTTCATCTGAGCCTTTTCTTCTTCACTAAAGACCGTGCCTGCTTGATCGCCGAAGTTTAGAAGCGTGGCCTCGTGGTCAGTAGGGTTGTCTGGTGGATAGTTCGCCGTCAGCTGAGTGAAATCAATGAGCGTCGCCTGCTCCGCGAAGAGCGCAGCACTCGCAACTAAGGCAATCATCATAACCAGAACGACAATACGTTTCATCCCGTTCTCCTTTGCTAAGGTCTCGGTAACCGTGTCTTTTCACGGTAGATTATACGCAAGGTTACCACTTTGTCAACGTTTTTCCAGGATCTCATCTATAGGCTATTTTGGAAGTTTTCATAGGGCGGCTCGAAGGGAATCTGTCCGTCGATGGTAATTTCCACCTCGGAGAACTCGGGAAAATTGTAAAGGATGCTTTTGCGAATAGCAACAAGAGCGTCTTCCAATCCAACGTCGCCGGGAAATATCGCCGCCTCGACACTCAGGTCGGTGTAGACCACTTCCTGGGACAGCAGCGTGCTTTGGCGTGACACGCTCCGGGGAAGGAGCCTTGTGCTATGAATAGCCGTCGGTCCCAGAAGCAGTTCGTCGATAAGCTGGGCCACGTCGGCCCTCTCGTCGTCCTGCTTCGGCATTAGCCGAACCTCTCCCCGGAGACGGCCGGAGACGGTGTCCGGAAAAAAGAGAACCTGCTCCTGGAGGCTCAGCGGAAAAAGAGCAAACCAGAGGACAGAAACGAGAAGGCTACCGAGATAGATCCCGGCGGCCAGTAGTGTAGTTCGGTCTCGCGATAGGATGTTCACTTCTCATAGTCTTCCACAAACGAAGTGATCCCATTATAGATACCTCGGGCAAGCTGATTCAAGTAGCTGTCTTCCCGGAGTCGGATACCTTCCTCCGAGTTCGTGACAAAACCGACTTCCACAAGAACCGACGGCATCCGGGCGTTCCGGACGACGTACCATGTCTCTTCTTTGAGGCCCCGGTTCGGCGACACGGAGCCGATCTCCCCGTCGAGCCCACCGAGTATCCGCTGGGCGAGAAGGATGCTTTCGACGCTGAACTCCTCCTCCCTAATCGTGTTCAGAATCGAGAGAACCTCCGGGTCTTGAGTCCCGACGAGGGTCGGAGAAACCAGATCCGGTCGGCGGTAGTCTTCCGGCAAATACCAGACCTCGAAGCCCGTAGCGCGGCTGTTGAGGGACGCGTTGGCGTGGATCGAAAGAAAGAGGATCGCGTCACCCGGTTCGTATTCGATCCGGTTCGCTATTTCCGTTCGCTCCTCCAGCGTCAGGTAGACGTCCTCGTCCCGAGAAAGGACGATCTCCTTATGGGGAAACCGGTCCCGGAGAAGGGCCTCGACCCGTCGGCCGACCGACAAGACTACGTCTTTTTCCATCGTCTCGACGCCAACCCCGTCTATGGAATGCCGACCGATGGCGCCGGGGTCTCTTCCGCCGTGCCCCGGATCGATAAATATGGCACCGACTCGGCGGCGACGATTCTCCTCTTCCGGAGGCGCAAAAATGGTAACGATCTGGTCCGCGCTCTCCTGGGAGAATAGGATCGTTTGGGGCGTCAAACGAACATCCGGGAGAGCTATCGTTCGGGAGAAGTTCAGGACCGCGGTCGGATCACCTGGGCGGAAGGCAAGGCGGAAGGGCCCTTTTCGAAATACGCCGACTTCTCGAAAGGGGTCCCAGTCGAAGTGCGCGTCGATCTCCTTGAGAAGGGTGTTCAAGTCCACCACCTGCCCGGCGGCGGCGGCGGGAAGGAGAAGGGTAATAAGTATCAGCGCAAGGATGCTTCGTCTAACCATGCCCTCATCCGATCTGGGTACTCTTTTATAGTATCGAGAACAAAGGCGCCTCCCTGAAGGCTTCCCCGCACAACTGCTCGCCAGAATACCGCCTCGAGGCCCCCGGCACCGGTTGGTACTCGCTCCAGATCGAACCGCCTCGTCAACCGGTCCACTACCGCTGGGAGGGTGCTCCCGTGCCAATCCGCTTCCTCGGGATATTCGCTGCCGAGAGGATCTCCAATGGCTCCCAACGGTTCCGGTAGCTCCCACGAGAGTCCGTCGACCGTCGAAAGCCACTCGGCGGTAACCGGAAAGGCCCAGTGGCTCGAAGGAACGTCACCTCCGAAGAGCCAGTCCCAGCTCTCTTTTCGCCCCGGTTCTAGACGCACCTCGATCACCCCGAGTGCCTTCTCTATCTGCGACCGGCTCTCCTCTGCGGTGGGCGCCGCCACGATGATGTTACCGCACTTCTCTACGTTGTTCCGGGGAAAGCTCACCGGGTCCCCCTCTTCCACCTTCCAGAAGAGCTCTTCGACACCCGGTGAGGTTTTGGCCTCCGAAAGACCGCGTATTTCGGAGACTCGCCCCGGGAGCGAGATGACCGCCCGCTCGGAGGAGACGCGCTCTTCCTGGGGCTCCGGCGGAAGCTCGGGCTCCTCGCCGATCGCGAGGCGCATCGCCGCCTCGGTAAGGTCGATCCCGGAGGCGTAGGGGTAGGTCCACCCGGACATGTATCCTCCGGATAGCCGGGCTGCTATCTCTCCGACCACCGGCCCCTCGGGGCCGAAGAAGATGTCGCCTTTGGCGGCGCCGTGGTGCAAACCGAGGGCCACTATTCCCCTACGAAACGTTTCCTCGACCTCTTTTCGTTCCTTGTCCGATAGCGAGGTCGGCATGGTGTGTCCAATTTCGATAAAGTAGGGCTCGAACCGAATATGGCGGTCTGCGACACCGGTGACGACCACCTTTCCGTCCCAGGTCA
>CAZLDK010000090.1:0-11266 GCA_964558285.1 uncultured Spirochaetaceae bacterium | reverse complement strand
GGTCGACGGAGCCAATATCCGCGGCCAACTACACCCGGGCTCGAGTCGCCGGACGCGTCCCCCCGGGGCAGGAGAGTTTTCTCGACCGTCCCGGCGTCGCCGGGGAGTACTACTACGCCGTCGCCGCGGAGCTGCAAACCGGCGCCATCTACCCTATCTTTATCCCCTTCCGCAACGCCACCGCCGGGCCGGTCACCGTCGAGCCGGGCCCACCGCCGGAGGAACGAGCCGCGGCCGTAAACCGGATCGAGGCTGCGCCCCAGGACGAATCGGTAGGCATTACCTTCTCCTCTTCGAAGGTCGGGCGAAACCTGGTGGTGTACCGCTCGATCCGGGCTCTCGACTCCCTCGAGACCGTCACCGAGGCGACCCGCCTTGCTACCCTCCCGAGCAGCGAGGAGAGTTTCGTGGACTACCCGGTACCGGGTGTCGACTACTACTACGGCGTCTTTGACAGCGAGCTCGTGGCTCTCGGCCTTTTGGAGTTCGACCCAGGAGAAAACGTTACCGTCGACGCCGTCGGCCTCCCGCTCTCGGCCCCGCGACAGCCCGCGCCGGAGATCCGGCGCCGCACCATGCGCCGTCGCCCCCTCCCCCTCCTCTCGATAGACCGGGAGATCGAGACGGGGCGGATGCTCGGTTCCCAGCGGCAGCCACCGCGACCACAGCCACAGGAGCTCTCCCCGGAAACGGTTGCCGCCCTTGGACCGCTTCGGGGCGGCCAAAACGGCGAGCCGCCGGAAGAGCCGCGGCTGGTTGTTCTCCCCGAGGACCGGGTGTCGGCGAACAAGGGCCCAGCCTTTACACTGGTAACCATCGTTAACGGCACCCTCGGACGAGAAAACTGGGCCGAGGGCCAGGAGCTCTTGGAGAATCTTCGTACCCTCCCCCTCGACGACGAGATAGCAGCCCGAGTCAGTTTCTATCTCGGACAGTGCCACTTCTTTCAGGGCGACTACCGCACCGCGTTTCTCGAGTTTCTCCTGGCCCGGGACCACTACTTCTCGGCCACCGACCCCTGGCTCGACGCAATCCTGGCCCGTCTCGATCAGTAGGCCGGTGACACGCCACCTTCTCTATCACGGCGATGCCCGAAATCTAGAGGCCGTCTCAGAGGAGACCGTTCATCTGGTCGTCACCTCCCCCCCGTATCCGATGATCGCGATGTGGGACAATGTTTTCGGCGAGATGGATCCAGGGGTGACGGAGGCGCTGGCTTCCGGTAAGGGGGAGGAAGCGTTTCAGGGGATGCACCGGCAACTCGACAAAGCCTGGGACGAGTGCCGCCGGGTCCTAGTCCCCGGGGGCTTTCTCTGCGTCAATATCGGCGACGCCACCCGGACCATCGACGGCTCTTTTCGGCTCTATCCCAACCACGCCCGGATCATTGCCTCCGTCGAGGGGCTCGGGCTCACCAACCTGCCCTCGGTTGTCTGGCGGAAGGCAACCAACGCGCCGACCAAGTTCATGGGCTCAGGGATGCTCCCCGCCGGGGCCTACGTAACCCTGGAGCACGAGCACATCCTCATCTTTCGCAAGGGAGCCAAGCGGCAAGACCTAGACCCCCACCGCCGGAGGCGGAGCGCCATCTTCTGGGAAGAACGGAACAGCTGGTTCTCCGACCTCTGGGAGGTAATCGGTGCCCGGCAGGGGGTGGTCCGGGGAGAAACCGCAGGGCGCAGCGCGGCCTTCCCGTTAGAGATAGCCTTCCGGTTGATCCTGATGTATTCGGCTCTGGAAGACACCGTCCTCGACCCCTTCGCCGGGACCGGCACGACCCTGGCGGTCGCCGGGGCCTTAGGGCGAAACGGCATCGCCGTAGACAACGACGCGGCGGCCCTCGCGGCCGCCGAAAAGACGCTCCCAGCCCTCTTCGAAGCCGCCCGCGCGCGGGCTGCACGTCGCCTCCCGGACCACGAAGCCTTCGTCGCAAGCCGGGGCCCCGAATCTTTGCGGCACTTCAACGAAACCCTGGGCCTTCCGGTAATGACCGGTCAAGAGCGGGAGATGGAACCCTACGCGGGGTCGACTCTTCGGGTCCTCGGCAGCGGGAGATTTGAGGCGGAGTAGACCGCCTACTGCAAGGGGTTCAAGGTCAGCGACACCTGGACGGTCCACTGTTCTTTCGGACCGAGCTCGAGGGGCCATTGGGGCACGAAGCAGCGACCCTCGTAGAGCGACTCCGGCCCCTCTTCTCCCTGGCCCAGACTCTCGAGGGACATACTCCAGAGCTCGCTGTTCTGCGACGAGCGCAACTGCAAGAGGACGCTCCGGGCGAAGTCCTGGATTTCCACGAAGGTGACGGAAGAAGATGTGGTCTTTTCGTCCCGGAGCGTCTCGCTCCGTTTCCCGTCGCGAAAGATGGTTGCCCTGGCCTGGTTGCTGTCCGGCGCCGGAAGCGCCAGGTTCAGCTCCGTGGCGAAGGTCCCGACGAAACCCTGCTCCCCCGCCTCTAGATGGTAGGTCACGGTGACCGCGTTCTTGGTAAAGCGGTAGATCTTTACGAGAGAGAGCTCCGCCCCCCGGGCGTCGGCCCCTGTGGGTGCCGCGTCGACGACGGCCGCCGGGCGCCGGCCGTGGGCGGTAAGTGCCAGCTCGTGTTTGTCCCGGTCGAAGCGCTCGATCCGATAGACGGTCTCCGGGAATCCGTCGCGACTGGCCTTCCGGGCATTTTGGAAGTCACCGAAGTCTCCAACCGGAGAAAAGGCGTGGTCGACGAAGCAGCGCCGGAGGTAGCGGTCGAAGAACCCGGCTCCGTCGTCGCCGTCGGGTGTATAGACCTCGGGGTACCGCGAAAAGGTATCGGCGTAGTTCCAGGGCGATCGTAGGTAGTCGAGCTCAAAGAGCATCCCGCCCCGGAGGTGAACGTAGGCGTTTATCTCCTGCCCCTGGTAGAGGTACTCGGTTAGCCCATCCATATCGAAATCGACGTGAACGATCGAAGGGCTAAAGATGCCCTGTTCCCGGGTTACTCGTTCGGCGTCGATTAGAGCGGCGTAAACCGTCCCCCGGAGGCTGCTGCGGTAGATTCCGGCGTTCCAGTAGGCGTTGTGGCACTGCCCCTTCCAGAGCTCTTCCCGGGCGAGCTGTTTACGGTACTTGTCCCCCCGGATTTGATTAACCAGAACATGGGTGTACTGCATCTTCGCGTACATCAGGTTGCTTTCGGGATAGCGGACAAGAACGTGGCGGAAGACCCCGGAGATCCCCGCGTCGCTCTGTCCCCGGAGGCCCGTCCCCGAGCCTTCCATGCTCTCGAGGTACTTCCGGCGAAAAGAGGTCGTCGGGAAGTAACAACGCTGACGTGGGGTCGCCTGCCGGAGGTACCGGGTCGGGAGACGGGTCGTTATCCAGTTGCGATTTGCCTCCAGGGCGTCGAAGAAGCGCCGGAACCAGTTGCCCATCTCGTCGTCGGTGACGCCATCGAGAGCCATCTTCTCACCCTCGAGAAAAATGGAAACAACCGTGTCGTCGTTTTCGGAGCTGCACTCCTCGAGGCGCCGGGGAAGCTCGGCGTCGTCGGTCAGGGTACCGTCACCGAGCTCCACCTCTCGGAAGAAGGGAAAGGCTACGACGGTCTTACCCTCGTCTTCGGTAATGCAGGGGGTGCAGAGACTCCCGCCGTTCAATCCCACCGAGGTAAAGAGCTCGGTATCGAGAAAAGTGTAGTCGATGCCGCTTGTCCGGAAGAGGGAAGGAAAAGAGGGCTCCCAGACCTGCTCTGTAAGCCAAAGACCCCGGGGCCGCCGGCCAAAGAGCTTTCGGAGGTAGGTCGTCATCCGCTCGATCTGTCCGAGCCGGTCCGCCCGGGGAATAATGGCAAGAATCGGATCGTAGAAGCCGCTTCCGAGAATTTCCACCTGCCGCCGACCGAGAAGCTCGCTCAGGACGTCGATAAACTCGGAATGGTGCTGCTCGAGCCACTGTAGGAGGAACCCGGAGTAGTAGAGGGTGGCCCGGACCCGGGGAGCGTTGTAGAGCGCTCGGATGAAGGGCTTATAACAGCGCTGGTACGTGTCTTCTATGTCGTCGTGGGCAGCACCAATTGGCTGGCTGTTCGCCGTACCAAAGATGAGATTGACCCGGTTCATGCGGACCCCTGTGGGGGGTGATGTTACTCACCAGGCTGACTGGAGGAGGCAGCTTGGGCGGATTGTACTTCCGGCTCCTGCGTTTGTAAAGGCGCCTCGGTTCGGATAATGCATTTCGGGGGGCACTTCTTGGCTGCCTTGGTTCGTTCCCCGGTCTGGTCGTAATCGATCGTCGAAAGGTTGTCCTCGACGACGAATCCGCCGTCAGGAGACTGTTTTTCGCAGATCTTGCAGGCGATGCAGCCGACCTTACAGTACTTCCGAACCCTCTTTCCGATGTCGTTGTTGTTGCACGCCACGATGTGGTCGGCGTCGTAGGGTACCCACTTCATAACACCGGTCGGACAGATATCGACGCACTTCCCGCAGGAGATACAAATGTCTCGGTCGACCCAGACCTTTCCCTCGGCGTCGTAGCTGATGGCGTCCACGGGGCAGACTCGGATGCAGCTTCCGAGTTGGAGACACCCCTGCTTGCACACCTTGTCGCCCCCGTAGAGCAGGAAGAGGGCGTTGCAGTCGGTCATCCCGTGATACTCGAACTCGTACTCTGTAACGTCTTGGCCGCCGCGGCAGTGCACCTGCGTTACCATTTTGCCGCCGGAGACGTCGACGTCTTGACCCATTATCGTTCCGAGCTTCTTTGCCGCTTCCGCCCCCCCGGGGGAACAGAGGGTGAGCACCTCACCATCGTTGGCGACGGCCTCCGCATAGGCGGCACACCCGGCGTAGCCGCAGGCGCCACAGTTGAGCCCCGGAAGCGCCTCCTCCACCTCTTGAACCTTCTCGTCCTTCTGAACGGCAAGCACCCGGGAGGCAAATGCAAGCCCAATGCCAAAGAGGGCGCCGAGGACACCGACGACGACAAACGCGATAACTATTTGGAGCACCATATTTCTATCCTATGAGATTGCTCAAGAGCGCCTTGTCGAAGGCCATAAAGGCCATCGCCATCAGACCGCCCGTAATAAAGGCAATCGGCGTTCCCCGGAAGTACTTGGGGACCGATTCCCGGTCCAGCTTTTCCCGGAGAGTCGACATCAGCAGAATTGCCAGGAGGAATCCCAGCCCTGCGGCAAACCCGGCGACGAAACTTTCGATTGCGTTGTACTCGTTTCGGACCGCGATCAGCGCGATACCGAGAACGGCGCAGTTTGTCGTAATCAGCGGAAGGTAGATTCCCAGGGCCCGGTAGAGGGGCGGGGAGATCTTCTGGATGACCATCTCCACGAGCTGCACGAGTCCGGCGATAACCAGGATAAAAGTGATGGTCTGCAAGAAGGTGATACCGAAGGGCACCAGAAGCCAGTTGTAGATTACCCAGGTAGTCAACGACGCCAGGGACATAACGAAGGTAACGGCGAAACCCATACCGACAGCCGATTCGACGTTCTTCGAGACTCCGATAAAGGGGCAGAGCCCCAAAAACTGCGTCAGGATAAAATTGTTGACGAACACAAAGGTGATGATGATGCCGATGTAGGTCACGATGCACCCCCTGTGGAAGCGGTCGACGCCGATGCCGTCGCCCCGGCGATCGCGGGCTCCGGCATAACCCGCGACTCTCTTCGGCGGCGTTCTTCGGCGGCGTGGGCGCGTTCGGTGTACCAGTTGAAAAACGCCATCAGATAGCCGACGACGAGGAGAGCTCCGGCGGCGAGAGAAATAATCCGAACCGGCGAGTCGACGAGTCCGGGAATTCTCACCACGCCGTCGAAGGAGCCCATTGCAAAGATGGTAACCGTACCGTTGCCCAGGAGCTCCCGGATGAGGGCGATGATGGTCAGCGACAGGGTGAATCCAAGCCCCATACCCAGGGCGTCTAGGACCGAGCTACCGACGTTGTTGCGAGCGGCGAAGGCTTCGGCGCGCCCGAGGATTACGCAGTTTACGACGATCAACTGGAGAAACACTCCGAGGCTTGCAGCGAGGGCCGGAAGGTAGGCGGTCATCGTCATATCGACGATGGTGACGAAGCTCGCGATAATAACGATATAGGAAGGGATTCGAACCTTCTGGGGTATGTAGTCCTTTAGTAGAGAGACGACGATATTCGACCCGAGCAAGACAAAGATTACCCCGGCCCCCATTCCCAGGGCGTTTATCACCCGGGTCGAGACGGCAAGTGCCGGACAGAGCCCGAGGGCCATAACAAATATCGGGTTCTCCTTCATGAACCCCTTTGCGAATTCTTTCATTGAGAGACACCTCCTGAAGCGACGAAGTCGCTACCGGTTTCCAAAGCCCGAGCTATTCCGATAAAGGTCAGGGTTGCACCGGAGACCGAGTCGGCCTCTTCTGGTGGGAGTTGACTTGCTCTCGTCGGAACCGAGTCGTCGCCTCCGTGGCCGACGAACTTTTCCATGTAGCCGGCTCTTTCGGCTTCCTTCCCCAAACCCGGGGTCTCGGAGTTCTGCATCAGCGTCGCCGCGAAGACCTCCCCGTCGGGTTGGAACCCCGCGAGAATCTGCATGTCGCCGCCGTACCCACTTCCGACAAGCTCGAGGACGTAGCCCCCGCTTCCTCCGTCCACCGGATAGTAGCCCTCGACGACGTCGCTCTCTTCCTCCGGGACGCTCCGGCGCTCTCCCACCGCTGCGTTCCCTACCAGCCGTTCGAGGGCCTCCTGCAGCGCCTGCGCCCGGTTCGCCTCGATAACCGGCGCGGTTACCGTGTTGACCAAGGCAAGCACCAGGGCCGCGACGGTGCAGATGACCGCCAGGCGGAGGCCGATGCCTGTCAGAGTCTCCGGTGTCCCCTTTTCTTTCGCTTTTTTCGTTTGACCGCCCATACTCAGGCCTCCTGCCTTTTCCCTGCCGCGAGACCGTAGCGACGCGGCTTCGTGTAGCGGTTGATAATCGGCGAGAAGATGTTCATTACGATTATGGCCAGGGAGATGCCTTCCGGAAAGGAGCCGTAGAAACGGATAAGAAAGGTCATAAGGCCTATTCCCGCACCGTAGATCAGCATGCCACTGCTCGACATAGGCGAGGTAACCATATCGGTCGCCATGTAGAAGATCCCGAGCATAAAGCCCCCGGCGAGAACGTGGAAGAGGACGTCTCCCGTAAAGAAGCCTGTACCGTAGACGAGGCCGCCGAAGGTCCAGGAGAAGACCGCAAACACGACAAAGAAGCCGGTCGGTATCTCCCAGGTGATAATCTTCTTGGCAAACAGATAGACGGCGCCGACCATCAGCAGAAGGGCGGATACCTCACCGATGCTCCCCGGGATATTCCCGATAAAGGGATCTATGTAGCCTTCCGGGAGCCGTATCCCCAGGTCTCCGAGAAAGCCGCTGTTGAGCCATTCGGTAATTCGCCCATCCGCTGCACTGCGGGGGAAGCCCGTGCTCTCCAGGTAACGCACCGGGCTACCGATAGAGCCCCCGCTCTCGACCACCCCGGATTTGACGCTTCCGAGGAGCGTAGCCGCCGAGGTGCCGTCGGTCACTCCCAACGTCCGGGGGTAGGTCCACTTCGTCATCTCCCCGGTCCAGGAAAAGAAGACGAATACGCGCCCCGCGAGGGCTGGATTCATCCAGTTGTTACCGAGACCGCCGAAGGTCCACTTGACCACGGCGATGGCGAAGACCGACGCGACGACCGGTATAAACACCGGAATCTCCGGCGGCATGTTCATCCCCACCAGAAGCCCCGTCAGGACGGCGCTCCCGTCGTGAAGCGTGCTCCGGCCGAGAGCCCGGGCAAAGAGGGCTTCGGTTCCCACCGCCGCGGCGGTGGCCATAACCATGACCCAGAGGGAGTACAACCCGAAGGCGTAGACACCCCATGCCGCCGCCGGCAGTAAACACGCCGTCACGGCCCACATTATTCTGGGGGTCGACGCCTCGTCGTGGTACTGGGGCGAGCTGGTTACCCGGATCTGCTCCTCGACCTTCTCCAGTTCCTGTTCTTCGCTCATGCAGGTACCTTGATCTTCTTCTTCCGGGCAATGCGCTTGCCGATTCTAAGCCCTTGAACCAGAGGAATGTGGGCCGGGCAGATATATCCGCAACAGCCGCACTCCCGGCAGTCCATCAGGCCCTCGGCAAGGGCGTCGCCGTAGGATTCGTGCTCGATGAGTTTGTAGAGGGTGGTCGGCTCGAGGCCGATCGGACAGGCCCGGACACAGCGTCCGCACTGGATGCAGGCGGTCTGGGCTCCCTTGTTTACTTCTTGGGGTGTCAAACAGAGTATTCCACTAGTCCCCTTGGTTACCGGCGTATCGAGATCGTAGACCGCAAGACCCATCATCGGTCCTCCGGCGATAATCTTCTCCGGAATCTCGGAGAACCCGCCGCACTCTTCGATGAGCTCCCCAAAGGGGGTTCCGATGCGCACCTTGAGGTTTCCGGGGTTCTTGACGGCGCCCCCGGTAACCGTTAGCACCCGTTCGATGAGCGGCTTCTCGAAGGCCACCGCTTCGTATATGGCGTTTAGGGTGCCGGCGTTCGAGACGACCGTCCCGATGTCGATCGGCAGTCCTCCGGAGGGGACCTCCCGGCCGGTGACGGCCTTTATCAACTGTTTCTCGTCACCCTGGGGGTACTTTATCTTCAGGGAGATGACCTCGAAGGGAAGACCGAGGGCCGAAACCCGTTGCAGCATCTTCTTGATGGCGTCGGGTTTGTTCTCCTCGATTCCGATCGCGACCCGCTCGGTGCCGAGAATTCGCTGGGCGATCGCAAGCCCCTGGAGCACCCCGTCGGTCATCTCGACCATCAACCGATGATCCGCGGTCAAATAGGGCTCGCACTCGGTTCCGTTCAGGATAAGGACGTCGGCCTTGGCACCCTTCGGAAGGGTGTATTTGACGTGGGTCGGAAAGGTCGCGCCCCCCATCCCCACGATTCCCGCCGCCTGGACGGCGCCCATAAGCTCTTTCTGCGACAGAGAGGAGTAGTCCCGAGGCTCCGGGTTTTTTCCCAGGCGATCAAACTCTCCCTCGAGGGCGACAACCACCGCCGGCGTCTTTACGCCGTTGGGCAAGTAGATCTCCCGGATCTCTTTGACGGTTCCCGGGATGGGTGAGTGAATGTTGGCGCTGACGAAGCCGGAGGCCTTACCGATAAGCATGCCTTCCCGGACGGTATCCCCCTCTCCGACGACTGCCTCGGCGGGGCCGCCGATGTGCTGTTGAAGCGGAACGATGCACTCGGACGGTATTACGGCATTCCAGATTGCCTTCGCCTGTGTAGCCTCTTTGCGTTCATATGGGTGAATTCCCCCTTTCGGGAAAGTACGGAGCAAGCCCATGATTGAGTCTCCCTAAGGTAGATCTGCTGCCGCGGGCACGGGCGCCACGCAGGCGGAGAATCAGGACGCCGATCAGTATTGGCGCGTACGCTACTAACAAAACGACGCCGTAAGTTATCAGATGAGATGATCGTGAGTATAAACCGCTGAGTGGAGCATTTACAACCCCTGTTGAAGTCGCCTGTTGTAACAGAAGCCGTTCTATTGATCCGGTCGGTACAGAATCGAGGGTCTCCTGTACCCATTCCGCGCCGTAGTCGGCAGCGATCAGGGTGCCTTCGACCAGTCTTCCCTCTTCCTCTCTTATTTCTACCAGGGTGAGGGGCGCCGCCGCGGTCGGAAAGGCGAACTCTGCCCCGTAGGAAAAACCCTCCTGGTAGGCTACATGGGCAAGGAAGTCGCTGAGGTTGGGGAGCTCGTCGCCCCTCGACACCCGCCACAACTCCATCAGGGTGCCCGAACCGGACAGAGGGGCCGGCGCCGGCACCCGAATATCCCGCCCGAGGGGAAGAAGCGCCAGGGCCCCACCGAGGAGAAGCAGCCCGGGAAGCAAGGGAAGAAGCCTCCGGAGCCGGGTCGCTTCTTCTTCCGGAAACGGCGGCAGAATGCGGAGGGGCGCAAAGAGGCGATGGTCTTTGCCGAGCCGCGTTCGCCGGCTCAGGGACCAGGAAAGGATCACTACCGAGAGGGTCGCTCCCAGCGCCGCCATACCGGAGCGCGGCGGAATTGCGCTAATCTGCAAGAGGAGGATAGAGGGCAGCAGAACGACCCCGATGCCAACAACCGAAATGAGGCTTTTCGGCTCCCTCAAAGAGGCCAGAAGAAGGAAGCCGCCGATGGACACCGAAGCAGCGTACGCCGGCCAGACCCCGCCGATCGAGAGGCTTCCGAGGATCCAGGGGATACAGATTGCCGCCGTTCCCAATCGGCGTCCCTTTGCGAGGACGGTGAGGAGCACCGAGAAGACTACCAATCCGGATACCGCAACCCACCGATGGACTCCGGCAAAGTCGGCGAGAAACCAGCCTTCCACCTCGTCCCCTAGGGCCCGGCGGAGGCGAAGGGCAGTCCGTACAACGCCGTGCTCCGCCGGGAGATAGAACAGACGGTAGCCCTCGTGGATTCCCTCGGCCCGGAAGAAGCCGGGCAGACGGCGCATGTACGGGTCGTAGCGCGGGTCTTCTGCCTCGAGGCGCTCTTCGAGCCCGGACAGATATACCTCCTCGAGATGACTAAAGGCAGTCACCCGGACCGTCGTCCGACCCTCGGTCACGACCTCTGCGAAACCTGCCGCTCCGAGTCGGTCGAGGAGGGGCTTTTCCCCGTACCGGTCGGGAACGACCAGAGTGTAGTAGCCCGACCAGATCTGCCCATGCCCGGCTATCTCCCCGGTGTTCCCCAGGACGAAGACCGATACGAGGTATACGGCGGTGGCAATGGCTACGATCCCGAAGAGTTTCTTGCGGTCAGAGGTCATCAGAGAGTGCAGAAGGCGACGGCCAAAAAGAATCCGAGGAGTATTCCAATCGAGACTTCGCTCGGGGTATGCCCGACCACTTCTTTCACGGCGTCGAACTTGATCCCGTGATGAGACGAGAGCTGGGCCCCGAGGCGGTTGAGGGCCCGCGCCTGGAGGCCGGCGGACCGGCGGACCCCCAGGGCGTCCCGGATAATCAGAATTCCGTAGAAGACCGAGAGGGTAAAGAGGGGTGTCATGACACCATGCTCGAAACCGATGGCGGTGGCTAAGCCGGTAACCAGGGCGGAGTGGCTCGACGGCATCCCCCCGGTCTTCCAAAAGAGGGAAGCCAGAACATCCTGGTAGACCCCCGCCCGCTTGTAGCGAGACTCGACCACCGTCTTGAGCACCTGGGCAAAGAACCAGCTGAAGAAGGCTGAGAGAAACACCGGACCGGT
>CAZLDK010000089.1:0-11413 GCA_964558285.1 uncultured Spirochaetaceae bacterium | reverse complement strand
GGAGGTCGCTATCTTAGAGTCAGCTACCGAGGCAACGCCTCCGGCGCCTACGTCGATCTCCTGTTGCACCGTCGAGAAACCGAGGAGCCCCCGCGGGTCTTCTTCCCGCAGGGGAGCGCCTCCGCCGCCGGGTCCGCCGGCACCACGGAGCTCGTTATTCCCCTCGAGGACTCCCGACGCTTTGCGGGTGTGAGAATCGGTCGAGAATCCGATGGATCTGAGTTTGTCCTTACCGGCGTCGCCTTGGTGGAGCCTTGGCGGGGTGTCGCCTTCGCCGATGAGGCCCTGACACTGAGCGCAGGCAGCAGCGTACGCCGGGATGTCGAGCTCCAGACCTGGGGTATCGACCTTCCTCCGTCGTCGCTCGCGGAGGCTCCCCTAACGTTGACCTACACCGCGGATTCAAACGCCTTCGCGGTTTTCGACGGTCGGCCTCGAACCGCGGAAGTGCGGCTATCCCGCGGTTCCGGCGCCGAGAGGGTGCTGAGCCTCCGCCTTCGCCCTGGGACGCATCAGGTCCAGCTTTACCCCTGGTTTGTCGGCTTCCAGCCGGCGGGGCTTCGGTTTCTCGCTTCGGGAACGCCGGTAAGACTAGAGGAGGTGTCCTGGGACCCCGATGTGGTGTCTCCCGGGGCGCAAGACTCCCGGGCGGCGACGGCGGAGTTCGCTACGGTACTCGACTTCCGGCCCGATACCCTCGCCGAGGATTTTACGCTTTTCCGGTGGAATCTCTACCCGGAGGTGCTCCTGATGGATTTCGCCTCTTACAGGACCCAGTCGAGCTACCTGAAACGGCTTGCGTTCTTCGTGGAGAAGATCGGTTTTCGGGGACGGGTCTCCTCCTTCGTCGAGCTTGAGAACCGTCACGGCTGGAACGCGCACAACTACTCCCCCGAGGGGCTCGCCGCCTTCTTTAGCGCAGCCCGGGAGATCTCGCCGGAGGAGGAGTCCCTGAAGCTCCTTGCCCTCGAGAATGGGATTATTCTCCGGGCCGAGGAGGGCGCCTCCGACACTCCGAGCCAGGACTACGCCGGTGGTCTAGGCGGCATCATCTCCGTCTCCCAGGAGTCGAATCGGGTCCTGCGGAGGCTTCTGTTGACCCACGAGGCGATGCACGGCGTGTTCTACTCCGAGCCGGAGTTCGTCGACGCGGTCTGGGAGGTGTGGAACGCCCAGTCACCGGAGTTTCGGGACGCCTGGCGCTTCTTTCTTTCCTCGATGACCTACGATCCTGCCGACGAGTACTTGATGGTGAACGAGTTTCAAGCTTACCTACTGCAGCAGCCGCTGGAGGACGTCGAGCCCTACTTGAACTGGCGGATCGCGTCCCGGATTCGGTCCCGGGACCCCGGGGGAGAGCGCTACTCCGACGCCTTCCTGACCCGTTTTGTCCGGGAGTCGACCGAGGCGGGCCGCCGGATAAGCGAAGCCCTCTTTCGAACAACGGGCCTTCTCGGGGGGGACGTCCTCTGTCTGGTGGCGGCCGACGAGGCTTAGAGTTCCCGCGGCCTATCTACGACGGTTAGACGACCCTTCCACACACCTCTTTCGATTATCCGTACCGACCCGGAGCGGAACAGGTTCTCCAGTGCCTCTTCCCGTTCCTCCGGTTGCCACCGAGCCATCAACCCGTAGAGCTCGGTGTGTCGCCGATACCGGCCTGCGAGAATCTCTTCGAAGAGCTCCGGGGTGAAACGACGGCGATTCTCCGCGATCCCCCGGACAAGAGCCCCTTCCAAGGGTGAGCGCCGACGGGCGCTACGATCGCAGGTGTCGCACCCCGAGCAGGCTTCCAGGTCGCTCCCGAGGAGCGCTAAGAGGTACGCCCGGCGGCACCGGTCGGTTTCGGGGTACGCCGCGATTCCCTGCCATGCGACGCCGGAGACCCGGTCCTCGGGAGAGGAGAGGAGAATGGCCGACGCCGGGGCGCCGTCGCGGCCTGCTCGGCCGGCCTCCTGGAGGTAGCGCTCGACGGATTGGGGCAGGTCCCGGTGGATTACCGACCGGATCCCTTTCCGGTCGACGCCCATACCGTAGGCACAGGTAGCGACTAGGATTCCCTCGGGAGTGTCGTTGAACCAGGATTCGGTCTTGAGCCGTTCCGACGCCGAAAGGCCGGCGTGGTAGAAGCGCACCGAGTCGTCGCCGAAACTCCACCGAAGGGCCCGGCAGGTGAGCTCCGTTTCCAGCCGGGTAGCGGCGAAGACGACCGAGGGGCGGAGAGAGGTGGCTCCGGGATGCCCGACACCGGTACCAACCCCAAGATTAGCACAAGCACCAACAGCGGCGCCGCCGATCGCCGGGGCAAGGAGCTCCGCGAGGGCCCGAGCCTTGGAAAGCACCGGGAGGACCGAGTAGTGGATGTTCGGCCGGTCCGGATTCCCCCGTACAAGATGCGTCTCTTCGTCGCCGAAAAGATTAGTTCGAATGCCGTCGAGGATCCCCGGGGACGCGGTGGCGGTGTATGCCGAGACGACTCGGGGCCCGAGGCGATGGATGGTCTCGCCGAGTGTCAGGTAGGCAGGACGGAAGCTCTGCCCCCAGTCGACTAGGCAGTGCGCTTCGTCTACGACGAAGTGGGCAAGGGGCTGCTTCCCGATAGCCTCCCGGACCCGCGGTTGGCAGAGTATCTCGGGGTTCGTCAGAAGCATGTCTACGGCCCCTTCGGCAAGCTCCTTAAGGACCCTTATCCGCGCCTCCCGGGGAAGATCCCCCGAAAGAGCCTCGGCCCGGATGCCGGTCGAGGTGAGGCGGCGCTGTTGATCCCGGATTAGGGCCTTGAGGGGATACACAACGACAGTAAGGCCTGGAAGCAGCGCCGCGGGAAGGAAGAAGCAGAGGCTCTTGCCGGCACCCGTCGGCAAAAGGACGATCTGCCGGGTGGCCTCTTCTCCGGTGGTTCCGGCGTAGGCTTCGAGGGTGGTCTGTACCACCAGCCGTTGGTAGGGAAACAGATAGTCGACCCCGAGGGAGGTTCGGGCCGCGTCGAGAAGCGAATCGTCCATCGTCTATAAAGACAGACCTCGATGGCCCGGTGCTTCGACGATTTGCATACTTCGGCTCCCTCCGTACAATGGAAGCTCTATCCGACGAAGTAAACAACTGGAGGTTGTATGAAGCGGGTTCTAGAACTATTCGAGGAGCTTTCCCGGGTCCCCCGCCCATCTAAGAAGGAGGAGCAGATTCGACGGTGGGTCCTCGCCTACGCAAAAGAGACAGGGTACGAGTCCCAAACCGACAAAGCGGGTAACGTGCTGCTCCGTGTACCGGCAACCTCCGGTTGCGAGTCGGGAAAAACGGTGGTACTCCAGGGACACCTGGACATGGTGTGCGAGAAGCGGCCGAGCTCCTCTCACGACTTCGATAACGACCCCATCGCTCTCGAGTATTCCGGGGAGTGGCTTACGGCCCGGGACACCACCCTGGGGGCCGACAACGGTATCGCCGTCGCCCTTGCCCTTGCCTTTGCCGAGGACCGCAACGCCAAGCACCCTCCACTGGAGCTGCTTTTTACCGTCGACGAGGAGACCGGCCTCACCGGGGCCACCAACCTCGATCCGAACCTGCTCTCGGGAAAGGTGCTCTTGAACCTCGACTCCGAGGAGCCCGGGAGCTTTATCGTCGGCTGCGCCGGAGGCCGCAGTAGCACCGTCACCCTGCGCCGAGAGCTCGGTCCCGTCCCCCCGAACGACGCCGCCTGGCGTATCGCGGTAACGGGACTCGTCGGGGGCCATTCCGGGGTCGACATAAAGCTGCAGCGGGGAAACGCAAACGTTCTTCTCGGACGGGCCCTGAGGCGTCTGCGGAAGCACGGGAGCCTCCGGTTGGCGACGATATCCGGTGGGAACGCCCACAACGCCATCCCCCGGGAGGCCGAGGCGGTCGTCGTGGTGGAGCCGACGATGGAAAAGTCCATCGCCTCGGAGATCCGGGAGCTGACCGAGGTCTTCCGCCGGGAGCTCGCGGCGACGGATCCGGAGGTTACGGTCGTCGCGACCAAGGAGACGGCCCTCCCGGAGGCGCTCTACACCCAGGAGGCGACCGCCGCGCTTACGGACCTGCTCGTGGCTATTCCGAACGGGGTCTTTCGCTACTCAGATACTATTCCCGGGTTGGTCGCTACCTCGGCAAATCTGGCCACCGTCTCCACAAAGGACGACGGGGTCAAGATACTCGTGAGCCAGCGAAGCTCGTCGAAGGCGCACCTCGACGCCCAGACGGAAAAGATAGTCGCCATCGCCGAGGCGACGGGAGCAGTCGCCGACTCCGACGGCGAGTACGCCTCCTGGGAACCCAACTTCGACGCGGAGATTGTCCGTCGAAGCCGGGAAGCATATCAGCGTCTCTTCGGCACCGACCCGGAAATAGAGGTTATTCACGCCGGGCTCGAGGCGGGGGTTATCGGAGACAAGTACCCGGGAATGGAGATGATCTCCTTTGGCCCGCTGATAGAGCAGGCCCACTCGCCGGACGAACGGCTCCATCTTCCGTCGATCGAGCCGACCTACCGCCTGCTGGCGGAGATCGTCGGGAGCTACTGCTAGATCCGCCTCGCTACGCCAGCTCGTCGATGCGCGGGGGATCGGCGCCGGAGCGGGTGCACGTTATCGCAGCCGCCCGGCCGGCGAAGTGCAGCAGACGGCGCAACTCCTCCTCGCCAAGGGTTCCCGGACGCCCGGGGACGAGGGCCCCTTCCCGGTGGAGCCATGCCAAGACGGCCCCATGGAAGCTGTCGCCGGCGCCAACGGTGTCGACAACTTCGGTCTGCGGCGCCTCGACTCCAACGCTCTCGTCGGTCGTAAACGCAAGGCTACCGGTTGCGCCTTGAGTTACCAGGACGAGCTCGGTGCCACGGGACAGAAGAGAAGACGCCGCCTCTTCGATGCTGCTCGTGGGGAAAATCCAGGCCAAGTCCTGATCGGAGGCTTTGACCACATGGGAATGGCACACGATGTCGAAGAAACGACCGAGGTACGCCTGCCGGTCCTCGATCATGTTTCGCCGAATATTCGGGTCGAAGGAGACGAGTCGCTTGCCGTGCTCCCCTTTGATAAAGGCGAGGAGGGTGTCGGCTATCGGGTCGAGGATCGTCGCCAGGGAGCCGAGGGCAATCGCCCGAATCGATTCCGGTAAGGGACCCGGTAGATCCGACGGCGAGAGGGAGCGGTCGGCGCTGCCCTTCGCGAAGAAGGCGTAGCTAACCTCTCCTCCGCTCTTGTCGACAAAGGCAAGCGTGGATGGGTCCTCGGAGCGCTCGACGTAGGAGACATCGACGCCGTTGTCTTTCAGATGCCCGACGAGCTGGTCGCCGAACATGTCCTCGGAGATGCGGGAGTAGAAGCCGGTTGGAACCCCGAGCCGGGCGGCGGCGATCGCCGTGTTGAAGGGGCTGCCTCCGGGGGAGGCGTAGTAGCAGGCGTCGTCGGCCCCGGTTCTGATAAAATCGATCAACGCCTCGCCGCAACAGAGGATCATACGCGCTCCATAATAGTTCGATATCTCGGTGTTGAAAACTGATCCGGCGTCACTTTTCTCCGGGAACGGCTTGAGCAATTTAGAGATGTTAAATAGAATATAGATCAGGAGGTCGGATGAGTAAAAACGTATTGGTAGTGGACGACTCCGCGGCGATCCGGCAGAGCGTCTCCTTTGTCCTCGATCAGGCCGGGTACGTGGTAGTCCAGGCCGGCGACGGCGAGGAAGCCCTTACCAAACTCGACGGCACGCCTTTTAGCCTGATCGTAACCGATGTCAACATGCCCAACATGGACGGAATAACCCTGGTGAAGCGTGTTCGCGAGCTTGGGGACTATAAGTTTACCCCGATAATCGTCCTTACCACCGAGTCGCAGGGCTCGAAGATGGAGGAGGGAAAGGCCGCCGGGGCGACGGGGTGGATCGTGAAGCCCTTCGACGCCGACAAGCTCCTCTCCGTGGTAAAGAAGCTTGCCGGGTGAGGCATCTTGATCGTCCTTTGGGAGGCCGGAATCGCGAATTGTATCAAAAGGATACAGTACCTCCGGCCCCAGGGACCGGGAGTGGATTGCTTTGATCCGCCGGCGATTGCTGGAAGGCTAGGAAGCACGCGGGTTCGCTGACCCGGAACGACCAATTCTTTCTGTTACAAAAATTTATCCGCTTGGTATTGCATCCGCCAGTTTTGGCACGTTGTTTGCTAAACAGTGTTTACAAAAACAGTGCATGGAGGTGCATTATGCGATACTTAGTGCGAAGCAACGGAACCGGGATCGAGAATGGTCTCGAGCGGTGGATGGATGATGTTTTCTCGACGCTCCCCGGATGGGACCACCATCGTTTTGCCGTCGATGTGCGGGAGCTCGAGGATCGGTACGTCCTGGAAGCTGAAATGCCCGGTTTGTCGGATGCCGACGTAGAAATCCGCGTCGAGAACGACCTGCTTACCATCCGTGGAAATACTCCGAATCAGGAGGGGCAGGAGGACAAGTTCGTTCTCCGGGAGCGAAGCCACCGAAACTACGAGCGCAGCTTCGCGATCCCCCGGAACGTCGACCGGGAGCGAATCGAAGCTCGCTTCAAGAACGGCATCCTTACCCTCGACCTGCATAAGGCCGAGGAATCGAAGCCCCGGACCATCACGGTAAAGGGCGAATAGCCGACGACCACCAGAGTAATCAGAGCCGCCTCCGGTAAGGGGCGGCTCTTTTTGTGCCGATTCTCAGAACAGAATGGCAGTTCCATCTTTCGTCTACGGTTTGTTGTTGCTCATCGAGGCCTTTTCGCCTCTTGAAGTCCCGATGGTGGTAGACCTGGTCACCGGCGGCAGCGTCGAGGAGCAGTTTCTGCTGGAGAATGAAGGGACCGTCTACCGAGTCCGGGAGCTGGAAACCCGATCTCGGCGCCTCGAGATCGAGCGGTCACGCATCTACGGCCACGTCTTCTTCGTCTTTCTCTCCGACGAGCTCTTCGACGAGGCGGAGGAAGAGCAGGAGCTTAACGTCGCCGCGGTCGACTACGCCGGGGTATTCGCCGCTCTCGCGGCTTCTCAACCCTCGGAGGCTCGTGAGCTGCCCATCGAGACTCCCGACGGCGGCACCTGGACGATTCTGCTTCGGGGGGACAGCATCATTATCGCGTCGATAGACGAGGCCCTCTTTCTCCACGCCCGACCGGCTGTCGCCGTTCTTCAATAATTCGAGAGATCTTGGTAGAGTGCCCCCCATGAATCGAAAACGACCGCTGCGAATTCTCTACGTGTGCAGCGGTAACATCTGCCGGAGTCCCCTGGCGCAGGGGGTATCGGAGCATATCCTCGGGACGGTCCCGGGGGACGGCGCAATAGAGGTCGAATCACGGGGCACCACCGGCTATCACGTCGGGGAGCAAGTGGACCCCCGGATGCAGGAGACGGCCGCTCGTCAAGGCATTCGCCTCTCTCATCGGGCGCGCCAAATGAGTCTCCAGGATTTCGAAGAGTACGACCTTGTTCTGGCGATGGACCAGAGCAACTATCGGGACCTGATGCGGATGGCCCGGACGCCCGAGCTCCAGGCGAAGGTTCGCATGTTCCGGGACTACGACCCGGATGCCAACGGTGACCTCGATGTTCCGGACCCCTGGTACGGCGGCATGGGGGGATTCGAACGGGTCTTCGAGATCGTCCACCGGACCTGCTCGAGTCTTATCGAGAGGGCGAATGGCTGACTCCGCCGTCGATCTCCGCGATGCGTTGACCCGGCTCTTCGGCGATACCGTCTCCGTCGAAACGCGAAAGACGGTCGCCGGAGGTTGCATCAACACTGCGGCCCTCCTCGAACTCTCGAACGGCGAGCGACTCTTTCTCAAGGAGCACGGGCGTCGCCCGCCGGGGATGATGGCCGCCGAGGCGGCGGGGTTGGCCGCCCTGGCGGCGGTCGGGGCTATACGGGTACCGAAGCCGCTGGCCCACTGGGAAGACGCCGAGAACCAGTACCTCCTCTTGGAGTACCTTCCGGAAGGCTCTCGGAAGCCACGCTTCTGGGAAGAGTTCGGGGCGGCGATGGCGGCACTCCACCAGGGCAGCTCTCCCGGGCCCTTCGGATTCGACGGCGACAACTTTATCGGAGCTACTCCCCAGAAGAACGACTGGACCGAAAGCTGGATCTCGTTTTTCGGCGAAAAGCGATTGCTCTTCCAGATCGAGCTCGCGGAGGAGAGGGGTCTATCGGATTCCCAGATGAGCCGCGGTGTCCGGAAGATCGTCGATAAACTCGGCTCGCTTCTCGTCGAGCCGGAGAAACGGGCGCTGCTCCACGGAGATCTCTGGAGCGGAAACTACATGGTCGGTCCCGAGGGAAACGCCGTTATCATCGATCCCGCCGCCTACTTCGGCCACCCGGAGGCGGACATTGCCATGACCGAGCTTTTCGGCAGCCTCGGGGCGCCCTTCTACGCGGCGTATCGGGAGGCCGGCGCCCTCGACGTGGGATACCAAGACCGCAGAGATGTGTATAATCTATATCATATAATCAACCACCTGAACCTCTTCGGTGGTGGCTACGCCGGATCGGTCCGGTCGATTATTCGAAAGTACGTCTAATGCAAGTATAGGGGGATCGTTTATCGACCGCTAAGATTTGCGCCGATAATTAAAAATGAATATGGAAACCCGAGTAATCGGCGTCCTAAGCAGCAACCAGCAGCTAAGTACCAACATCAAACACGCCTGCGAGGCCTTTCACGAAGACTTCGAGGTAGATCTCTTCGAGGACGACGACTCCTTCGCGCAGTACCTCAATTACGAGCTTCCGGACTTGGTGGTCCTCGACGTTTCGGACCCGGTGTTGGGGATCCGTCAACTCCTCATAGAGCTCAAGGACGACCCTTGGCTCCACTTCGGTGGAGTAATCTTTGTCTACGACCAGGAACGCGTCGGTGTGGTCCCCTCGGCAATCCGGGATGTCAACCTGATATCGATTCTCGAGTACAAACGAATCGATTTCTACATGCCCCGGCTGCTACGGATACTCTCCCATAATCGCAACATCCTCTATCAGCGGGATCTCCACGCGCTACTGAGCCAGAATCTCTCCGGCTCCTTCGTGCTGGACAACGATCCCTTCGACCTTACGACCTATTCGAACCTCTTGGCGAACTTTCTCTTCAACGCGAACTTGGTGTCCCACGAGCAGAAAGAGCGGTTTTACGTGGCCATCATGGAGCTCTTGCTCAACGCCATCGAGCACGGCAACTGCCGGATAACATACGAGGAGAAGAGCGCCTTCCTCGCGGAGGGAGGCGACTCGATGGATCTAATCCGGGAGCGGAACCAAGACCCGGAGATAAGCAAGAAGAGGGTGCACCTCTTCTACCGGATCCGCCCGAATGTCTCGACCTTTCGTGTCCGTGACGAAGGGGAAGGCTTCGACTGGCGAAAGTACAGCACCGCTACCGGACGGGAGGGCCTCGAAGAAACCCACGGCCGGGGCATCTTTATGGCGAATCATTACTTGACCAACCTGACCTACAACGACAAAGGGAACGAGGTCTACTTCGAGCTCGAGCACCCGCCGAGCGAAACCAACGCCGTGCCGGAGATGTTTTCCGACCGGCGGGAAGTGGTCCTCAAAGACAAAGAGGTCGTGTTTACCGAGGGGGAAAAGTCGAGTCACCTCTACTACATCGTCTCCGGCAACTTCGAGGTGCTCTTCGAAAACCAGCGAATCTCGGTCCTAACTCCGGAAGACATTTTTGTCGGGGAGATGTCCTTTCTCCTGAACAACCGGCGCTCGGCGACGGTCCGGTCGATCGGGCAGAGCGTGCTACTCCGGATATCCAAACGCGAGTTCATAACCGCGATAAAGCAGAAGCCGCACTACGCCCTCTTTCTTGCCCGGCTGCTTTCCCAGCGGCTGGTCCGCCTGAGGAACGGCCGGGTGGCTCCCTAGCTCGCGGGCCGTTACGCTTTCCGCATCAGCGTCGTCGCCAGAGCTCCCAGGCGAGAGAGACGAGAAAACCCAGGGTCACGAAACCGGCGATCCCGAAGCCGGCCATTCCGACGACGGAAACATCGTGCCAGAGCGGCGGTACCTTCGCCTGGATAATCAACCCGGAGCTCACGAGAAGCGCCGCCACCACCAGGCCGAAGACCAGCCGGTAGCTGATCGTGTCCAAGGTGTGGCGAAGCGGCTCGAGGCCCATCACCCTGAAACCTAGACGCAGCTTGCCGCTCTTTGTCTGTCGGAGGATCTTTCGAATATCCCCGGGAAAGGCCCGCGCCAGCTCGGAGTAGTCCTGCGTGAGTCCGACGAGCTCCTCTTGGACCTTTTGGAAGCTAAGCCGCTGCAGCAGAAGCTTGTAGGCGAAGGGGCGGACAACCTCGATAAAGTTGAACTCCGGAGAAAGCTGGACCCCCATTCCCTCGACGGCTACGAGGGTCTTCATCACCAGCATCAGATTGGCCGGGACCTTGAGGTCGTAGCGAACCACCAGCCTCAGGAGCTCCATAAAAAAGCGGTTGATGTCTATGTCTCCGAAGGCGGCGTCGGCGTACTCCTCGATCAAGACGTCGACATCGTCCCGGAGAAGGTCGAGGCGGTGGCTTCCGAGACGCTGCCCCGTCAGTTTGAGGATCGCCTCGGTTACTCGATCGGCGTCGTGCTGTACCGTGCCGATTACGGCCTCGACCAAGAGCTTCCGCTGTCGCGGTTTGAGCTTCCCGACGATACCGTAGTCGAGGAAGCAGATGCGATGGTCTTCGAGGATCAGGATGTTTCCCGGGTGGGGATCGGCGTGGAACACACCGTTCGACATTACCTGCTCCAGCACAATGTCGACCCCCCGGGCGGCGATCCGCTCTTTCCGATCTTCCTGGTTCTCCGTCGCGACAACCTCGGCGAGGCGCTCGCCTTCGACGTACTCCATCACCAGAAGCCGAGGGCTCGACAGCTCGGGTACGGTATAGGGTACGTAGAGTTTGTTGCTGTGCCGGTACTCCTCCCGGAAGAGCTCCAGGTTCTCCCGCTCCCGCTCGAAGTCGAGCTCTTCGACGATAGTCCGCCTGAACTCCTCGACGAGCTCCACAGGGCTAAAGAGGCGCGCCCGGCGAAGGGTACGCTCCGCGAGGTTCGCAAGAAGCAGCAGAATATCGGTGTCTGTTTCGATGGTCTCCTCGATGCCCGGGCGCTGCACCTTTACGGCGACGCTTCTGCCGTCGAGAAGCGTCCCCCGATGCACCTGGGCGATCGACGCCGATGCCACCGGAACCTCCTCGAAGGAGGCAAAATGCTGCGACAGCGATCCCTCCAGGTCCCGGTCGAGGCTCTTTTTGACGTCACTGTAGGGAAAGGGCGCGACGTTGTCTTGAAGGTTGGTCAGTTCCCTCGTTACCTCGATCGGGAGTAGATCGGTTCTGCCGCTGGCTATTTGGCCGAGTTTGATAAAGGTCGGCCCGAGC
>CAZLDK010000088.1:0-11444 GCA_964558285.1 uncultured Spirochaetaceae bacterium | reverse complement strand
AGGTAGCCGTAGACGTCCGAGGCCAGGTTTCGGTCGGCCCCAAGGGAAGCCGTAAGGTAGTCGTCGGCCGACGAGCCCGCCGAACCCCCGGCAGCGTCCGGAACCACGTAGGCGGCCTCGGCCCAGGCTCCGGCCTCCCCGACGGCCCGGCTCACGGAAAGCCCGGTAAGGAGGTTTTCCCGAAAGACCATTCCCAGAAACGTAAGGTCGGTTTCCCAGAGGTAGAAGCCGGGTCGTAGGTAGTAGGCGCTCTCTTCCGGGGCGAAATCCTCTCCGAAGATAGCCCCGGCGTCGATTTCGTTGAAGCCCCCGATCGGTACACGGATTCGGGCTGCGTCGACACCCCGCCGGTACTCGGTGTCCACCTCGGTAAAGCTAAAGGGAACGATTATGTCGGTCGGGCGGACTACCCGGGCGGTACCCCAGGATACGGCCTGCCGGCCGAGGTCGATGTCGGCAAAGGGAAGGCTGACGGTGGCAAAGGCCCGGTCGAGGTCCTGATAGACCGCCGCGTTGTCGGCGTTCTCTTCTTCCGGGGGATAGCCCCGAGCCGGAAGGTCCGCCACCCGGTACTCGGCTACGGGGGCTATGGGCCCGGCCACCCCGCCCTCCGCCAAGCTCGGCGACCGGACTTCCGGAAAGACGCGGTAGGCCCCCTCGAAGGAGAGCCACTCCGCGGGATAGAGGCTGCCGGAGAGGCGCAGGGAGTTTGACGCTATCCCCGCGGTGGTCCCCCGATAGTCGGCGTCCTGGACGAGGAAAAGGGACGACTTGAAGGAGCCGCTCAAGGAGCCTGGGAAGCCATCCTCCTGGGCGCCGAGAACCCCGGGGTCCGCGACGAACCCGAGAAAGAGAAACAGAGCGATGGTCAGAGGCCGGTGCCGGCGCCGAAGGTCCTTCATTCCCGGGCCTCATCTCGGGCCACCTTCCCGTCTTCGAGAACAATCACCCGGCGCGCCTTGTCGACGACCCGTTGGTCGTGGGTGGAAAAGAGGAAGGTCATGCCCGTTTCGCTGTTGAGCTCCCGCATCATCTTAAGAAGAGACTCGCTGGTTTCCGAGTCCAGGTTCGCCGTGGGTTCGTCCGCCAGGATGAGCGCCGGTCGGGATACCATCGCCCGGGCTATGGCAACCCGCTGCTGCTGCCCCCCGGAGAGGTTCATCGGCATCCGGTCGTGGAAGTCGGCGAGCCCCATCCGCTCGAGAATCGTCGTCACCCGTTCGTGGCGCTCCTCTTTCGGTACCCCTTGGAGCATCATCACGTACTCCACGTTCTCCTCGACGTTCAGGACGGGAATAAGGTTGTACGCTTGGAAGACGAATCCGAGATGGTCCCGACGGTAGTCCGAGAGCTCGTTCCCGGACATCTTCGAGATGAGCATCCCCCGCAGCCAGATCTCCCCGTCGGTGGGGGAATCGAGTCCCGAGACAAGGTTAAGAAAGGTCGTTTTGCCGGAGCCCGAGGGACCGACGATGGCGGTAAACTCCCCCTCTTCGACGGTCATATCGATACCCCGGACCGCGGGTATAACGATGTCTCCCCGGCGGTAGTCCTTTGTTACGCCCGTGGCTTCGATTACCTGTTTGCCTGCCTCTTCCATTCTTACTCCTCTTCTAAAGTGCCCGCTGCAGCGCCCGGGCGATCGACATCTTCGCGGCGTGGTTGGCGGGATAGAGGCTGACCAGAACGGTAAACCCGAACACCAACAAGGGATGAAGCGTGAACTGCCGCAATGAGAAGGCGGTATAGATCCGCCCCGTAAAGGAGGTCCCGGCAAGCTCGACGCCGGTCAGGTCCATCCCGTAGATCGAGCCCAGTGCAATGACAACGCTCCCGAGTATCATCCCGACAACCATGGCGTAGACCGCCAAGGACCCCGCCTCGAAGACGATGAGCTTCCTCAAGACCCCGGCCCTGGTTCCGGCCGCTCTGAGTACCCCGAACTCGAAGGTTCGCTCATACAGCGACATAAAGAGCGTGTTGATAATGCCGAATACGATCATGGCGAAAACGATGATGACCGTAACCCCGTTGGAGACGTCGGTCATGTCGAGGATGTAGCGAATCTGCGGGAGCAACTCCGGCCAGGGCTCGGCGACGTTTCCGTTCCCGGAGTACTCCGACGCGAAGGCATCCCCGGATTCCTGGGCGTACCGGGGCTCCTCGAAGCGGAGGGCTATCTGGTGGATCTCCGAGCCGAGGCCCATCATCCCCTGGGCAACGCCAAGAGGAACAAGGACAACCCCTTCGTCGAAGCGCTCGATGTGGGTCTGATAGATTCCACTTACCCGGAGGAGCTGCTGGGAGATGCTTCCACTTTCGGCCTCCGACAGGGTGACGACGATGCGGCTTCCAACGGCCGCTTCCAACTCCTCGGCGAGCTCAACGCCGATAAGGGCGCCGTTTTGATTCGCGTCTTCGAGATACGCCCCCTCGATCAGCGACTCGTCGACCTGCGAAAGGGAGGGCTCTGTGGCCGGGTCGATTCCGTAGACGACAACCGAGGCAACGTCCGCTGGAGAAGAGATAGTCCCGTAGCTGACCGCCCGGCGGGTAGTCTCTGCGACCTCGGGATCCTCCTCGAGACGCCGGAGAAGCTCCTCGTGGCCCCGGATCGTAAGCTCTCCGTCGAAGAGATCGGTAAAGCCCTCCCGGTGTACCTGGGCGTGACCGAGAAAGGAGGAGGTAGCCGAGGAGATAAGGTTTTCCTTCATGCCGACTATCCAGGCGTCGGTAAACATCATGGCTGCCAACCCGACTCCGATGATAAGTCCGGTGAGGAAGGTTCGCCGCCGATTCCGGAAGATGTTTCGCCAGGCGAGCTTTAGATAGAATCTCATCGGAACCTCCTAGAACATCCTCATTGTTTTTGCCGGCTCGGTCCGGGCAGCGTGTATCGCGGGAAAGAGACAGACCGTCATCGAAGTTACCGCGACGGTAATTGCCGGCAGGTAGAAGCTCCGGGCGTTTATCTCCCCTTTCATCACGTCGATCTGGACGCTCCCCCAGCTAATCGGGTTCTCGAGGACGATTCCGTGGGTCGAGAAATAGAGGTTGATGAGGTAGCCGAGTCCCGCCCCGAGGAGAATCGCGAACAGGGTGAGGAGGGCCGTTTCGGTAACGACCATCCCGACGATCTGCCCCGGACGGGTCCCTACCGCCCGAAGAACACCGTACTCCTTCTGCCGCTCGAGGACCGACATCAGAATGGTGTTCAAGACGGTAATGGCGACGACGATGACAACCACGACGAGGGAGATGTACATGCCGTTCTTGTCCGCCTGCATCGCCCGGTAAAAATCCCGGGCGAAGACCTGCCAGGGTGCGACGTCGAGTCCCTGGCCCTCGAAGCGCCGGGAGAGCTCCTCGGTAACCGGCCCCACTGCGTTCAGGTTCTCCACGGTTATCGCTATCTCGTGGACGGACCCCGGGAGGACAAAGAGCTCCTGTGCTACCGTCAAAGGCAGATAGAAGGCGCTCCGATTTAGGCCGGGGTCCCCGGTATCCACCAGACCGACGATCCGGAAGAGGTCGTTGGCTATCGACCCGTCGGCGCCTTGGGAGACGATAACCACCTCGTCTCCGACTCCCCCTTCGAGGATCCGCGCGAGGTCTTTCCCCAGGATCGCTTCGGAGAGGCCGGCTCCCGGACCAGCCCCGGAAAAGTAGGCGCCCTCTACCAGCTGTCCGGACAGGTTCATCGTCCGATCCTCCGCCGCCGGATCGACCCCAAAGAGCTCGGCTCCGGCGCTCTTCTCGGAAACAGACACAAGCCCCGCCGCAAGGAGCCGGGGCGCCCAGGAAACGATCCGGTCGATCTGTTCGAGCTCCCGGGCCACGTCCTGGGGCGCGTCGATGGTCTTGTAGAGACTCTCCTTGTCCCGGTAGCCCTCCCGGTGGATCTGGATATGCCCCGAGCGGTTTTGGGCGAAGGTGTCGATGACGTGATTGTAGGTCCCGTCGGCCCACCCGATAAAGAAAGACGCCAGGACGAAACCCACGAGCATGCTCAACCCCGTCAAAAGGCTTCGGCGCTTGTGCCGCAGTAGATGCCGGAGTGCGATTCTGATCGTTAGCATTAGTTCCGGAAGGTCCGCAAATTACGTTGGGTAAAGGTCCCCCCGGGAATGTCGATGTTGAACTCAGCCTCCAGGTAGCGCAAGACCGTCCTCTTGCCGTCCTCGTCCTGGGGAACCAGCTCGAGAACCGAGGGTATCCGACGGTCGTCGAAGCTCTTTGCTTCGCTAAAGTTCATCACCCGGACGAGGGTCCCCTCTTCGTCGTAGTACCTCTCCGACCTGGGAAGGAGGCTGTCGGCGTAGACCTCGAGCATGACGTGCCCCCAGACGATGGGCCTCCCCTCCTTCGGAACCGCCCGGATGTAGAGGATGCCCTCTTCCGGATCGTCGGCCTCGGCGTAATCGAAGTCGTAGTCCTCAGTAAAGGTAAACTGCCGGACGAGGTCGTTGTTGTTGAAGTCGGAGCCCATCCAGGAGCTCATCATCATCGACGGCGGAATCCGCATTACCCGGTTGGCGTTCGGGAGGTAGTTCCACATTTCGTCTTCTATCCGGAGGGTTCCGACGCCCCGCTCTTTCCGCGGCTCGAGGATGCGGATAAAGGTCTTGTCGGTACCCTCGCTCCAGGCGCGCATCCTTAAGGTCCGCTCCCAGTTGGGGGTTACAATCTGCATCTCCATTTCCGCGTAGCTCGAGTCCGCCCGGTAGAGCTCGTCGATCCGCCTAAGGACCTCGTCCGCGCTGGGTCGGTCCTGGGCAAGAGCCGGCACCGCCGCTAGGCAGATCCAAAGCCCCAGGGTTGTCAGCGACACGTTCCGCTTCGTTCTTCTCATTGCGCTACTCCTCGTTCTATCTTCGATCCGGGCACCGGCCGGGGTGCCAGTCCGGCAAAAGCCAGCTCTATCTGCTGCCGAAGGTTTGCCAAGAGGGTTTCCTCTCCGACACCGGCGACGAAGGCGTAGACCATGAACTGGACTACCGCCACCGAATAGAGGTTCATCGCGGCGGCGTCTGCGGAGAGATCCTTTTGAACCAGCCCCCGTTTCTGCATATGGCGAAGCAGGAGTGAGAGAAGACCGATCGCCTCGAAGTCGATCTCCACCATGCGGTCCAGCTCGGCCCGGCTCGCAACCATCGCCCCGAACACCTCCCGCCAATTCTGCTTAGAGAGGACCAAGCTCTTCTCGACGACGGTCGAGAGAATCCACGACACGACTTCGCTACCGGTTTCCGCGTCCCGGAGCCGCCGGGCGAGCTCCCGGACATCGATCCGCCGGATCTGCTCCATCTGCCCCTCGATAATGCCGACCAAAAGGTCGTTCTTCGACGGGAAGTAGTTGTAGAGGGTGCCCACCGCAAGATCGGCACCCTCTGCGATCTCCTGCATCGTCGTCGCCGAGAAGCCTTTCCTATTGAAGGCCTCGACCGCCGCTTCGACGATACGCTCCCGGCGACGCTGCTTTTTCTGCGACCGGAGCCCGGCTTCCCTATTCCCGGGGCTTAGGTCTCCGGAGCTCTTTGTTGAACTCATTCATATATGAATGTATTCATAATTTTTGAGGCCGTCAAGGGGTGTCAACAAGCCTGTTGATATCGGCTGAAGAAAGAGGGTAGCCGCGGATCGCGGCTCGTCTAGTCCCAATTGGTTATTTCGAAGCCTCCGGCGGGTGGGTACGTTTCTAGAAGTACCACACAACAGGAGGACCCTTATGCCAATGCTACAAGAGGATGTAAAACGAAACGTAGTCGACCAGCTCGCCTGGGACGACCGGGTAGACGCCTCGCAGGTCGGGGTGACGATCGACGGGGGCACCGCAGTCCTTAAAGGAACCGTGGCCACGCCCTTCGCCCGGGAAGCCGCAACGCAGGACGCGAGAGTCGTGCTCGGGGTGACGTCCGTGGACAACCAACTGACCGTGGAACTTGTCGATCCCCTCCCCTCTGCCCCGGAGATCGAAGAACGGATGCGACGGGTGTTGGAGTGGAACCCCTCCATCGACGCAGACAAGGTTACCCTTAGCCACTTAAACGGTATCGTAACGGTTACCGGGAGCGTCGACGCCCTCTGGAAGAAGTTCGAGGTCGAGTATCGCTTGCTCGACCTTGCGGGGGTTCTCGGAGTAGTCAACGAACTGACGGTCGTTCCGACGAAGAGTATCAGCGACGAGCTCATAGCCGACGACATCCGGGCGGTTATCGACCGGAGGATCGACATCGACATCGAAGACATCGACATAAAGGTGGAAAACGGCGTCGTGACCCTCTCCGGGACGGTGCCGACCTGGACCGCCCGAAGCGCCGCCATGGAAGCGGCAAGCTATACACTTGGCGTCACGGCGGTCATCGACAACTTGATCGTCACGGAGCTTTAGTCTAGCCCTCGGTGGCCAGTTCCCGGAGGCGGGCGATCCTCCGGTCCTGGTCCGGGTGGGTACGCAAGACGGACTGTCGGCGCCCCCGGCGCTGGGGGACCGGCAACACCTGTCTCCAGAGTTTCTGTTGCTGCCGATCGATCTTCTCGAGGGCGGCGGCGAGTCCTTCCGGATCCCCGTTCAATTCCACGGCACCGAGGTCCGCGGCGTACTCGCGGGAGCGGGAGAGCCCAAGCTGGAGGAAGACGCTTACGATCGGAGCCCCGATCAGAAGCGCGATAGTGCCCGGCGGCAGCTGGGTGCCCGAAGTCACGAGAACCGGCCAGAATAGGAGGAGCATGATCCAACCGACCCTCGATACGGTTATCGTGAGAATCTGCAGCATCATGAAAAACCGATAGAAGGTCAGGTCGTGTTGCGCGATGTGGGTAACCTCGTGGGCGACGACGGCCCGGAGCTCTCGGTCGCTGAGGCGCTCGAGGAGAGGCCGCGTGACGGCCAACCGCGGCTTCGACTCCCGGCCGAAGGCGGCGGCGTTCATCTCTTCGGCGTCCAATACGTAGACGTCGGGTACCTGGGCAAGGTCGGCGTCGTTGGAGAGCTCCTCGAGGATCGATTCCAGCCGGGGCTCCTCCCCGGCCTCCAGGGGTCGCGCCTTCGAGGGGTCGACTCGCACCTCCTGCCCGCCGAGAAAGAGGAGGAACAAGAAGCCGGCTCCCAGGACGACCGCCAACCCGGATGCGCCGAGAAAGGCGAATCCGACGACGCCGAAGAGAACAACCATCGCCACGAGGACCAGGCCTGTCTGAACGTTTCGCCAGAAACGTTGCCTCCGAATAGTGCTGCTCATTGCAGCTAACATCCTACCCGGACTGCGTCCGCGCTATAACCTAGGTGGGTTAGCCTGATCGAGGGTCGCGCTATCTCCGGTCCTGGAGAAGCCGCTCCGCGTATCGGTAGGCGGCGGCGGCGTTGTCTATGTTTACCCTTCCCTGGTAGGCGATATCGAAGGCGGTTCCGTGATCGACGGAGGTGCGGACGATCGGTAGACCGAGGGTGACGTTTACCGTACCGGCGAAATCGATCGTCTTCATGGGAATGTGCCCCTGGTCGTGGTACATGCAGACCACGCCGTCGTAGTCGCCGGAGAACCCTCGGTAGAAGAGCGTGTCCGCGGGAATGGGACCTTCGATTTTCATACCGGAAGACCGAAGCCGTTCCACTGCGGGGCGTATCTCTTCGTCGTCTTCAGAGCCGAAGGCACCGTTCTCCCCGGCATGGGGATTCAGACCCGCGACGGCCAAGCGAGGGGAATCGAGAAACCGACGGAGGGCATCATCGAGAAGGCCGGCCACCGTTACAACCCGGCGGGTGGTCACCCGTTCGATCGCCTCCCGAAGCGAGAGATGGGTGCTGAGGTGGGCGACAGCGAGGCGCTCCGAGGCGAGCATCATCGCGTACTCCGACACTCCACAGAGGTCCGCGATAAAGTCGGTGTGCCCCTGGAAGCCAGGAATGGAGAGACCGACCGCTTCTTTGTTGACCGGGAGCGTGACGATGGCATCGATTTCCCCCCGGAGGGCATCCTCGGTTGCCCGGCGAACGTACTCTATCGCCGCGGCACCGGCGGCCTCGGATAGAGTTCCGGGACTGATCTGTTGGCGAGAAAGCAACCGACAGTCGACAAGCTCGATACCCCCGGGGAGGTTCTCCGTCTTTAGGGCTTCGGCTACCACGCGAAGGGCCGCGGCGTCTCCGTAGACGACCGTGTCTTTGGGGAAAATACCCGCTGCGAAACCTCGCACGACAATCTCGGGGCCCACGCCGTTTGGGTCCCCCATGGTAATGGCTATCATTGTTCTTCTCCGGTTGAAGCTACCACGGGGACGCCCGTTGAGACGAGTCCGCCTCCTTAGGTTATGCTCCCCTAGTGATGCAGAGCCAATCGTCACTCCTGCGCCTCGCCATCATCGCCGACGACCTTACCGGCGCCGCGGACAGCGGCGCCCCCTTTGCCCGCAGGGGGCTGTCTACCGTCGTCGTCATCGATACCGCCGCCTTGGGAAGACTACCGAAAGCCGCGGCTCTAGTCCTGAACACCGACAGCCGGGACCGGGGCCCGGCGGAAGCCGCCAAATCGGTTACCCAGGTGGCGCGACTGGTCCGAAGAATGGGGGCCCGGGTGGTCTACAAGAAGATCGATTCCCTCTTCCGGGGTAACGTCGGTGCCGAGATTGCCGCCGCGATGGAGGCAACCGGAGTATCGGAATGCCTGCTTGCCCCAGCGTTTCCCGAGCAAGGACGCACCACCGAGGGCGGCCGGTGTGTGGTCCACGGCAGGCCCCTGGGTAACGGCACCATCGAAGACCTCCTCGACGCCACGGGTGCCGAAGGCCTCGACGTCGCGTTCACTGACCTCCAAGAAGTCAAAAGCCTCCGAGGGGAGGACTCGCCGGAAGCCCGGTGGCCCCGGCGGATTCTTGTCGCCGACGCCGTAAAACAAGGTCAGCTTGTCGACCTTGCGGCTACCGTTCTGATCGGTCGGCCTCGAGAGCGCCCCCTTCTCCTCGCCGGGAGCGGTGGTTTTGCCTCGGCGATAGCAGACGTAATGGCGAGGGACGACGACGAGGCGCTTTGGGTGTCGTCAGCCGAAGCAACACACACCCCGGCCCGGTCCCCGGGCAGCTACGGAATCCTCGTTGTCTCCGGAAGCCGGAGCAGCGAGGCGGCGCGGCAGGTGGAGAGACTCCGCGGGGCCACCGGGGCCCCGGTCGTCACGCCCGTCGGCCCGCCGGAAGTCTCCGTCGCCGGGACCCGCAGAGCCCTCGCGACCATAGCCGCCGGCGGGGTCGCGGTGGTCGCGACGGACCCCGGGCCCACCCTCGCCGGGGCGTCGGATCGAGTCGCGGCGATAGCGACAGAGTTTCTGTCCGCCGGCGCCCGGCCCCGAATTCTCTTCGTCGGCGGGGAGACCGCAACCTCGACCCTAAGACTCTTCGAAGCACGGCACATAGTCCTCCTCGGCGAGATCGAGCCCGGCGTAGCCTTCGGCCGGGTTCCCGAGAGCCGCTTCGGCCCCCTCGACATCGCCACCAAGGCCGGTGCCTTCGGGGATCCGGAGACTCTCCTGCGTGTCGTCGAGAGCCTCTCCCTCGGCTGACTCGATGGCCCCGACTTGATAGCGGCACTCCCGGGCCGCTATGCTTACTAGATGGACCAATCGGCAAAAATTCAGAGGATTCCTTTCGGAAGCACCGGGCATCAAAGCACCCGGGTGCTCTTTGGAGCTGCGGCTCTGAGCGAGGTTAGCGAAGCGGATGCGGCGCGGACTCTCGACGTGCTCAGCGAATACGGCATCAACCACATCGACGTGGCTTCGAGCTACGGCGACGGTGTCGCCGAAATGAGGATCGCTCCTTGGCTGGCAGAAAACCGCGGCCGCTACTTTCTGGCCACGAAGGTCAAGGAACGGCGGAAAGACGCCGCGAAGGCGGAGTTCTTGGGTTCCTTGGAGCGGCTCGGGGTGGACTCCGTCGATCTCTTGCAGCTCCATAACCTTATCGAGCCGGAAGAGTGGGAGGAGGCCCTGGGCCCCGGAGGCGCCCTGGAGGCCCTCGTGGAGCTTCGCGATGAGGGACGGATTCGATTTATCGGCATAACCGGCCACGGTATGGCGGCCCCCGGGACGCACCTCGAAGCCCTAAATCGGTTTCCCTTCGACTCGGTCCTCGTCCCGTACAATTGGCTACTGGCCCAGGACGACGACTACCGGCAGGCGTTTTCCGCCCTCGCCGAGGAGTGCTCCCGGCGGGAAACCGCCCTCCAGACCATCAAGTCCCTCGCCCGGCGCCCTTGGCCCGAGGAGCGCAAGGCCGGCACCTGGTATCAACCACTGACCGACCCGGCTCATATCGACCTGGCCATCCGGTGGATCCTCAGCCACCCGGGGCTTTTCGTCAACAGCGTCGGCGACATCGACGTGTTACCCATGGCCTTGGAGGCGGCCTCCCGGTACGCCGAAGCACCTCCGGCAAGACCCTCGGACGAAGAGATGCGGTCGATGGCCGAAGAAACCGGCATGGAGCTTATCTTCGACGGGCGAACCGCGTTGATGAAGTAGGAACGGTGGAGGACAACAATTTTGCCGCAAACTTATCGGGCAGGTTCTTGGCCAGTAGCTTCAGGGTCGCTATCTGCTCACTCACCTCCTCTGTCGTGATCCTTCCTGCTATCGCCCCGGGGATAGAGATCGCCGCCGCGCTCGCCGAAAGAAGAGGGTAACGCTTTCGACGACCGTCTCGCCCTTCCGCGAAGACGTATCCTCGGATGCGGTCCTCCGGTGAGTAGAGACCCCGGGCGGTTTCGGCGAAACTCGGGATCAACCCGCGGATTTCCTCCTCTACTGTGGCGAAGTCCATCCTATCCAGCGGAATCCCCAGAAAGAAATCGTCTCCCCCGATGTGACCGGCGAAGAGGCCCGTCCGGGCTACGAGTCCCTGGAGCATGTCGGCAAAGATCATGATGGCCCGGTCGCCGAGACGAAAACCGTAGGTGTCGTTGAATACCTTGAAGTGGTCAAAATCTATGTAGACGAAAGCGTACCCCGACCCGTCGCCCCGGGAGAGGGCGTGGGAAAGGTACTCTGAAATGGTGTGGTTTCCGGGCAGTCGGGAGAGTGGATTCTGATCCCGGGCTTCCTCGACGCGGCGCTCGTTCAGGGCCTCGATCAGTGCCCGGGACCGGAGCAGTCCGCAGTAGCGCCCGTTCTCCGTGATGACGACGGCCTCGGCGTGCTGGTTGATGGCGTACGCCTCGACGACCTTCTCCATTCGGGAATGGATGTCGACAATGGGGGCCTTGCTGGTAAAGGACTGGGCGCTCTTGGCGCCGTTCCGATTCTGCAGGAGCGCTATCCCGAAGGGCGAGTAGACGTAGTCTTTCAAGTCTTTCTCCCGGAGAAGCCCGATCGGCTCGTGATTCTCGGTCACCACCGGCAGCAACGGCGTGTCCTGATCCTTCCGGAAGCGGTCGAGAACGTGGGTAATGGGTTCCG
>CAZLDK010000087.1:0-11457 GCA_964558285.1 uncultured Spirochaetaceae bacterium | reverse complement strand
GCGGCCATCTCGTCGGCTGTCACCAGGTCGGTTACCTTTATTCCCGGCTCTCCGTGGTGTCCGATGCCGAACTCCATCTTTCCCGCCTCGATGGAGAAGTTGGGCTTGCCCACCGACGGGATGGTGCACGGCGTGAGGCCGATGCCGATGCTCCGGGTATTGTCGATCGCCTTCTGGGCAACGGCGATAACCTCGTCGAGGCTTCCGCCCTGGGAGGCCTTCGCGCCGCCTACCTTCCACATCAGAATCTCCCCGGCGACGCCGCGGCGCTTCTCCCGCTCCTCCTTCGGAGCAGAGGGAACGTCGTCGTTAGCGACTACCGTCTTTACGACGATGCCGTCCTCTTCCGCCTCCTCGGCGGCCATCTTTACGTTCATATTGTCACCGGCGTAGTTGCCGTAAAGACAGGCGACGCCCTTCCCGGAATCGGCGGCCTTGAAAGCATCGTAAAATGCCGCCGCGGTGGGAGAGGAGAAAATCTCCCCGACGGCTACGGCGTCCACGAGGTTTTTTCCAACGTACCCGACAAAGGCCGGCTTATGCCCCGACCCTCCGCCGGTTACAATGCCGACCTTGTTCGCCACCGGGGCGTCCTTGTACTTGACTACCCGGGGGTTCTTGGTCGGCGCGACGAAATCCGCATGGGTCTTCAAGAAGCCCTTGAGATAATCGGGAACGACAAGATCCGGATCGTTTATTATGCGTTGCATCCTGAGTCTCCTCTCTTAAAAACTTTTGTCAGCGTGCCAAGACTGTATACACAATATTTGGGCGAAACAACGCAGAGCGCCTACTCCATCTCTTCGGGGCGGATTTTGTCCACCTGTCCGTAGATAAAGGCTATCTCGACGTATCCACCCGGGTCGTACTCGAAGACGTGCCATTCGAGCTCGGGAAAGTGGAGAAGCATCCCCGCTTCCAGATCGAGGCTATGCTCCAGGGCGTCGGGCTCGCCGCCGTACCGGGTGCGCCCCTTCTCCGCCGCAAGTATCAGCACCGTCTCTTCGGCGTGGTGGTGGGGCTCCATCGGCCCGAACTCGTCGCTGTACCGGGCAAACCCGACGGTCATCTTCCCGGAGACGATGGGGCCGTCCTTGCCGATGCACTTCTGGATTCCGCGCCCCGGGAGGGACTGAATCTCGAGATCCGCCTTTCTTCGGTATTCCATAATTGCTCCTTCTGTCTAACGGTAGCACGCCCGCTTGGCGGCCGCGATAATCTCATCCACCGAGGGAAGCACCCGCTCTTCGGGTATCCGGGACACGGGTATCGGCACCTGCTTCGCGGCAACCCGGCCTATTTCGGCGTCCAGAAGATCGAAGAATCGATCCTGGATCTCCGAGGCCAGCTGGGAGCCGATGCCGCCGCTTATCATCCCCTCCTCGGCGACAACCACCCGGCCGGTCTTTTCGAGGGAGCTTCCGATGGTCGCGTAGTCGATATGAGGGTAGTCGACGGTCCGCAGGTCGATAACCTCCGCGTCGATCCCCTCTCCGGCGAGGGCTTGGGCCGCTTCGAGGGCCATGACGACCTGGTAGGAGTAGGCGACGATGGTAACGTCACCGCCGATCCGGCGTACCTTAGCCTTCCCGAAGGGGATGTAGTAGTCCCGCTCTTTCGGCACCATTCCCATGGTCGCGTAGAGACGGTTGTGCTCGATAATCAACACCGGGTCAAGGCTGTCGAAGGCGGTGTTGTAGAGGCCGATGTAATCCGCCGGCGTCACCGGGGCGACGATCCGCCACCCGGGGAACATCGCGAAGAGAGGTCCCGGGTCCATCGAGTGCTGGGCACCGTACCCGGTCCTGGCACCAACCCGGGTCCGCAGCAGGTAGGGAACGTCGTACTGGTTCCCGTACATGTAGCGGAGCTTTCCGATCTGGTTGAAGGCCTGGTCGGCCCCCACCAGGGCGAAGTCGGGATACATCAGTTCGACGATGGGCCGCTTACCCGAGACGGCGAGGCCGAGACCTAGCCCCATAAACCCCCCTTCGGAGATCGGCGTGTCGACAATTCGCTCGTTTCCGTAGCTCTTCGAGAGCCCCTTGGTCGCCATGTAGACGCCGCCTTTCATGTGGCCGACGTCCTCTCCGAGGATCACCGTTCCAGGGTGCTCTTTGAGGCTCCGGCCGATTACCTCCGGCACGACGTCGATGTAGCTCTTCTCCTCGACCAACTCGAGGTCCTCTTCCTCCCGGTACTTCGCGTCGGCGAGCTCGGCCCCGTCGCTAAAGACGCCGAGGTAGAGGTCCTCCGCCGGCGGGAAGAGCTCGAGGCGCACCTCCCGGGTACCCTTCTTGTCGCCGGGGGTCGTCAACGGCTCGACGGCCCGGGTGACGATCGCCTTTGCTTCCTTCCAGAGGGCGTCGACCTGCTTGGACTTGATAAGCCCAAGGTCGACAATGCGCTTTGGAAAGGTCTGAAGGGGGTCCTTCGCAAGCCACTCCGACTCCTCGTCTTTACTCCGGTAGCCGTAAACGCTTCCGGGGAGCGATTGGGCCTGGTGCCGATACCGGTAAGTTTCCGCCTCGACGATGGCGCCCTTGAACTCCGAATCCTTGCCGTAGAAAACGTCCCGGGCGCGCTCCATCGCCAGGTGAACCGCCAGGGGGTCCATCCCGTCGACGACGATTCCGAGCATATCGTAGGCGAGGGCTCGCTGCGCCAAGTGCTCGACGCAGGTGGCCTCCCGGACGTGGGTTGCCACCGCGTAGAGGTTGTTCTCGATAAAGTAGATAGTCGGCAGTCCCCAGAGGGCCGCCATATTCATCGACTCGTGGACGATGCCCTGGTTTACTCCCCCGTCTCCAAGGAAGGCGACAGCGACGTTCTCCCGTTTGTCCAGCTTGGCGGCCCAGGAGGTGCCGGTCGCCAGGGCCACACCCCCGGCGACGATGGCGTTGGTCCCCAGGCAGCCGGAGTAGCCGTCGCCGAGATGCATCGAGCCACCCCGCCCACGGCAGAAACCGGTAGCGAGGCCCATAATCTCGGCGATGGCCTTGTGGGTTACGTCGAAAATGGTGTCCGGGATCCCCTCGGTGGGGTCGAAGTCGTTTCCGGAATAGGCGTTGTACGCCTTGGCGAGAAAATGGTGATGCCCCCGGTGGGTCGAGGTCGTTATGTCATCCCGTACCAGGCTCTGCATGGCACCGACCGCAGCGCCCTCCTGCCCGATACTCGAGTGAACCGGTCCGTGTATCTGTCCCCAATCTTTTAGGTCCAGGAGCGCCAGCTCGACCTCCCGGATCATCATCATCGAGAAAAGCATATGCCGGGCCACCGGCGCCTCTAGCTTTTTCCAGTCCGCCTCGGTGGAGGCAATGCGGATAAGCTTCCCGTCGGACGTGAGCTCTTGAGTCTTCGCCATATCGTTAATCCATCCTCTATTCGGAGATCGTGTAGAGAGCTATTTCCTCGATTCCGGGATTCGTAACGAAGACCAGCTCTTCGCTTCCGTTGTTTATGACGGCGATATTGGCCGGCGCCTTTCCCTCGTCGAGAACTTCCTCGGCAAGCTCCGTGGAGCCTGCGGCTTTCGGTGATAGGTACTTAAGCGTCTTGTCGCCGGAGCGGCTCCCCACCAAAATCCCCGGGCGGCCGAGAAAGGTGCCGGTCCAGAGCCCGTGCCCGAAGCTTATCGAGTGCTCCTGTCGAAGCTGCCAGGCTCCGGCCTCTTCCTTGTAGACCCGCAAGAGGTGCCCGTGGAAAGGCTCGATGGTTACCAACTCGTCGGTGCCGTCACCGTCGAGGTCGACCAAACCAATCTCGCTCACTTCCGTCGACATTATCATATCGGGCTTCCATGCTTCGCCGGGCTTTTGGGGAATAGCCAGGTCGAAGAGTCCTTCGACACCGGAGATGAGGATGCTTTCGTGACCGTGGTAGGAGGTCCGGTACATTCCGTGGTTCTTGTGAAGGTTCTCCAAAATCGGCTCGAGGCGCCATTTCGGCGCGTCCGCGGGGGCCTGCCAGACGGTCCCGGGCTTGTCCCAGTCGTCGGGGTTGTCCTTGGTTTCTGCGATGTTTGCCGCGACCACGACGCTCTCCCCCTCAACCGTCACCACTTCGAGACGGTGGGCGAAAGGCAGGTCCGCCATCCGGGTGCTTTTCCAGTGGGCGGTTTTGTCGCCCTGGACCTCAAACTGATAGAGCCCGGCGCCGTGGAACTTGTAGCCCGGGAAGCAGCCCATAATCGCAGCGAGACGCCGCCCGTCGGAGCTTACCGGAACCACGGCCATCGTCCCCCCGGGTCCGTCAACAAGCTCGCTGACACTCCAGTCCGGGGGAGAAATCAAAAAGATCGGACCGTGGTCCTCCGTCGCGGCGACGATGTGTGGCTTTCCCTCGAGAACAAAGTCCCTTACGGCGTAGGACATTCCAAGACCGGCAAGCTTTCTACTGCTGATGTTCACCTTCTGTTACTCCTTAACGATATCGTCTTCGAGAAAGGCCTGGACGATGCTGTCCATGCTCTCGTCGGGCTTGAAGCCGAGCTTCTGCGCCCGCTGTGGATTGAAGTCCCCGGGCCACCCGAGGACGATGCTCTTTATGCGCTCGTTCGGCTTCCACTCGATGCGGTTTACCGCTTCCTCTCCGCCAAACTTCTCCAGGCTCGCCACCATGTCTCCGACTGTGACCGATATCCCCGGGAGCATAAAGGAGGTGACGGTACCGACTACTTCGGGGCTTAGCTCGAAGCCGTGGATAAACCCGTCGACGATCCGTCGGGGCGATGCAATGTACATCCGGGCGTCGGTTTCGACGGGACAGACCGCCGTGGTTCCTTGGAGCGTGTCCCGGAGGATGCTGCTGGCAAAGGTGCTCGCCGCCCGGTTCGGTTTTCCGGGCCGGATCACCACCGTCGGAAGCCGAAGAGTCCGCCCCTCGACGAACCCCCTCCGGGTGTAGTCCTGGACGAGGAGCTCGCCGATCGCCTTCTGGGTACCGTAGGAGTTCTGGGGTGTCACGTGGAAGCTGTCGTCGATGACCGGCGGTAGCTCGCCGCCGAAAACGGCGAGGCTCGAGGCGAAGACGAGGCGGGGTGCGTGCTCTTGCTCTCTGCACGCCTCGAGGATGTTCCTTGTGCCCTCGACGTTTACCCGCATGCCAAGGTCGAAGTTATCCTCGGCGTCGGCGCTGACGACGGCGGCAAGGTGGAACACGCCGTCGGTTTCCGAATCGATCAAGTCGGCGGCAACCGAGGGGTCGGAGATGTCGCCGGTGTGGACCTGGATTCGCTCATCCGGCGGGAGGCCGTCGGGCTCGGCTATATCGAGAAGAGTCAGCGAGGAGATTTCGCTTTTTCGGCCGTCGGAGCCGACCAGATATCCGCGGTCGAGAAGGGCCTTCGCAAGCTTCTTGCCCAAGAATCCTGCGGCGCCGGTAATGATGAGGTTCATCTGTCGCTCCTTCTTGGAATTGTACACAGTATAGCAGGGGTGTCGCAGGAGCGAAAGGTCAGGCGCCCGAGGATGCCGGTGCCTGGGCCGGGAGCCCCCGTTTCGAGCGATAGTCGTCGACGGTGTCCATCGGAGGGCGTTCCTCTTCGACTATCTGGTATTCGACGGTCTCGAACTCCTCGTCCTTTACCTGAAACTGCCGCAACACCGTGCTCAGCTCCGGAAGTTCCGGAACGACCCCCAAGGACTGCACCCGGGACAGGAAGGTCTGGAGAATGCCGAAGGCCATGCGGCCGAGACTTCGAGTCGCCTGATTCCGGTGAACACGCTGGTCTAGATCGGTCTGGCCGAAGGCGTCCATGCCCCACCGTGTGTAGACGTCGAGGAGATGCGAGGTTTCCACCCCGTAGCCGATCGGAAAGGGGATCGCTTCGAGAACCTCCCGCCGGACCGCGTACTCTCCGGAGAGGGGCTGGATTATCGCGGTCAGCTCCGGGAAAAAGAGGGAGAAGAGCGGCCGTATGAGAATCTCGGTAACCCGGCCGCCGCCGGAGGGACGGATACCGTGGGAGAAGGCCAGCGGCCGGTCGTAGAACGCCTTAACGTACTTCATCTCCGGCCGGTAGATCAGCGGAGCCACCAGCCCGTAGACAAAGCGGGGATGGATGTTCTTTATGTCGGCGTCGATGTAGACGACGATGTCGCCGTCGAGTTGATGGATCGCCTTCCAGAGGTTCTCCCCCTTGCCGCGCTTCGGTTCGAGGTTTGGGAGGATGTCCGCCGCAAGGTAGGTGTCGGCGCCGAAAGATTGGGCGATCTCGAGGGTCTTGTCGGTGCTCCCGGAGTCGATAACCGCAAGCTCGTCGAGAAGGGGGTAGCGTTGCATCAGCTCAGAGCGAAAAATGACGACCTCTTTCCCGATAGTCGACTCTTCGTTGAGGGTGGGGATGCAGAGGGAGATCTTGAGCCCGGACTTCTCCTTTGCTTCTATCAGCGCCTTCAGGTCCCGGAACTCTGAGTGGTGAAAGGTGTTCTCCTTTATCCACTCGTTAATTTTCTTCACAACAGCCTCCGTCGAGGGCGAGGAGCAGGCCGAGAAGCTGGGCGATCCCCTTTTCGATGGGGTCGATGTCCAACCGCTCGTTTTCTTCGTTCAGATGATCACCGTCGGTAATACCGATGGTCACCGCCGGAATCCCCTTATCGATAAAGGCCGACAGCTCCGAGGTGCTCGGCGTTATCCGGCTGACGACCCCGAGCTGTTTCAGGATGCTACGGGCGTGGTCCGCGAGGGGATGGGAGAACTTCAGGCCCCCGGGCTGCCTCCGGGAGAGGACATGGAATACGACATCCGCCCCGGTCTGGGATGAGACCTCGGCGGTAATGTCCCCAATCTGGTCCCCGAGCTCCCGGACCAGCTCTCCGCTCTCGCTGCGGATCTCAAACTGGAGGGAGGCCTGGGTCGGGATGGTGTTGAAAGAGGCCCCGGACTCGACGGAGTTCAAGACGATGGTCGTCCGAGGCCGCCGGGGCAGCGGGATCTCGAGGATGCGGTTGATGACGTCGTTCATGTTGACGATGGCGCCTCCCGCACCGAAGCGGGTCCAGTCGTACTCCTCGGGGACTTGGTAGTTTATCTCTCCCCGGATCATCCCGATCGAGGCGTAGCTCAGCCGCCCAAGCTTTACCCCCTCGACGAGTATGCCTGCGGAAACCGGAATCTCCTTGTTGTCGAGAAAAAAGCGTATACCTTCGATATCACCCCGGCCGAGACTCCGGGAGGAGCCCATTAGGATGACGTTGGACTTGAGGGTGATGCCGAGCTGCTCGAGGATGATCGGGAGGCTGGCAACCGCCGCGACCCCCATGCTGTTGTCCCCGACCCCCCGACCGGTAACGGAACCGGGCTGGATAAGGACGGTGTGGTCCTCGGCCTCTTCAAACACGGTGTCCATGTGGGCAACGACAATGATGTTTCGATCTCCTTCGCTCCCCGGAATGATTCCGAGGGCGTTCCCCACCTCGTCGGTGGAGCAGTTCAAGAGCTGGTACTCGTTGAACCGCTCGAGGAGAAACTGCATCCGCCGCTGTTCCTCAAAGGTGGGAGCCGGGATCTCGGCGATCATCACCAAATTAGTAAGAATAATCTCCGAGAGCTCCCGGATCTTTTCTTGGTAGGAGTCGAGAGAGTCTAGAATCTGTGGAAAGCCCGTCGCTTGCCAGGCTCCCCGTGCGCTGGGGGTAATCATTAGTGTAATTCCATACTACGGCACGCGGTAGTCGAATTCAAGGTTCATTGACGGCGAGAACCTCCCCCACTATGATGTAAGGAGATCCACAGAAACACATCCGCCCGAGGAGAATGCATGGCCAATCTAGAAGCAACCTACATGGGTTTGTCCCTACGTAACCCCTTTGTCGTCGGTGCATGTAGCATGACCGCTCACATGGACGCCCTCAAGAAGATGCAGGACGCCGGAGCCGGCGCCGTCGTAATCCAGTCCCTCTTTGAGGAGCAAATCCTTCTCGAGAAGTACAAGATGGAAGAAGACATCGAGATGTACGACGACTGGCACGCAGAGATGACGAACATTTTCCCGGATATGGAGCACGCAGGCCCCGAAGAGCACCTTATGTGGGTCCAGAAGTCGAAGGAAGCCCTCGACATTCCCGTTATCGCCAGTCTGAACTGCGTCAACGAAGAGACCTGGGCCACCTGGGCCAAGCGCCTCGAAGAGACCGGCGTCGACGCCCTCGAGCTCAACTTCTTTTCCATCCCGATGCGGTTCGACCAGTCGGCGGACCATATCGAGAAGGACCAGATCACCGCTCTTAAGGCGGTAAAGAAGGCGGTAAAGATTCCCGTTTCCGTCAAGTTGAGCGCCTTCTACACAAGCCCCTTGGAAATGATGAAGCAACTCGAAGCCGCGGGTGTCGACGGCATGGTTCTCTTCAACAGAATGTTCCACCCGACCTTCGACATCGAGAAAGAGAGTGCGGAGTACCCCTTCAACCTGTCGAGCTCCAACGACCATCGGCTGGCGTTGCGCTTCGTGGGACTCATGGCGGGCAACGTAAAGGCGAGTCTCTGCGGCGCCCACGGAATCCACACCGCCGAAGACGCGATCGAGATGCTTCTCGGTGGAGCCGATGTGTTTCAGGCGGTCAGCACCGTCTACCGGAACAAGATCGACGTTATCGGCAAGATCGTCTCCGGTATCGAAGAGTGGATGGACGCAAAGGGCTACTCCTCCCTCGCGGATTTCCGGGGCAAGCTGAGCAACAAGCAGAGCCCGGACAAGAACAGCTACCGCCGGGCCCAGTACGTCAAGATGCTCCTCCACGCTGACGACTACATCGCCCGTCCCAAGTTGATCTAATGACTCTTAGCCGACAGGTGGTCGGTGCCACCCCGGTAGGTGAGGAAATCCTCCGGATCCAGGCGGAAAACGCCTCGGGTCTGGAGGTGTCGTTTCTGTCCTTCGGTGGCATTATCCAAGAGGTGAGCCTGCCGGATCGAGACGGCACCCGCCGGACGGTGAGCCTTGGCTACCAGGACCCCCTGCGCTATCTCGAGCCCCACCCCAACTTCGGCGTTACCGTCGGGCGGTACGCCAACCGCATCGCCGGCGCCCGCATGCTGGTCGCGGGCCGAGAACGAAAACTCGAGGCCAACGAGGGGCGTAACACCCTCCACGGAGGCCATTCCGGGTGGGCCAGACGTAACTGGCAGGCGGAGATGGTCGGCGAGGGCGAGACGGCGGGGGTAACGTTTCGTTTAGCGAGCCCCGACGGGGAGGGCGGTTTTCCCGGAGCCCTTTCTATAGACGTAACCTACCTGGTGTCCGAAGCCGGAGAGCTCTCGATGACGTGGAAGGCGGAAGCCGACGAATCGGCCACCCGCAATTCCCGTTCCGCCTTTCCCACGCCGGTCTCTATTACCAACCACGCCTACTGGAACCTCGCCGGCGACCCGACCCGAACCGTCCTCGACCACGATGTGATGCTTCCGGGAGCCGCCGTGCTTCCGGTGGACGAGGAGAGCATTCCCACCGGGGAGATAGCGGACGTGGCACAGTTCGCCGGCGGCAGGTACGACTTGCGAGACGGGGCGCGGCTTTCGGACCGGATCCGGGGGACCGGCGACGGTTACGATATCTGTTACCTTGTACCCGGAACCGAGACCTCCCGGCCCGGGGGCGGTTCCGCGAGGCTCCCCCTGGCGGCCCGGGCACGTTCCGAAGAGACCGGCATTACCCTTGAGCTCTCCACCGACATGCCCGGGGTACAGTTCTACACCGGCAACAAGCTCGCCGGCCGGGACGAGGCCCGAAGCGAGTCTCTGCCGCAGTACGCCGGCTTCTGCTTCGAGCCGCAGCACTTCCCCGACGCCCCGAACCACGACAACTTCGCTACCCCTCTCGTGGAGCCGGGAAAGCCCCTCGAGCACCGGGCGGTCTTTCGGTTCTCGGTAGAGTAAGGCGCCCGGTGGCGCCGTATCCGATGCCGGACCGCTTTCACCTCGAGGGCGAGGTACTCGGTTGTCGATTCCGACTGGCCCGAGGTGCGAACCCGGCTTTTGGAGAGGCCGGTTTTAGAGAGGATCGAGAAAAAACGGCCCCGCGGCTGAGTGTGCTCCCAAAGTTGTGTTTACGCCACCGATCGAGCCACTAGATACGCCGGCCGAAACGCCGGGCGAGAAGCGTTCCGTAGGCTCCGTAGATACAGAGGGCCGCAAGAAAGAGCAGCCACCAGGTGGCCCCAGATGCACCAGGTCCCGCAGATACCCCGTCAAGAAAGAAAAGCCTTCCGATCCAGTACGTCGGCAGGACTCCTGCCGCCAGCGCAAGAGGCGCGTCTCCGAAGTAAGCCACGATGGGTCCGAACACTAAGAGTCCGGCGACCTTGGCCAAGGCCACTCCGGCTACCTTGTTCTCCCCGAAGGCGACGATAAAGAGCGCCACCAGAGGCGTCTCGAGAGCCAGAAGGAAGGCGACGGCGATGAACTCGGGCCACCGGACCGCGGCGATCCCGTTTATCCCGCCGAGGAGAAGCGAGAAGCCGAAGACCAGCACCGTCGGCGCAAGAATCTTCTGCACCAGATACCCCGCCCGTCCCGTGGGTGTTACCGCGACGAAGCTCAGGATTCTCTGATCCATTTCGTCGAGGAGAAGGAACCCGGACACCATCCCGAAGAGAAGCGGTATTACGGTCGCGAAGAGCATGTAAATCACGGGAAAGAAACGGTCTATTTCAGTGTCGAACTGTCGCTGCAGGTAGGAATCGAGCTGTGGGACGACGAATCGAAGCAGGGCGAGAATTAGGAGGGGAGCGAAGGACACCACCAGCAGCATAGAGTCTCTTCGGACGCTGCGAAGGTCGCCCCGAAGGATCGAAAGGAAGCGGCTCATTCGGGTCTCCCGTCCTGGAAGATGACGTACCGGCGAAAGGCGTAGAGACCGAGGACGAAGGCCACCGACACCCAGGCCAAGAGGATCACCCCGGAGGCAGCGAGCAACGGAAACGCGTGGCCGTGGTACGCCGTTTGGAGGAGGGTCAAGGTCGGCAACGTCGGTAGAAGCCAGAACAGCGGGGATTCGACGACGCCGAAGAAATCGAGAAGCGGAACCATAAAAACCAGGGTGTAGGCGGTACCCCGAAGAAAATAGCCGTTCAGACTCTTGGACTGAGAGGCGACACCGATGCCGACGAAGGTGTAGAGAAGGGAGCTTCCAAGGACGCCGAGATAGTAGAAGAGCGACGAGGCCCCAGCCGGAAGATGCGCGAAGGTCATGAGGCCGCTGACGATAAGGGCAAGGATGGTCAGCGAAAGCGCCTTGGCCAGGTAGAACTCCGTCGGCCGGAGGGGAGTTACGGATACCGCGCGGAGGGTCCCCTCCTCCCGCTCGAGGAGCAGGATGGCCCCGACGAAGAAGAACCCCAGGACCGACGTGTCGGAAAACACCACGAGGCTCACCGCCAGGTTTCGGAAATACTCCGGTACGTTCGCCAAGGCGACGAGGTAGGCACCGAGGATAACCAAGTAGGCGAAGTAGAA
>CAZLDK010000086.1:10204-11522 GCA_964558285.1 uncultured Spirochaetaceae bacterium | reverse complement strand
TCGGCGAAGGAGCGGCGGGAGATGGCGGCGAGGATTGGGGGCGGGGCAAGTCCGTGGGGAGATAGATAACACAAGCCCGTTGCGGCGGTCGACCACTTCTTTCAATCGGTATACCGTGAAAGGAACTCGGAATGCTCAACCGATGGAAGAGGGACCACGAATGAAAGGCCAAAGACTCGACCCCGTTACCAGGGAGGATGTACAGCAGGCGTACCGGAGGATCCGGGAGCGCTTTGGAGCGTCGCCGCTGGTCGCAACCGAGTTCCTCAAGCGGGCCCTGGGGCAGAAGGTCCAACTGAAGGCGGAGAGCATGAACCCCACCGGTGCCTTCAAGATCCGGGGAGCCTACAACAAGATCTCCTGCCTTATGGAGCAGGGGGAGGTAGAGAGCGTGGTAACTGCGTCGTCGGGAAACCACGCCCTGGGGGTCTCCCTGGCGTCCCATTGGAAGGGCATACAGGCCACCGTCTGCGTCCCCGGGCCCACCCCCGAAGTAAAAAAACGAAACTGCGCGAACTTCGGAGCCAACGTCATTTCCGTGGGAGAGATCTACGACGACGCCTACACCCATGCCCAACAGCTCTGCGAAACCGGGGGGATGCTCTACGTCCACCCGGTGGCGGACACCGATGTCGTAGCCGGTCAGGGCACAGTCTCCCTCGAGATCCTCGAGCAGAACCCGGATGTGGAGCAGGTTATCGTGCCCTTAGGCGGGGGAGGGCTGGTATCCGGCATCGCCTTTACGATGAAGCAGGCGAAGCCGGCGGTGCGGATTGTGGCGGTCCAGGCGGCGGGGAGCCCTCTCTTCCACCGGTGCCTGGAGGCGGGAAAGCCCGTGGAGCTCGACCGCGTGGACACCATCGCCGACGGCATGGCCTCGAAAAAGGCCGAGCCCTATCTTCTGGAGATGGTGGGCCGCTACGTGGACGAGGTGGTCGTCGTCTCCGAAGAGGCAATCGCCGAGGCCATCCGGGTCTGTCTTATGGATGGAAAGCTACTCCTCGAAGGGGCCGGGGCCGCGGCAGCCGCGGCCATCCTGGAGGGGAAGGCGAAGGCCGACCTTAACACCGTCGTCATCGCCAGCGGGGGGAATATCGATCCGGGGCTCTTGGGAAGGATTCTGGGAGACGGGGGGTAGCGGTCGGATAGCGAAACCCGCGGATCACCCGGTGCTTCGGAGCATCCGGAAGCTCTCTACCGCCGGGGGCCTCGCCCCCTTTGGAAATCCCCCCACCCAGCCACTACACTTCAAGAACCATGGGTGAACATTTCGACAGATTGCCGGAGCGGGTCCGGGAGCATTTGCGCCTCCTCGTGG
>CAZLDK010000086.1:0-10194 GCA_964558285.1 uncultured Spirochaetaceae bacterium | reverse complement strand
AGGATGTAGAGGGAGGCGAAGAGCTCCTCGCCGAAGGGTGGCTCGAGAAGCAACGGGCCTTCGAGCACCACACTGCCGGCCGGGGAATGATCGGCGCAGAGTCGTACTCGAAGGACGAGGGGACCGGCGCCCTGATGATGACCTACTCGGGGTCCATCGTCAGTATCGGGCCGATGACCGACGGCGCCCGGGACGTCGCCTACGCGAGTATCGGTATTAGGCGCGACGTGCCGCAGATGCTGGTGACCCAAGACACCCGGCTGGCCCGGGATGTAACGCTTGGTGATGTGGTGCAGTTCGAAGAGGGGCCGGTACAGAAGACCTCTCCGGTCTACGCCATCACCGTCTTCGACGAGGCGCTGCCGCCGGCGCGGGAGAACGCCGCCTTGGCGGAGCTAACCGAAGCCCTGACCGAGCGCTTTGTCGACATCAACAACGAGACGCTCCACGGGTAGGAACCGCGGGCTTACGCCGGCGCGGGGGTTGGCGTAAAAGGTTTCAATTGGACGGAGCTAAAGTTGCAATTGGCCGCCCAACCATTCGTGAGTACGTCACGCTCTTGTCCCGGATCTTTCTGGTCGACGAGTTGCCTCCCTGGCACAGCAACAGAACAAAGCGCCTGGTCAAGACCCCGAAGCTTCATGTTGGCGATACCGGCTTAGCATGCGCGCTCCTCGGTCTCGATTCCGACGTGCTGTGGCAAGATCGTGCCACGTTTGGACGCGTACTAGAGACGTTCGTCTACCAGGAGCTTCGGCGCATGGCAAGCGCCCAGGAAGCTCCTTATTCGTTCTATCATTTCAGAGACAAGGACAAGGAGGAGGTAGATATCGTACTCGAATCTAAGGGTCTGGTTGCCGGTGTTGAGGTAAAGGCGGCAGCTACCGTGACCGAGGGCGATTTCAAGGGGCTCCGCCGGTTGCAGGACGCGATCGGCGGCCGATTTGCGGTGGGAGTGCTGCTCTATGACGGCAACGCCGTAGTTCCTTTTGGCAAAGATTTGTACGCCGTTCCGATTTCCAGTCTCTGGGAAAGGTGGTGATATGATATGCACGAGTAGCCCGTGCCCGCCACCCTTCATTTCTCCAGGAGCATCTCCGCCGGGCCCCGGGGGCTCAAGATTGTTACCCCGGCCACTTTCCGGACCGTAAAAGGCGCCGAAGTGGGCGTGGACCTCCAGCGCCGGCTACGGCTACCTCATCGACCGGAAGTTCTTTACAAACTGCACCCGGTCGTAGGCAGCGGGGTTCGCGATGTTCTCCCGGCTGAGGGTGCCCCGGAAGTCGTCGAGGGTCTCGTATTCCCGCTCCTCCATCCAGGCGGCGAGGCGTTCGTTGAGCCCGGAGACCACGCCGAGACCGTTGCGGTAGAGCGTCGAGGCCACCTGCACGGCCTGTGCCCCGGCGAGGAGCTGCTTGATGACCCCGTCGCCGTCGTGGACGCCGGTGGAGGCGGCCAGGTCGCAGTCCACCCTCCCGCTCATAATGGCAATCCACTTCAGGGACGTCGAAAGGTCGGCCGGGGTGCTCAGCACATTGGTCGGGACGATCTTGAGGTTCTCGACGTCGTAGTCGGGGTCAAAGAAGCGGTTAAAGAGCACCAGGCCCTTGATGCCGGTCTTGGAGATGGCCCCGAGCGTCTGGGCGAGGAGGGTGAAGTAGTAGCTGAGCTTCACCGAGACCGGAATGCCGACCTCTTCGAGAACCGTGTTGATGATGTCGAAGTAGATCTTCTCGTACTCCGCCGCTCCCGCCGCTTGGAAGTCGGAGGGCTGGAGGAAGATGTTGAGCTCCAGAGCATCCGCCCCCTGTTCCTCGAGCTTGGCTGCGAAAGAGGTCCACTTCTGGGCGCTTACGCAGTTGATAGAGGCGATAACCGGTATTCCCAGCTCTTTCTTGGCTCGGCCTATCAGCTCGAGGTAGTCGGGCACCGTCTGGGCGGGATCGATCAGATCCTCCATCTCCGTCGTCTCGGGGAAGAGAGGACCCGGCCGGTGCATCTCCGTCTCGACGCGCTCCATCTCCGCAACGATCTCCTCCTCGAAGAGAGACCGCAGAACCACCGCCCCGGCCCCGGCGTCCTCGAGCTTCTTCAGGTTGTCCAGCTTGTTCGTCAGCTCCGAGCTCGAGGCCACTACCGGCGAGGCGAGCTCCAATCCCATGTATCGTGTTCGAATGTCAGGTGTCATACTTCAAGTCCCCCTGGTAGTAATACCGGGTCCCTCCGGGGCGTGTCTACTAGTCGCGATATCCACCAGCTGATAGAGCCGAGCGCCTCGCGTGGCAGCGGTACCGGTCCCGAAGTGACCTCTATGCCCGGGCTCTCGCGGAGTACGTTGCACGTCACGCACCTGATCGTGTCACCGAGTCGATGAACGCGGCTCTGGAAACTGTCCGCGAACCCGCCGATAACTTCGCATCCGATGCCGACCACCGAACCCTTCGCCGGCAAACGTCTCGCAGATTGTTACGCTGACACAGTCAGCCATGGATCTCGTGCTGGGCGGGATCGACGTCGTCATGGATCGGCACTGAGGCTGTCCCGTCGCGGCGGCGGTTGACCGAAGGGTACGAGGTGCACATTGCTCTATGATCACTCTCCCTCAGAACGCCCTTTGAGTTGGAAGAGATCCTTCCCCAACGCCTCATCTACGGTGACTACCCGGAGCCGACGACTCGGCCTACCACCGAGGGCCGGCGCCAGCTTATCGAAGAGCTTCGTGCTGTTGCGGGTCTACGGCTACAGCCGGAATCTTCGAAAGAAAGTGACCAAGAAGCCCAAGACCTATTTCTGGGACCTGGGTATACGCAACGCCTTGATCCGCCGATGGGAGCCGTTGGAGCTGCGGGACGATGTGGGCGCCATGTGGGAGAACTCTTTGGCCGGCGGAACGCGGCGCGGCCGATTGACTTTGCGCCCTTGCTCTCCTAAGATTACCTCAACATCAAGAGCGACGTGAGGGTCCGGCCCTGTGATCGTCCGGCAACCTGCCAGCATCCCGTCAACGGGGCGCGGTAAGGTGCCAATGCCGCCCGGGTAACACCGGAACGATGTGACTGCGCAAACCGCCGTCGGCGGGGCGCGGTACTATCGGAGCACTTCACAGCCGGACCTCCCACCACGGGAGGTTTTTTTATGTCCGAAAACAGTATCAATCAGCAGCAGTCGTCACCCGGGGTACAGCGTACAACCGGCGCCCCGGAAATAGCCGCACCGGGCCGCGCAAACGGACCGCGGCGGCGCCTTAACAGGCCACCCCGGCACTTCCCCACCATCGCCGGCTTCGATTTGAACGCCGGTCCCGAAGGCTTGGACGACCCGCAGCGCATCCGCCGGTCGCGGATTCTCGGTAACCGGCGGCAGGAGGCGCCCTTCGACACGCTTCCTCCGCTTCTCCGTTCGGAGAGCCTGAGCCGGGAGTTCAAGGACGTCTTGAGCCGGAGCATCGGCCCCGGCATCCGGGGCGGGGAGGACCTGCCGCCGCTGTCCGAGGGGCAGATCGAGGTGGTGCGCTTCCGCTACAGCCGGACGGTCCACGAAGAGGCCTGGTCCTTCCGGGCGACCCGAGGCGCCGAGCGCATCCACTTCCGGGTGGAGGATGAGGATGGGCTGGACACGGAGCCGCCGCTACGGTCGGTCCGCTCCTGGCCCAGCCTGGGAAAGCTCATTTGGATCTTGGACCGGACGGTAATCGGAGCGGCAACCGGCCTCTACTTTGGGGATCTGTCGCTACGCTTGGAACACGAGGTGGCGAACCCGGAGGATTTCCGCAACTTCATCCTGGCCTCCTCCTTTTTCTATCCGGCCATCGGACAGTGGTACGTTGCGGCCTTCGACGCCTGGTGCCGCGCCATTGCCGCCGGAGCGGACCTGGCCTGGCCGGTGGACAGCATCTCCTTGATGGCGGCGCTGTGAACGTCTTCTCGGCATTATTCAGCGGCATCCTGGTTGTTATCAACATGCTGCAAACCAGCGGCTCGCTGATCCTGTTGCCCGGAAAAGTCGGCGAGCTCTTGAAGGTCTACGAGATCTACGAGCTATCAAACCACGGTTTCCACATGCCCCCCCTACGACTCCGGCATCATCTTTCGCAGCAGCGACCAGGAAAACGACGTTATCCGGACGGTAATGGACGCGGTAACCGAGGTGCTGCCGGCGGCGGTGTGAGGGCCGGCGACAGCTTATCCAAGAGATCGCCGGAACGGTGGGCATGACTCGGGAGAGCGTGCGGCGCCTGACGGCGAATCTCTACCTTCAGCACCCCTGCAAGCTTCGTCGAGGGTAGGGCGCGTTGCCCATTCGTTCGACGGTTTGCCATTGCTCCCGCTGCCTCGATAGCCGATACTGTGTCCACACGGAGTTGTAGGCGTGAGCTCTATGTTTCCCTGGGAGTTGGGCCGGCTGGTCGGACTTGCCGGGACCGATCCAGGCTTCTACATTCTCGCGATTCACTCTTTTGTCGAGGCCTACCTCTCGAAGGAGATGGATGTTGTCGAGGAGATCTCCTTTCCGGACCTGCTCTGGAGATTCCGAGAGCAGATTTTGGAGAACGCGGGGAACCGCTTCGTTCAGGAGCTCTACTGCCTTAAGAATCTTTCGAAGCAGCACCACCTAACCAACCGGGTGCGCCACGCCTTCCACGATAGCGACGGGGAGGAGGCGGTCGCCACGACCCATCTCTTTGTCGTCTTCTGCGCCCTGGCGGGACTCGCGGATCAGCCCGCGGTCCGGGAGCTCGAGCGGAGCGTCCAGGTCTGGTCGCAGCGCACCAGCGTCTTAGAGAAGAGCGCCGCCCTGCAGGCCCTCCAGGCAGAGCTTCAAAGTGTCCAGGAGAAGAACGCAGAGCTCCTCACGCAGCTGTCGGAGTATCAGCTTTCCCAAGTGGAGCTCAAGCAGCTGGGGCTCCAGGTGGAACAGGTTGATCTGGAGCTTCAAAAGAGCCGCCGCTCGGTGGAGCAGAAGGACACAAAGATCGACGAGCTGAGGGCCGAGAGGCGCCGTCTTAAGGAGGAGCAGCGGCAGCAGGCGCAGAAGATGCGCATCTTCGAGCAGCTATCGCGCTACATCGACAACCTCCGTCGCTTCTCGGTGTATACCCGCACCCGTTTGGACTACGAGCGCTCCCTCACGCGGCTTACCCCGGAGCAACTCGAAGCGGTGGAGGCCGTCGACGGCGACCACGATATCCTGATCCGGGGAGGTGCCGGGACCGGGAAGTCCCTGGTCCTGATCGAGGCGCTCAAAAAGATCCTGACCCAGGACGACTTTGCCTTCGGCGGGGACTATCCGGAAAAGCGGCTCCTTCTAACCTTTACCCGGGCCCTGGCACGCTACGACGCCTACCTTGCCGGGGTATTGGGCGCCGCCTCCTCGGCGGCCGATGTCCGCACCATCGATAGCTTCTTCTACTCCTGCCTCCGGGCCGCGAACGACGACTATCGCATCAACTATCAGATACTCGACGAGCTGATCACCAAGCACAACAGTACCGATTTTCTCTCCGACGCGGAGCTGACCATCGAGATCGAAGCGCTCATCTTTGGGGGGCTGGTTACCGAGGGTGAGTACCTCGAGGAGGTTACCCTGCGCCGCGGTATGCGCCAGCGCCTGTCGAGGGGGCAGCGCGCCGAGGTGTGGAAGATCCGCGACGCCCTTGTGGCGGAGATGGAGGAGCGTAGACAGTTCAGCAAGAACTACTCCCGGCTGGTCTTGCTCCGGCACCTCGAGGGTGTTGGGCCAGGTGGCCGGCCGCCCGAGCGCGAGCGCTTGCCGCGGATTCGCTACCTCTTTCTCGACGAGACGCAGGACCTTACCGCCGCGGACATGCGGGTTCTGCGCCTTCTAACCGAGGGCCCGATGATTATGGCGGGAGACCGGGAGCAGGCCCTCTACGGCATCTCGTCTCCCTACGCCAGGGCCGGAATCTCGGTTACCGGACGCACCCGGGTGCTGCGGACCAACTTCCGTAACAGCTGCCAGATCCACGCCCTGGCCGAGGCGTTTCGCAGGCGGGGTCCCGGGACAGGCGGCGGGCCCGGGGCCGCGTCGTCGCCGGCCGCATCGGTGGCCACAGACGACACCGTCGCCTTTCGCGACGGGCCCATCCCGGAGGTCTACCGCGGGGATAGCAAGGATAGCCTGTTGCGTCTCTTGGTCGACAAGGTCCGACTTTTTACAGAGGTTCTGGAGTACGAGGAGGAGAATCTCGCGGTCCTGGTCCCCCGGAACCGCGAGGTGGACAGTGTCGGGGAGGCGCTTTCCCATGCCGGCTTTGCCTGGGCCAACGTTGCCCACGACGAGTTCAGCTTCGAGAGCAGGGGCGCCATCCGCATATCCACCCTGCATTCGAGCAAGGGGCTCGACTTCCCGGTGGTACTTCTCTTCCTGCCCTACCTGCATCGCCGGGAGCAGTACGACTCTGAGGCCACCGAGCGGCTTCTGCGTAATTTGGTTTTCGTCGGTCTTTCCCGCGCCATGGAACACCTCTGCGCCTTTCTCCTACCGGGTGACGACCCGGTGCTCCAGGACATCGTCGGAGCCTTTGAAACAACCGGCGCGTCCTACATGTAGATGCCGTAGACGGTTTCGGGAACACGCATCCAGCTGCCTGCACCTGGCCCTAAGCCGCCGCCGGAAAGGCTCCCGGGACCGCCGACCGCGGGTCCCCCGTGACCCAGGTTTCGAAACTCCGGTTACGGCAGGTTCGGGCAGGCGCGTCGGGGGGCCCTTTTCGCCGTTCGCGGGGTGTACCCGCCGGTTGGCCCACCGCTTGCAAGGTATGACCCGTGAACTTGGTAAAAGAGGACGTCGGAAGCTATAGTCAGGTTAGTATGTCCCAGAAAACCACTATCCTTTTGAGCTATGTCGGTAACCGCGATCCCTACGTCGAGGAGAGCGACCAGTACGGTCCGGTGCTCTCACTTTTAGAGGCACGGCAGTTCGGCCGGGTCATTCTGTTTTGTACCGGGCCCGACTACGTCGAGCGCGCCCGGAGCGTGGAGACCATTGCCCGGCGCGACCTCGAGTTCGACCGCTTTAGCTTCGTCGATATCCAGCTTACATCTCCCATCGACTACGAGGAGATCTACGAGCAGCTGGCCGCCCGGGTAGAGGACATCAAGGCCCGGGAAGCACACCGAAACGTCGAGTTCTCCGTCCTCCTGGATCCGGGGACGCCGCAGATGCAAACCGCCTGGTTTCTTCTGGTGCGAAGCGGAGCTCTCGGCGCCACGCTCCTGCAGGGCGTTCCCGCCCGCTTCGCCGCCGGGAGCTACCGGATCAAGGAGGTCGATTTTAGCGACACCCGGCTGCCGGCGGTCACCCTCCCGGAGCCCCGGAGGGCCGAGGAGCCGGACAAGATTCTCTTGCGTCAGTCGGCGGTCCGGGAGGCGGCCCCGAGAAAAGGCGTCGGGGAAGAGACCCTTGGTGAAGAAGCCGCCGGCCCCTGGGTCAGCCGGAAGGCCGAGCGCGTGGTGGCGGCCTCGCTTGCGTTTCGACGGGTGTTGGAGGAGGCCGAAAGCGTAGCCAAGTACGACGTCTCGGTGCTCATAGACGGGGAGACCGGAACCGGGAAGAACGTCATCGCCCGGCAGATCCACGAGATCAGTCCCAGGCGGGAGCAGACCTTCGCGTCCATCAACTGCTCCGCCATTACCGCAACGCTGGCGGAGTCCATGTTATTCGGGCAGAAGAAGGGCGCCTACACCGACGCCAAGAGCGACCGCCTGGGGGCCTTCCGCACCGCAGACGGTGGTACCCTGTTCTTGGACGAGGTGGGGGACCTTCCCCTGGAGCTCCAGCCCAAGCTCCTGCGGGTTCTGGAGGATGGAAGCATGACGCCCCTGGGAGAGGATACCCCATGCACCGTGGACGTCCGGGTGATCGCCGCCACCAACCACGATCTTGCCGCGATGGTGGAGCGGGGGACCTTCCGCCACGACCTCTACCAGCGCCTCAAGCAGTCCCGGCTGATACTACCGCCGCTCCGGGAGCGCAAAGACGATGTTGCGCCCCTCGTGGAGCTCTTTGTCGACGACTGGAACCGGAAGTATCACGAAGGCAAGCACTTTTCGCAAAGAGCCCTCCAGGCGCTTATCGACTACTCCTGGCCGGGTAACGTCCGTGAGGTCAGTAACGTCGTACAGGACTGCTTTGCCCGGGCCCGGAGTAACGAGGTCGGCGTCGATCTTCTGCCGCCGGGCGTACGGCGGGCGGGGGCCCCGGAGGCGGAGGACGCCGACCAAGGTGGTCCCGTCAACCGTGTTGCCATTCCTCCGGAGGGGGTGAACGTCCGGGAGATTCTGGGGCAGCTGGAACGGGACTACTATCTGGAAGCCATGCGCATCGCCGAAGGAAACCGCGAACGCGCCGCCGGGCTCTTGGGCCTTACCGGTGCCGCTTTCCGGAAAGCGTGGAGGGAGCGAATACCACATTGATTACCTTTGCCGCTATCGGAATCTTGGCCCCGGCTACCGCCGTTTACCTTGGCATCATCCTCAAGCTCGACCCGGCCCGGAAGCAAAAGCCCGGATCCTGGGCCGTTATCGTCTTCTGCTTTCTGATCGGTATGCTCTCGATTCCGCTGACGGACATCCTGGTCTTCTTCAACCCCTTCGCCTACCTCTGGTTCTTACTCCCGGGCTTCGGCACCCTCTACTACAATATCTTTCTCGTTGGGTTGACCGAGGAGATGGCCAAGTTCGCGGTGTTCCTCTTTGCGGCGCGCTTCTTCCGGCAAATCCACGAGCCCCGAGACGGTGTGCTCCAGGCGGCGGCGGTGGCCCTGGGCTTTGCGATGGTGGAGAACGTCTTCTACGCCAACTGGTACGGCCTCTGGGTGCTGCCCTCCCGGCTCCTTTTGGCGACACCGGGGCATCTTCTGTACGCCGCCGTCTGGGGAAGCGCCGTGGTGTACGTGATGTACTTCTCCGACGGCCTCCGGCGGCGGGAAGCCTACGTCGTCATTTTCTTTGCCCTCGGCCTGATGGCGCTTGCCCACGGTCTGTACAACAGCTTCCTCGATTTTGATCGTGCCGACCTCGCAGTAGCCCTGGACACCCTCACCGCCTTCGGCGCGCTGTTCCTCCTCTACTACTGGCACGAGCATTCCCCCTACGCCAATCGACCCCTAACCCGGCACCGGGAGGCTATCCCGACGCTCCTGGCCGCCCTGGCCCGGCAGCCGAAGAACTACGCCCTGCGCCGGCGCATTGCGGTCTACTACCTCTACGCCCGGGAGTACAACCGGGCCGCGTATCACCTGACCAAGGCCCTGGAGGTGCAGCCGGGGAGCCTGATGGTCCGCTTCTACCGGGGGATCGCGCGCTATCTCGGGGGATACCGGGAGGCCGGGGAGAGCGAGATGCGGGATTCCTACGGGCGGATGAGCGCGACCACCCAGGCCGCGGCGATGCGGAACGTCGGCCGGGTTGTCCCGGGGCTGGGCGCCCGGCAGGCGGTCCTCCGGAGCCTGGAAGCAGACCCCGGCGCGGAAGCGCCCGTCGTCCGGAGCGCGCGGCTTCTGCGTAGCTACCGCGTTCGTGCGGTAGACCGTGCGACGGGCCGGGAGGGCCTTGGCGAGAGCGAAGCTGTTTCACGCCGACCCCATCTGGGCCTCCGGGTATAGTTCGTTCGAGGGGAGGGATAATGAGAATGACGCCGTTCGAGCGTTCGTACTGGGTCGAGGAGCCGACGCTCCTTGCCGGGTTGTATCCCGGGGAGGCTACCGGTGCTGAGACGCCCGGTCTACCTCAGAAACGTTTCCCGAGTCCTGCTTGCTTCAGAACAGCGTTTGCGGTATGGCGGGATTTTATCGTTCCATCCACCGGAAAGTGCTTCTCGGTGATGTCCGAATACCAGATTTCGTGATCACCCTTGCCGTGGCGCACAAAAAAACATCCAGAACTGCGGAGGATCTTCTTAAGATCGTTCGAGAGGTTGGAAGACACTAGGCGAACGCCGATAAAGTCCTTTCGGACACCAGTGTGAACCGTATGGGTCGCGGTAGCTCGATGCCGTTTAGCTCTGCGAGCTCGGGGATCAACTCTTGGAGTTTGTACTCAAGGACTTCGACCGTTTCCGCCTCAGCAACAAGTCCCAGGGTATCGTCACTGGCCACCCAAACGCGAGCCTCGTCGTCGAAGACGGCTTTGATTACAATCGACTCCATGGTTCTACTCTACTCTGGAAAATGAT
>CAZLDK010000085.1:488-11562 GCA_964558285.1 uncultured Spirochaetaceae bacterium | reverse complement strand
GGATCGACCTCTCCAACTGGAAAGGTCGCCTAGAGCTCTTCGGAGGCAGAAAGGGTCACCCGGCCGTTGAGCCTGATCACCTGCACCGGAACCATGTTCATCGTCGGATAGCTGAAGTACTCCCCCACTTCCACGGTCAGAGGGCTCTTGTAGACTTCTTCTACGGGGCCGTACTGGAGCAACTCTCCCTGGTGCATCAGCCCGACGTGGCTTCCCATCGCCAGAGCATCGATCGGCTCGGGAGTCGCGTAGACGATGGCACCTTTTCGTTCTCGAAAAACCCGCTTCAACTCACCCCTGAGCTCTTCCCGAAGCTTGTAGTCCAGGTTCGCGAGGGGCTCGTCGAGGAGGATCAAGGATGCTTCCTTGACCAGCGCCCGGGCTATCGCCGTCCGCTGCTGCTGGCCCCCGGACACTTCCTGCGGGTAGTGGGTCAATACGTGGGCAATGTTCAAGAGCTCCGCGACGCTTCGCACCTTGGCGTCGATCTCCGACTCGGAGAACTTCGTCTTGGATACCCGCAGGGGAGAGGCGATGTTCTCGTAGACCGTCATGGAGGGGTAGTTGATGAACTGCTGGTACACCATGGCAACGTCCCGTTTGCGTACCGGAACACCGGTTACGTCGAGACCGTCGACGATTACTCTGCCGCTATCCGGTCGCTCGATGCCCGACATAATCCGCAAGAGCGTTGTCTTGCCGGCACCGGTTTGACCGAGCAGGGTTGAGAAATCTCCGTCGTTCACTTCCAGGGAAATGTCCTTAACCAGCGGTTCGCCCTGGAAAGACTTTGAAACGCCGTCTAACACTATCCCCATCTGCCCAATCCTCGGGTGTGACTGAGTGGATTCATTCGCTAATCATCCTGTTCGTTTATGGTTGCGATCTCCGACATCAGGTCCGCAAGGCGGTCGTAGATCTTGACGTATACGTTTCGGTAGAACTTCTCGTACTTCACCGCGTTTGCGGTTACCGGCTTGTACTCCCGTTCAACCGTCACCATGTTCTTTACGCACGACTTAAAATCGCCGAAAAGACCGGTCGCCACCGCCGCGCTAATGGCGGCGCCGAGAGAGGTCGTCTCCGCCGTGTGGGGGACGCTCAAGGGTCGGTTAAAGACGTCGCTGAAGGTCTGATTCCAGTAGTCGCTCTTGGCCGAGCCACCGTACATCATTATGCGCTCGACTTTGGTGCCGGTCCCTTCCTCCATAAGCTCGGCTTCCCGGAGGGACTCGTAGGCGAGCCCTTCCATTATCGCTCGAACCATCTGAGGACGACCGGTCATGTTGTTCAAACCGAGAAAGATACCCCGGGCGTTCAGATCCCAGAAAGGACCGTTCGCTCCCTGGAAGTAGGGGACCAACATGGCGCCGTAGTTTCCCGCAGGGGTCTCACCGGCTTGGTTGTAGATGATGTCGTACACGTTGTGTCCGTTCTTTTCGGCGTGGTCGCACTCCCAATGCCCGAAGTTGTCCTTATACCAGTTCATCAAGGCCGACCCACCGCTCGGGATGTAGTTCTCGACCAAGTAGTCCCCGGTCGGACTTATCTCGATGAAGTAGTTCTGCTTGTCTCGTTTGGGTAGACCGTCGGAGACGAACTCGTTGGTGCAGGAGGTACCACCGTTTATGGCAATTTCCCCGGGCTGGGTTACCCCGGCTCCGAGGGTACCGCAGGGTTGGTCCCCGGCACCGGTCACCACGGGAAGCCCCTCCGGCAAACCGGTCTCCTCCGCCGCCTTCTTGGTGACGGTTCCAGCCACGACTCCGCCCTTCAGAATCGGTTCGATCCAGATATCCTTCCGGACACCGATACCCTCTATCACATCGTAGGCCCACTTTGTCGGCTCGGTAATGTCGAGGGCGCCGGACATGGTCGCGGCACCGGACAGGGTAACCAGATTCCCGGTAAGGCGATAAATCAAGTAATCCTGGACCAGTACCAGCTTGTAGGTCTTCTCGTAGACTTCCGGCTCGTTGTTCTTCAGCCAGAGCGCCTTGTAGAGCGTCCACTGCCCCGGCGGATAACCGGTTCGCTCGAAGATCTTTCCGGCCCCGAGCGTTTTCCGGGCAAACTCTGCTTCTTTGGAGCAGCGGATATCGTTCCAGAGGATCGCCCGGCGAAGCGGCCGGATATCCTTATCCACCGGAACAAAGGTAAAACGCTGGTGGGTAAGCCCGATGCCGGCTATCTTTTTAATGTCGACGCCGCTGCTACCCGCAACCGTCTTGCACCCCGCGGCAAAGGCGGTCCACCAATCCTCGGGATCCTGCTCTACCCAGGAAGGGTGCTCGCTGTAGAGTGGATACCGGTTGGCGCCTTCGGCCAAGGTGTGCCCCTCGGCGGTAAACGCAATTACCTTCGTGGCACTCGTGCTGCTGTCTACGCCCAGTACTAACTTATCGCTCACCCAAACTCCTCCCTATTCCCGACCTCTAGGGAATCAACAATATTTTGATGGCCTCTTGCTTCTCGAGGAGGTCGAAGGCCTCCTCCCAACGATCAAGGGGCATGGTGGTGGTGATAATCGGGGATACGTCTATCTGGCCGCTCCCCAAGAGCTGAAGCGTTCTGACCCAGCTCGTCCAGGTGGAGCTGAGGCTCCATTCGAGATGAACCGTCTTCTTGAGGGCATCGTCGTAGGGTATCGCTACCGTCTCTCGTCCGGTTATGCCCAGTCCGGTAATGCGCCCGTCGATACGAACCATCTGGATGGCTTGCTGTATTGCCGGTTGAGCACCGCTGGCCTCGACGACCAAATCGGCTCCGACTCCGTCGGTCAGCTCCAGAACTCTCTGTGCCGCGTCCTCTTTTTGGACGTTGATGGTATGGTCGATTCCCATCGCCCTCGCGGCGGGAAGCCGCATCGCCTCGTCGCGGTCGGTACCGGTAATCATGACCGCCCGGGCACCTTGGGCCTTCGCGACGGCCGCGGAGAGAAGGCCAATCGGACCACATCCGAGGACCACGACAAAATCCTGCGGCTCCACGGCACTACGCTCTAGAACCGCCTTGACACAAACCGCCATAGGCTCCGAAAGAGCTGCGTGCTCGAACGAAACGTTGTCGGGTATTCGATGGAGCGATGTTTCGGGAAGGCTCGTGAGGGGAGCAAAAATGCCGTCTACCTTGTAGCCAATTGCCCGCTTCTGGCTGCAGACTTCGACGTGACCGGTAAGGCAGTACCGGCAGGTTCCGCAACCACCGCGGTGCGGCTCGGCCACAACCCTGTCCCCAGGGCTGAAGGCTTGCACATCCGTGCCGATCTCGACAACTTCGCCGGCAAATTCGTGGCCGACGATTACAGGGGGAACGCTGTAGAACCCGCCGCTGCGAATATGGAGGTCCGTACCGCAGATTCCCGCGGCTTTCACCCGGACCATTACGTCCCGGGGGCCGACCGAAGGATCCGGAACCTCCCGGAGCTCCATAAAGCCTGCCCCGGTCTGAGTTTTTACGAGTGCCTGCATTACCCCTCACTTCTTCTGAACGCGAACATCTTCACGCACTAAGTAACACAATTCTCACACGGTTCTGGTGAGCTGTCAACGAAAATTCGGCTGGATACAAAATCGCGCCGGGCCAGGCCCCCGGGGCAAGAGCGAAACTCGGCGAAGCCGAAGCACTTGCACATAGTGCGCTGAGTTTGATATTTGGTTTGACAGCACGATAATACGGCGATACTGTTTACCTACCATTGCGCGCGACGGAGGCGTATCGATTCCCCATGAGAGACGAAGCGGAAGGGCGAATGCCGATGGGCGCCCATTTACCGAAATACTATGCGATAGCCCAGGAAATCATAGACTCCATAAAGCACGGCGACCTAAAGCCGGGAATGAAGATCCCCTCGGAAAACCAGATAATCGACCACTACGGCGTAAGCAACACGACGGCTCGGAAGGCCATCCAAGAACTCGAAATGGGCGGCTGGGTGGTCAAAGTGAAGGGGAAGGGCACCTACGTACGCAAGAAGGCCGTCGTCCGGTCGATAGACCGGATTCTTAGCTTTACCAAGAACATGATCGAAGCCGGTTACGTACCGTCGACCAGGACCTTGCACCAGGGAATAATACCGGAGGGCTACTCCGCCTTGATAAACGGTCGCCGCTATTCCATGCCGGGACCGGTATTTAAGGTCCAGAGACTACGTTTCGCCGATGACACCCCAATGATGCTCGAGGCTCGGTACATCTCCTTAGCACTGTGCCCCGGCATCGAGAGGATGAGCATAGAAGGGTCGCTCTACGATATCTACGAAAAAGAGTTTGGAATCGAGCTGACCGAAATCCGACAGATGCTCAGCGCCTTTATGATCGAATCCGGCGTCGACGGCTTCTTCAACGTGCACAAACCTATCCCAGGTCTCTTGGTGGACGGGGTGACGTTCTGCGGCCGAGAAATAATCCTCGAAATGGAAAAATCGATCTACCGGGGGGATAAGTACAGCTTTACCGTCCACGCCACCCAAAGCTCCCAATCCGGTAACGACCAGTAGCACCCCGGCGAAGGCCCAACACGCCAATCCAATAAACGTTGACAACTCGTGTTTTGTCACTTAAACTTCGTGCGTTAAGCCAGAAGAGCACAATGGTTCTTCTCGGGCCGGCGACTCCGGCGGAGTCCCCCGGAGTCGCCGTTGCGGGGTCGACGGCTCCTCCTGGCACTCGATTCGCGTTGGGTCGTGCGTATTCGGACGGCATGGAACTAGTGCGTTAAGAAGGAGCCAAGCTATGGTCAAAGACTTTATCCACGTCGGTGTTAGCGTCAAGGATATGGAGAAGTCGGTCGAGTTCTACCGGGACCTGATGGAGATGGAAGAGGAGTTTCGATCCCATCACATGGGCGAGCGAATCAGCCGAGTCGTCAACGTTCCGGAGGCTGAAATAGCGGTTTGCATGCTTCGAAAAGGCGACTTTCGGGTGGAGCTTATCGAGTACGTCGGAAAGCAGATCGATCCCGGGACGCACCAGCGGCAGAACGAGGTGGGCCTCATCCACATTGCGTTCTCCGTCGACGACGTCGACGCCGCGTACGAGCGTATCAAGGCCGAGGGATACGAATTCTTCGCGCCCCCCATGGTCACAAGGGAGAATGGACCGAAGATCACCTACTTCATGGGGCCGGACAACGTAGTCGTTGAGATCTACCAGAAGGTCTAACCGAGGACCCGCTCGTGCTCTAGCGCCCGCCTTGGAGCGCTCGATTGTCAGGTAGGTAGACTCGCAGCCGACGCCGCAGATTACCTTCTTTGCACCCCGGCCGGGATGGGTTACGACGGCGGTAAAAACCGCATTCTGCTCCCCGTCCCCCCGAGAACCAGAAAGCCCCGAACCGGTGTCCGGCTCAGGGCTTCTGTGTCACCAGAGAGACAAGGACGCCGTGTAGCGGTCTAGAGGAAGCTCCCAACGTAGTCGATCATCTCCCGGAACGCCTTCTGAAAGGAGTCCATGTTCTCGACCATCGATGTAATCTCGTCGAACTCTTCGACGGCGAATCCGTCTTCGTCGGCGGACCGGCGGAAATAGTCGATCTGATTCAGCTTCTCGACGACCTTCGGGTCTGGGGCCTTGTCCCAGTTGGGCTTTATCTCCTTGTCCCGATAGTGGACCAGCATATCCCCGATAACCGACGGCGGAACGGTGTAGACCAAGTCACCCCCGGCGAACATCTCGATGTGGGGGTAGACTATCTCGCCGGCTTCGTTGATGTGCTTCCGGGCGGAACAGGTCAAGACCTTGATCGGAAGGTCTTGTTCCTTGTACAGCCGAGCAGCCTTCTTGCAGACGACTTCCGAAGCGGTCCGAAGCTCGAAGGCGTCGATGGCCATGTTGTTCTTATCGATGACCCCGCGGAAGGCCTTGGAATCCTCCAGGCGGCCGTTCATGTGGGTGCAGACTGCCCGCCAGCCGTGGCGCGGCTTGTCGGTGCTCGCCAGGTGCATCTTCCGGCCCTCGGCGACGTTCCGGCCCACGGCCATCATCTGAGAGAGGGTAAAGACGGCGGTAGCGTTGGTGGCGATGCCCTTGGAAGCCAGGTACTTAAAGATAGGGATGCCCCGGGTAGAGCCGGGGATCTTGATCATTACGTTCGGCGAGATCTCAGAAAGCTCGTCGGCCATCTCCTTCATTTCGGGCTCGTTATTCATCAGCAGGGGATCGACCTGGGCGGAGATGTGTCCCAATTTTCCGTCCGAGGCCTCGAAAAGCGGCAGAAACTTCTCGGCACCGGCGCGGACAACCTCGGCGTAGACGTACCGGAAGAGCCCGTACTTCGACCGACCCTTGTAGCCCTTCCGGACTTTCTTGATGATGTCCGCCCACTCGGCCTTTCGGACCTTAAGCACCGCCCAGGAGAGAGGGGGATTGGTCGTGCACCCGTCAAAGACCCACTTCTCCACCGGGGCGTCGAAGAACATCTCCGAGAGCTCGTTGTCGACCCATTTCATCTCCTCCGGGGTCAGCCCCTTGGCCTCTTTCATTTCTTCCCGAAAGTTGGGCCACACAACCGGCGACGAATCCCACCAGACTTCGGTATTACCGCTGAGGCTCTTGATCTCTTTCCACGCATTACGCACTATTTCGTCCTCCGTTCTGTATTGTCACTTCGCGCCACTTAACGCACTAAGTAATTCTATCCTCCAGACCAGCACGCGTCAAGAGGATTGTAGTATAATGCCGGCGGAGTCAGCATGAATCGCACGCTCATTCTCGGTGCCGGCGTTATGGGGACCGCATTCGGGTATCCACTCTGCGACGCCGGTGGTCGGGTCGACATCGTCGGAACGCACTTAGATCGCGAAGAGGTCGAGGCCCTTCGGGAAACTGGTCGCCACCCCCGTCTACCGACCGCCGCCCCGCCGTCCCTCTCGGCGCATCATCTCGAGCGTTTCGGTGAGCTTCTCGCCGAGGGACCGGATCTGCTGGTGATCGGGGTAAGCTCCCCAGGGGTCAAGTGGGCCACCGAGCAGATTCTAGGCGCCCTCGGGGCCAGGGAAGCCGGGGAAGCGGTTCCGTGCCCGCCGATCGTAATGCTGACAAAGGGCCTCGATGTCTCCGGACTGACCGTCCGCCCCTTCCCTTTTTTGGTCTCAGAGCTTCTCGCGGCTGCGGGCTGCCCCCCGCCGGCGGTCGGCGCCGTGGGGGGCCCCTGTATCGCCGGGGAGCTGGCAGAGCGGCGTCACTCAAGCGTTGTCCTCGGGGGCCCGGATTCCGGCTTCCTAGAGCGCGTTTCGGCACTTCTTCGCACCTCGTACTACCACGTCCACACATCGACCGACGTGGTCGGCGTCGAGGTAAGCGCCGCCCTCAAAAACTTCTACACCATCGGCATCAGCGCCGCAGGGGACAACAACCCCTCGGCGGCGCTCTTCGCCCAGGCGGTTACCGAGATGGCCCGGGCGGCGGAGGCCATCGGCGGGGACCCAGCCACCGTCTACGGCCTCCCCGGGGTTGGAGATCTCTACGTAACCTGTCGAGCCGGGAGAAACAGTCGCCTGGGGGCGCATCTCGGACGAGGACTGCGCTATTCGGAAGTCCGGCGGGAGCAGATGCCGAAAGAGACCGTCGAAGGAGCAGATCTCGCCCTGGCCCTCGGTCCACTCTTCGCCCGGAAGGGGGAACAGAACGACCTCCGGCGACTGCACCTTCCGCTGGCGACCGCGATCGTCGGAGCGATTTGCGACGACAAAGCCTTCGAGGCACCCTGGGAAGAGTTGGTCGACTCTGGTGCCTCCCTGAAGAAAGAGAGGTAAAAACGGTGGCCGATTCTTTGGAAGAGATCCGTATTCTCCTGGTGGAAGACCAAGCGATCCTCGCTCTGGCCGAGTCGAAGACGCTCCGGGAAGCCGGCTTCGAAGTCGATATCGTCCACACCGGCGAGGAAGCCGTTCGAGTCGCCGAGCTGCGAGACGACCTCGACCTTGTATTGATGGACATAGACCTCGGACCCGGGATCGACGGCACCGAGGCCGCGGGACGAATCCTCGAGCTACGGACCCTACCTATCGTGTTCCTTACCAGCCACTCCGAGCGAGAGGTGGTGAACAAGGTCAAAGGGATAACCCGGTACGGCTACGTACTGAAGAGCTCCGGGCAGTTCGTTCTGGTCGAGTCGATTCAAATGGCCCTCGAGCTCTTCCAAGCGCACCAAACCACGGCTCTGAGGGAGAAGCAGATTCTCAAGATCAGCCGAACCTACGGGGTCTTAAGCGACATAAACCAGGCGATCGTCCGATCACAGGATCCTAAATCGCTTCTCTCAGAGATATGCCGAATTGCCGTCGACCGCGGCGACTTTCTCCTTGCATGGATCGGCGTCCCCGACGCCGAGGGTCGGAGGATAGTATCGGCGACCTCCCAGGGACCGGGACAGAGCTACGTCTCCGAGATAGCTGTCGACCTCTTCGATCCCCTTTCGGCGGCAGGGCTAACGGGTACGGCGTACAAGACCGGACGGCCCGTCGTCGTAGACGACATCGCCACCGACCCTCTGACCGCCCAATGGAAGGAGAAGGCCCTCGCACGGGGCTTCCGCTCCTCCGCTGCATTCCCAATCAACGTAGCCGGACAGGTACACGGCGTCTTCAACCTCTACGCACCGTCGGTCGGTTTCTTCGACGAGGAAGAGATACGCCTCCTCGACGAGCTCTCGGCAGACATCGGTTTTGCCCTAGAAGTCGACGAGAATAGCCGGCGCCGTCGCCAGGCGGAACAAAGCCGGGACTGGTGGGAATACCTGTTGCGCTACGTAATCCAGTACGACCCGAGCGCCATCGCCGTCCACGACCGGGACTTGCGCTACCTCTTCGTCAGCGACCGCTACCTTCGGGACTACGGAGTCAAGAATACAGACGTCATCGGCAAGCACCACTACGAGGTGTTCCCCGAGATACCCGAAAGGTGGCGGGAGGTTCACCGCCGAGCCCTCGAAGGAGAGGTCCTCGAATCCCAGGACGACTTCTACGTAAGCCCGGAAGGCGAGACGGTGTACACACGATGGCAATGCCGGCCGTGGTACGAGAGCACCGGTGCAATCGGCGGCATCATCCTCTACACCGAGGTGATAAACACCCAGAAGCAGTTGCAGAAGGATCACCGAAGAGCTCTTGCCGCCCTCGAATCCTTAGTGCTCAACTCTCCGGACCCGGTTTCCGTCGTCGATGCCTCGAACCGCTGGGTTCTCTGCTCCGCTTCGGTCGCCGAGAGGATAGGCAAAACCCCGGAGGAGATCAAAGGACGCCGCTTTTCCGAGCTCCTTCCCCCGGATACCGCCGAGGATTTCAAGAAGAGCGTGCGCCGAGTCGTCGATACCGGGGAGGGGTTTACCAAAGAGGAGTGGATTCCGAGCCCGTCGGGAGAACGCTACTACAAGACGTCGCTCTTCCCGGCTCAGGTGGTCGATGGGCGGGTGGAGCTTGTCGGCATCGTCAGCGTCGACCTCACCGACGAGAGCGAGGCAAAGTACAGAAACATCATCACTGTACTCTCCCTTGGTTTCTGGATTACCGACGGCACCGGCGTAATCCGGGAGGCTAATCCCGCCTGCGAAGACATTACCGGGTATACCCCGGAGGAGCTTGTCGGCATGTCGGTGACGGACCTCGATGTCACCGAAACGCCCGAAAACGTCGCTCGCCGTGTCGAGAACATGCGGCATTCCGCCTCCTTCGCCTTCGAGACCAGCTACAGCCGGAAGGACGGCGGGACTATCCCGGTCGTCGTTCGAATCGGCCGCCTTTCTGCGAAGGAGGACAGCTTCTTCGCCGTCATCGAGGACGTCTCGGCTCGCCGTGGCGCGGAGAACCAGGCGAAGCGCCTGATGGAGGAGAAGGAGCTCCTTGTCCGAGAGAACCGCCATCGCCTCAAGAACGACCTTCAAACCGTGCAGGGATTACTCTCGCTCCACGCCGACCGGGTCGCCATCCCCGAGGCGTCGGAGGCGCTCCTCGACGCAGCGGGCCGGGTCGAGATAATGGCCAACCTCTACGACAGGCTCCACAGGACCGACGACCTCTCCGGCGTCGACGACTCCGCGACGCTTCTGCGAAGGCTCCTCGACGATATCGCGGACCGCCACGCCGACCGGGCACCGGCGCTAAGCTTCCGGGGGGACTCGATCGCGATACCACCGAACAGCGCCGCGCCCCTCGGCATTATCGTAAACGAGCTTGTGACCAACGCGACAAAGCACGCTTTTCTGCAAGGGCCCGAAGAGCCCCGGGTCGACGTCGTCTTGGAGGCCCAACCGGACGGTCACGCCCAACTTACGGTCGTCGACAACGGCTCGGGCCCTCCGGCGCCGGTAATCGCCGGAGTCGCCGACGGCTTGGGGCTGACCCTGGTTCGGGCCTTCGCGGCTCAGCTAAACGGCACCCTAACGGTGCTCCGGGACGGCGAGGATCGAGGCACCAGAGCGGAGGTGCGGTTTCCCCTCGAAGACGCATCGGTCCTGTCGTCGGATTAGCCTACCCTACCAAGCCTATTCTCGAACCCTCCGAAGGTCCCGACCTTAGATTTGGAGGAGTAGCTATGTCCCGATGGATCAGCGTTTTCGTCGTTTCGATCGTCCTTTCCGGGTGCGTCGGCCTCGGCGCACAGGAGGCGCCCCAAGTCTCTCGGGAGGGAGACCGTGCCCCTTCACAGCGCACGACCTTCGAAGAGCTCGGCCTCGAGATAACAGACCTGGTGATCGACCTCGACACCCCCTGGGACCTTGTATGGGGTCCCGACGGGTGGATCTGGTTTACCGAGCGCCCGGGACGCGTCTCCCGGGTCGACCCGGCAACCGGAGAACGGCACCTCGTCGCCGAGATCGCGACCACCGAGCGGGGGGAAAGCGGCCTCCTCGGCATGGAGCTGCACCCCGACTTTCCCGAGACCCCCTACGTCTACTTCTTCCAGTCCTATACCGATGGGGCCGATATTGCTAACCGTCTCCTACGCTACACCTACGAGGCGGGCGCACTTCGGAATCGGGAGGTGCTTCTCGACGACATCCTTGGAAACACCTACCACGACGGGGCCCGTCTTGCCTTCGGCCCCTCAGGCTATCTCTACGTGACCACCGGAGACGC
>CAZLDK010000085.1:0-478 GCA_964558285.1 uncultured Spirochaetaceae bacterium | reverse complement strand
GCAAGGTGCTCCGCCTAACCGCCGATGGCGAGCCTGCCCCGGGGAACCCCTTTGGCAACGAAGTCTTCTCCTATGGGCATCGAAACGCCCAGGGTCTCGTCTTCCATCCCGGGAGCGACGAGCTCTACATAACCGAGCACGGCCCGGACGACAACGACGAGGTCGCGATCGTCGGACCGGGGCAGAACCACGGGTGGCCCCAGGTCCACGGCTTCTGCGACGACGACAACGAGGGAGAGTCACAGTTCTGCCGGGAGCACGACGTTACCGAGCCGATAGCCGCCTGGACTCCGACGATTGCCCCGGCGGGAGCCGACTTCTACGACAGCGGCCTCATCGCCGGATGGAGCGGTAGCTTTCTCTTTGTGACGCTCAAAGGGTCCGCCCTCTACCGCCTCGAGCTCTCCGGCGACGGCCGGCGCGTCCGGAGCCAGACCATCATCTCCCAGGGGCGCTACGGCCGCCTCCGGGACATCCT
>CAZLDK010000084.1:0-11615 GCA_964558285.1 uncultured Spirochaetaceae bacterium | reverse complement strand
AAGTTTGTCAAAGATGTTTAAAAACCTGAACTCAACATGAGCCCCTCCGGGCGCTGGGACTACAATTCGGAGCCGAGCGCCTAGAGTCGGTCCTCGGCGACGGGGTAAAGCGCCTGGCGCCGAGCGAGGCGGAGAACTACGGGCGGTCGAACCGCTCCATCTTGGCCACCGCGGACATCGCCCCTGGGGAGGCGATCGGACCGGAGAACGCGGCCATCCTCCGGAGCGAGAAGAACCTGACCCCGGGGCTCCCGCCGGTGCACTGGGAGACGATCCAGGGCGCCCGGGCCGCCACGCCCATCCGCGACGGCGAAGGAATCCGGTGGGAGCAGTTGTTGCCTTGACTTAGCCGGCCGTTACCGGCGGCCGCCGGGAGCATCCCCGGCGGCCCGGAACCCTAGGCCTCGAAAAACTTTCTCAAGACCGTCTGGAGAATGCCGCCGTTGCGGTAGTAGTCCACCTCCACGGGGCTGTCGATCCGGCAGATGGTTTCGAAGGTGGTGGTGCCCTTCGGCCCCGTCGCCTCGACGGTAACGCCCTGCCCGGCCTCTAGATCGTTGTCGACATGGATGGTAAAGACCTCCTCGCCGGTGAGCCCGAGGGACTTGTAGCTCTCTCCCGGCTTGAACTGCAGCGGGAGGATGCCCATCCCCACCAGGTTACTCCGGTGGATCCGCTCGAAGGATTCGGCGATGGCTGCTCTAATGCCCAAGAGGTAGGGGCCCTTTGCGGCCCAGTCCCGGCTCGACCCCATGCCGTAGTCCTTCCCTGCAAGGACGATGGTCGGCGTTCCGGACTTCTTGTACCCCTCCGCGGCGTCGTAGATGTCGGTTTCCCGATCCTCCGGGAAGTACTTTGTGGCGCTTCCTTCGGTGCCGGGGACCAGCTGATTCCGGAAGCGGATGTTCGCGAAGGTACCCCGGGTCATAATCCGGTCGTTCCCCCGGCGGCTTCCGTAGGAGTTGAAGTCCCGAAGCGTTACGCCGTTTTCCAAAAGATAGCGGCCGGCGGGGGCCGCCGGGTCGATGGCCCCGGCGGGACTGATGTGGTCGGTAGTTATACTGTCGCCGGCCATCACCAGAACCCGGGCGTTCTCGATCGGCTGAATCGGGTCGACCTCGAGCCCCATCTCGGTAAAGAACGGCGGCTCCTGGATGTAGGTACTCTCGGCGTCCCACTTGTAGATATCGCTCCCCGAGAGCTCGATCTTGTTCCACTCGGGGTTACTGTCTTCAAGACCGCTGTAGCTCTTGATAAAGGCGTCCCGGTCGAGGGCCTTCGCGACGTACTCGGCGAGCTCCTCCTCGGTCGGCCAGATATCCTTCAGATAGACTTCGGTGCCGTCGGACCGGCGGCCGAGGGGCTCGGCCTCGAGGTTGATGTTCATGCTCCCGGCAAGGCCGTAGGCTACGACCAGCGGGGGGGACGCGAGGAAGTTAGCCTTGGTGTGAGGGTTGATGCGTCCCTCAAAGTTACGGTTTCCCGAGAGTACCCCGGCGACCACCAGATCGCCCTCTTGGACACCCTTCGCTATGGTCTCCGGCAGGGGGCCTGAGTTCCCGATACAGGTGGTGCACCCGTAGCCGACGAGGTAGTAGCCGAGCTTCTCGAGGTAGGGCATAAGGCCCGCCCGCTTTAGATACTCGGTTACGACGACGGACCCCGGGGCAAAGCTGGTCTTGACGTACGCCGGAGTCGTCAGCCCCGCCTCGACGGCCTTCTTCGCGAGAAGACCCGCCGCGAGGAGGACGGAGGGGTTGCTGGTGTTCGTACAGCTGGTGATGGCCGCGATCACCACGTCCCCGTGGTGGAGCTCAACTTTCTCACCGTTGTCGAGAACCACCGGCTCGGCCTTCTCGATATCCTTGTCCCCAAGGTCGTAGCCCCGCTTGTCGATCGGCGCCTTGAGGAGCTTTCCCCACTCCTTCTTTACCGAACCGACCGAAATCCGGTCCTGGGGTCGTTTGGGCCCGGCGATACTCGCCTCGACGCTTCCGAGGTCGAGCTCGAGGACCACCTCGAAGTTCGGATCCGGGGTATCGTCGGTCCGGAAGACGCCCTGAGCTTCGGCGTAAGCCCGGGCCAACTCGATGAGCTCCTCGGGTCGTCCGGTGGCGTACATGTAATCGAGACTCTGTTGATCGACGGGGAAGTAGCCGACGGTCGCCCCGTATTCCGGTGCCATATTCGAGATGGTGGCCCGGTCCGGGACCGTCATGCTCGACAGACCCTTTCCGAAGAACTCGACGAACTTTCCGACGACGCCGTGAGCCCGGAGCATTTCGGTAATCCGGAGAACCAGATCGGTCGCGGTAATCCCGGGGCGCAAGCTGCCGGTCAGCTTCACGCCGACGACCGGGGGCGGGAGCATAAAAATCGGCTGCCCGAGCATCGCGGCCTCCGCCTCGATACCGCCGACGCCCCACCCGACGATGCCGAGACCGTTGATCATCGGGGTGTGGGAGTCCGTCCCGACGAGGGAATCGAAGAAGGCCATCTCGCCGCCGTCGGCCGGCGCGGTCTGAACGATCCGGCCCAAATATTCAAGGTTTACCTGGTGACAGATACCGCTCGCTGGGGGTACAACGGCAAAGTTTTCGAGAGCCGCCTGACCCCATCGAAGGAACTCGTACCGCTCCCGGTTTCGCTGAAACTCGAGCTCCGCGTTTTGCTTCAGGGCTTCGGAGCTATTGAAATAGTCGACCTGCACCGAGTGGTCGATAATAAGGTTTACCTGGAGCTGAGGGTTGATCTTCGTTGGATCTCCCCCGAGGCGCGCCATCGCCGAGCGCATCGCCGCAAGGTCGACGACGCAAGGAACGCCCGTAAAGTCTTGCAACAGAACGCGTGCCGGGAGAAAGGGTACTTCGCTGACCCCCGGCTTCCGAGGATCGTAGACCCCGAGAGAATCGACGTGCTCTTTGGTTATTTCTCGTCCGTTTTCGTTTCGGATGACCGATTCGAGAAGAATCTTGATCGAAAACGGCAGCCGGGAAACGCTCTGGAAACCGGCTTTTTCAAATTTGTTCAGGTTGAAATATGTATAAGTCTTCCCACCGACCTTCAGACTGTCTCGGACACTGTAGGAATCCTTGTACTCTCGTGGAATCATGTTTTCTCCTTCTCTGTTGTCGCCCCAGGGTGGACCTTGCTATAGTTCGGTATTACTGAAGCAATATACTTCATATTGTAGGGAGGATTCACCTTGAGTGGCAACGATAAGCGCATCCCAGCGGAGCTCTCCGAGAGCTTTCGCTACATGGTCGCCTCCCGGGAAATCGACCTTATAGAGCAGGACTTTACGGCCCGGGGAGAGGCATTTTTCCACGTTTCCGGAGCCGGTCACGAAGCAAGCTGTATTCTTAACAGCTTCCTGAAACCGGAAGACTGGCTCCACTGCCACTACCGGGACAAAGCGTTGATGATCGCCCGGGGAATTAGCATAGAGATGTTCTTCCTCTCGACCTTTAACAAGGACGCTTCGCATTCTCGAGGGCGCCAGATGAACGCCCATATGAGCGCCCCGGACCTGAATGTCTTGAGTCTGGTGGGGCCCGTCGGGAATAACGCGCTCCAGTCGGCGGGCGTCGCGATTGCAATAAAGGACGACGAAGCGAAACCGATCGTTCTCTGCGGACTCGGGGACGGCACCAGCCAACAGGGAGAGGTCTACGAAGCCATAGCCCAGGCAGTCAGGGATACCCTTCCGGTGCTCTTCTTTGTCCAGGATAACGCCTTTGCGATCTCCACGAAGACGAAGGGTCGGACCTTCTACAGCACCCCCGACGGAAGGGCGGAATCCTTCTACGGCATTCCGATTACCTACATCGACGGCCGCGAGCCCGAGGAGGTCTATACCTCCCTCGAAGGCGTCGTCGCAGAGATGCGGGACACCCGGCGGCCGAGGATCGTCGTCTTTGAGGTGGACCGGCTTTCGAACCACACGAACGCCGACGATCAGCGGATGTACCGGACCCAGGAGGAGATCGCAGCGGTCCAGTCGACGGGGGACCCGATAATCCGGCTTCGTAACTACCTTATAGACCACGGGACTTCTGCGGATGAGCTCGACAAGACCGTCGAGGAAGTCCGGAAAGAGGTCCGGGAGGCGGCCCACCGGGCTCAACGGGCCCCGGATCCGGAGCCGGTCCTTACCGCCTGGAAGGAGCTCCCTCCGAAGCTCGAGGATCCAACCCAAGAGTACCGGGGAGGTGAGTCCACTAACGGCGAAGGCCCCTTGGTTATGCTCGAGGCCATTCGCAAGGTCCTGCGGCACCATCTAGAAGAGGACGAGCGCGTTCTTCTCTTCGGGGAGGATCTCGAAGACCCTAAGGGGGACGTCTTCGGCGTTACCAAGGGCCTGACCCAGAGCTTCCCCGGCCGGGTATCGAACAGTCCCTTGGCGGAGGCTTCCATCGTCGGGCTTTCGGTGGGCCAGGCCCTCGCCGGGAAGCGGCCCGTCGCCTTCCTGCAGTTCGCGGACTTCTTGCCGATCGCCTTCAACCAGATCTGGGCCGAGATGGGTAGTATGTGGTGGCGGAGCGACGGCGGCTGGCAGGCTCCGGTCATCGTTATGATTACCTGCGGGGGCTACAAGCCGGGCCTCGGCCCCTTCCACGCCAGCAGCCTCGAGGCCCTCGCGGCCCACACGCCGGGTATCGACGTCTTTATGCCGTCCACCGCCGGGGACGCCGCGGGGCTCCTAAACGCCGCCTTTGCCTCGGAGCGCCCCACCCTCTTCTTCTACCCGAAGAGCTGCCTCAACGACCGGGAGAATGCGACCTCCCCGGATGTAGAACGGCAGCTGGTCCCCATCGGCCGCAGCCGCTTCGTCCGGCAAGGGTCCGAGGTAACCTTCGTCGCCTACGGAAACACGGTAAACCTCTGCGTAAAGGCCGCCGACGCGCTCTCGTCGGCCGGCGTTTCCAGCGACGTCATCGATCTTCGAAGCATCGTTCCCTGGGACGTCGATGCCGTTGTCGCCTCGGCGGAGAAAACAGGACGGCTGGTGGTCGTTCACGAGGACAACCACTCCGTCGGGGTCGGCGCCGAGATTGTCGCGACGGTGGCCGAGCGCTGCCGCCGCCGGATCGAGTGTCGCCGGGTTACCCGGCCGGACACCTTCGTTCCCTGCAACTTCGCGAACCAGTTGGAGGTACTCCCCTCCTACAGACGCACCCTGGAGACCGCCGTCGAGATGCTCGGGGGGTCGATCCACTGGAAAAAGGACTCCGAAGCTGCCGGAAAGAACATCTACTTCGTCGAGGCGATCGGCTCTAGCCCATCGGACGAGTCGATTACCGTTACCGAGTGGCACACCAAGGTCGGCGAGAGCATCGAATCGGGGAGCGTCGTTGCGGACCTGGAAGCGGACAAGGCGGCGGTGGAGCTCCGGTCTCCCGTCGGAGGTCTCGTCGAGGAGGTGCTCGTCCCGGAAGGGAACCTGGTCAAGGTGGGGACGCCGCTCCTAAAAGTAAAGACCGGCGAGTCGCAGGAGGTCAGCCTTAAGCAGATTACCCGGGAGGACCCCGGAACACCCCTCATTTCCGGCCTCGAGTCGGTAACCGTCGCCACGGCGGATCACAAGCAGGCACCCCAGGTCGTCCGTCGGGAAAGCGGGGCGATAACCGTCGGCATCGTCGGCGTAACCGGTGCGAAGGGGTCTCGGATCGTTTCGAACGAAGAGATATCGTCGATGTGCCCCGATTGGAGCCCCGACGACATCGTAAAACGGACCGGAATAGAGTCCCGTCCCTGGCTCGCCGAGGGGGAGACGGGTGCAACCCTGGCGGCCGACGCCTCCAGGCGCCTCTTCGAGCAGACCGGTATAGGCATCGAGGATATTGATGCGATCGTCTGCGCGACGGAGACCCCGATTCTCCACACTCCCGCGATGGCGACGCTGATTCAGCACATCCTCCGGGAGGGAAACGACGATATTCGGTGCCAGGCCCACGACGTCAACGCCGCCTGCACCGGCTACCTCTACGCCCTCCAGACGGCCTACGACTTTATCCAGAGCCGCCCGGAGGCGAAGGTGCTGGTTTTGACGACCGAAGAGCTCTCGAAGCACCTCGATACCGCGGATCCCTCGACGGCGCCGATCTTTGCCGACGCAGCAACGGCGACCTTAGTCGTGGCCGAGGGGGGCAACCTGGCTCCCCAGGCGCAGCTCTTCCGGCCGGCCCTCGGTGCAGTAGGGGAAGACGGCACTATTCTGAGGGTACCGGCGGACCCGAAGGACCCCATCTATATGGACGGTCCCCCGGTCTTCGTCGAAGCGGTAAAGGACATGATCGCGGGGCTCCGGGAGGCCTGCGACGAGGCCCAGATTGCCGTCGACGCCCTCTCCCTGATCATTCCCCACCAGGCGAACCAGCGGATTATCAACGCGGTGCGGCAGCGGATGAAGGCGCCGGCGCAGAAGATGTTCTCGAACATCCGTTTTAACGGCAACACCTCCTCGTCGACCATCCCCCTCGGTCTCGAGGAGATCTGGCAGAAACGATCCGGAGGCGACTATCTCGGTTTGACCGCCTTTGGTGGTGGCTTTACCTACGGCGGCGCCGTCTTGCGGATGCGATAGGTGACGACACCGGGGACGGCGGCGGTAACCGGGGCTACGAGCGGGATCGGACGGGAGTTCGCGAAGCGCCTCGCTGCCTCGGGACACAACCTTATCATCACCGGCCGTCGTGGAGAGCTATTGGAAAACGTAGCGGCGGAGCTGCGGCGCGACTATGAAGTCGATGTAAGGGTACTCGTTGGAGACCTAACCGACTCCGACACCCTCTCTGCTCTGGAAACTACCCTCCGGGGTACCGAGAATCTCGTCTACCTGGTCAATAACGCCGGGTACGGCCGGGGCCGGGACTTCGCCGAGGACTTCGCCGACGAACAAGCTGCCCTTCTGTCGATACACACCCTCGTTCCCCTTCGTCTGACCCACGCCGCCTTGGAAGTGATGCGCCCCCGGCGGAGAGGGACAATCATCATGGTGTCTTCCCTCGCCTCCTTCGCACCGATGCCCCGGGGAAACGTCTACGCCGCCGCAAAGGCGTTCTTGCGCATCTTTACCGAGGGCCTCCACATCGAGAACGCATCCGAAGGGATCGTCCTTCAGGCCCTCGTTCCCGGGTTTACCCGGAGCGACTTCCACCGAGACGGCCTCGCAGATGTGCCGACAGACCGACGCCTGTCGCTTTTCTCGTGGCACAGCGCCGAGAAGGTGGTCGATCTTTCCCTTCGGGCCCTCGGACGGCGGGTCGTCTGTATCCCGGGATTCCGGAACCGACTTTTGCGTCGGATAGCCGGAGCGACACCGAGACGATTGCTCTATCGATTACTGAGGACGGGCCGAGGTTAAGCGAGGAGCTTTATCCTCGACATGATGTAGTCCAGGCTCTCTTCTTTGATCACTACCCGGTAGAAGTCGCTCTTTGGTAGCCTCTCCGTATTGTACTCTTCGTAGCTCAAGTACTTCTCGCTGCGCTTTCGGTCGAACCAATGGACCAGCCGCATCTGCCCCCGGTCTATTTCCAAGGCCGTCATTCCCCGCTTTCCGAGGACGCACCCGGAGTTGAACATGCAGGGTACCACAAGGTTCTCCCGGTAGAGGCTCGCGGTGCTTGCCTCGTCGTCCGTATCGGCGTGCGCCTTGAGAAGCTCCGCCTTGTACTCGTGAATCCGCCGCTCGATGTCGGGCTTCTTCTTCTTGGAGCTTTTCGGATACTTCCTGATGAGACGCTCTATCTCGAACTTCAGAGAGTCTATCTTCGACATGCTCTCGAAGAGGGGCCGGTGGGTGTGTCCGATTATGGAGAGCACCTTCGCCGAGCTGGCAAAGCTGTAGACCCGCTGTTCCACCCGAAATCGCTTTACACTGTCGTGGGAGACTTCGTAGTTCTTTATCCGCAAGGGGTTCGCGAAGTACTTCAGGACGAAGCCGAACCAGTCGTTGTACACCTCGAAACGCTTCGAGGTCTGGTGGCCGTGAAAGACGAAGATTTCGTTTCCGTGATAGTCGAAGCGGATGGCTTCCTTAAGCTCGATCTTCGGACTTCGAATGCTCTGGAGCGCCATGTCGTGGTTCCCGAAGAGTCGGTCGAGGCGCCCCTCCTCTTCGAATCGGGAAAAAAGCTCGTAGACCGCCTCCCACCGACTCATAATCGACTCCAGGGAGTAGCGCTGGAGCTCTTCGACGTCGCCGTTCAGAATGAGGCGATAGGGAGTAGGCAGGTAGTACTCCCCGAGGACCCGCAGAAAGAGCTCTGAGTTTGGGGCAAAGTCGTCGCTTCCCTTGCCGTTGCCCATGTGGAGATCGCTGAAGATAATGTAGCGGTCTCTGTCGCTAAGACGTCGGACCGGTGTGCGGTCGTAGAGGGCGGCCAGGTTTTGTGCTCCGAACTCGTCGCCTGTCACAGCTTCTTTATCTTCCTCAATAGAACCTGGCTACAATTGTACCCAGGGGCACCGAAGATTCCACCCCCGGGGTGGGTTCCCGCGCTCGCAAGGAAGAGTCCCTTCAGTGGCGTTTCGTATCCGGAGAGCTCCGGCAGCGGTCGAAATACAAACATCTGGTCCGGAACCATTTCTACGTGCATGACGTTGGCTCGCGGCATGTTATGCTTCCGCTCGATCTCCTTCGGCGTCTGAATGTAGGTATCGATCACCTTCTTGCTGGTCCCGGGAGCGAAGCGATCGACGACCTTCAGAAGCTTCCGGGCCTCCGCTTTGGCCAACTGATCCCAATCCTTGTGTCCCCGGAGCTCGTAGGGATAGTACTGCCCCCAGACGAACATCGTGTGCTTCCCCTTCGGCGCCAAGGTGTCGTCTACCGCGCTAAAGGTCATGACGACGGCGGCGGGATCCTGTGACGGCATCCCCCGGAGGTAGTCCGCGTAGGCATCGGTAAGGTATTGGGTGGATGGACAGAGGAGCTGGAGGCCGGTGGTCATCTCCTCTTGAGAAACGCCGTCAACCTGATACCGAGGCAGGGCGTCCATAGCCGACCGCAACACCATTCCGAAGCCGTTCCCGACGTGGATCGAGTCGATTCGCCGACGGAGCTCCGGGGATATCCAATTCCGCAAGAGCTGCCGGAAGGTCACCCAGATGTGGGCGTTTGCGACGACAGCACGGCTGCTCATCTCTCGACCGTCGGTCAGCCTCACCCCCTTGGCCCGCCCCTCGGAGACGAGAATCTCGTCGACCTCGGAATTCGGGAGGACGGAGCCACCGTGGGCCTCGATAAAGCCCTTCAGAGCCTGGGTGAGCATTCCCGACCCGCCTCGGGGACGGGCAGGACCGATTTTATGGGTCATCGAATGCCAGGCGACGAACTCCGTCGAGAAAGAGTCTATCGGCGGCGGTCCGCTCTGGGCGCCCCACCACGCCAAGGCGGCCTTAACCTTTTCGCTTTCGAAGAGTCCGTCGAGAAACCGTCCGTAGCTTTGAAAGAGGCTCCGGAGCATGTTGTACCGCTCAAGCTTGGTTTTGTGGAGCCGCTTCCCGAAGAGGCCCTTCCCCATGTTCCACGGCGTCGGCTTTTGGAGAAAGAGCTCGAAGACCGTCTCGTTGAGGGGCTGCCATCTCCGGATAAAGGATCGATAAGCCTCGGCGTCCCGGGGAGAGACCGCCGCGATGCTCTCGCAGGTCTTGTCGAGATCCCGGTAGAAGGCGATCGCGCTACCGTCGTCGAAGGGAGCTACCATAAAGGGATCGAGCTCGATGTACTCGAGCCCGTACTTATCCAGCTCGAGGTCCCGAACGATCGGCGTGTGATGGATCATAAAGTGGGCAGAGCCGCCTACGTCCAGCTTGAACCCACCAAACATCTCTTCGGTGCAGACGGCTCCACCGATGGTATCTCTACGCTCGAGAACAGTGACGGTGTAGCCGGCCTGAGCCAGGTAGGCACCGCAGACGAGGCCGTTGTGGCCGCTCCCTACGATAATTACGTCGGTATCCGCCATCCTAGATCACGCTCCCGCTTCCGGGAGCCCGGAGGTCTTCGAGGAGGGAAACCCCCTCGGTCATCCAGCTTCCGGCATAATCCCCGGTGGTCTGCTTCGTCAAGAAGAAGACGTATCCGTGGGCCCTGCCGTCGGGGCCCCGGAGCGAAACATTTACCCGGGCAAGGTTTCCTCGAACTTCGGCCGCCGACACCTCCACCTCTTCGGCAACCAGCATCGGTTCGTAGAGAACCGTGCGCATCATTCGGGCAAACCGAGGAAGGGGCCCGGTTAGTCGGCGGTTCGCCGGGGAGGCGAAGCGGAAGGCAATCTCGATCCCCCGGTCCTCCGCGTCGTTGTTCCGAAAGGCGCTCATCTGGATACGTACCACCTCCTCGGGGCTAAGGCGCGGATCCGGACTCTGGGAGGCTAACTCTGCGAGGGGATCCTCGGTGGAACACCCGGCGAGAACGAGCAGGACACTCCATAGCAGAACACTTCTGAGAACAACCGTGGGGATACCGTGTGCGTAGACTCTCATACGAACTCCTGTCGAGAATATAACGATGACGCCGCCCTTTGTCCGCAGTTGATCTGTTCCTTCTGGGGTCGTATTGTCTATAACGGTGCTGGACTTGACCATCGTCGGCGGCGGCATACAGGGCACCGCGATCGCCCGCGCCCTTGCCGCCACCAAGACTATACCACCCGACCGCCTCGCTATTCTGGACCCGGAGGAGGAGCCCCTGGCGCTCTGGCTTCGACGGACCGCCGCCTGTGGCATGTCCTTTCTCCGTTCGCCGAGTAGCCACAACCTCGACGTCGACTTCCACTCCTTGCGACGTTTCGGCGTCCGGGCCGGCTACGATCCGGCGGACCACTACCGCCCGCCGTACCTGCGTCCGAGCTTGGGACTCTTCAACGACCACAGCCTCCGGATCGCAACGAGTCCCGAGCTGTCCGGCAGCCGACGGCGGGGACGCCTCCTTGCAATCAATTCTCGGGGAGACGGGGGGTGGTCCCTCGAAACCGACAACGGAGTCTTGCGCAGCAGGCTGATCCTTCTCGCAGTCGGGAAGCCCGGTGGCCCCTTCTACCCGACCTGGGCCGCCGCAGGCAACAGAATAGAGCACGTGTTCTCCCCCGGTTTCCGACGGGTCGCCGCCGGTTCCGGCAGCCGGCGCATAGCCGTCGTCGGGGGTGGGGTTACCGCCGGGCAGCTGGTGCTCTCCCTCGTCGAGGAGCTCCCCGGGGACACCGAAATCGTCATGATAAGCGGGGCGCCCCTATCGGTGCGTCAGTTCGACAGCGAGCCCTGCTACCTGGGACCGAGGTGCCTGCAATCGTTCTTACAAATCGCCGATCCGGAGGAGCGCCGCCGGGTTATCCGATCGGTGCGCTATCCTGGGTCGATTCCTCCGGCAATAGCCGCTGCGATAAGAGCCCTGGTCTTGGAGAAGCGAGTGATGCTGGTCCCCGAGTGGGTCGTCGGGGCTCGGGAGGAAAGCCGGGATACGCTGCTGTCGCTGGAATCCGGTGCACAGATCTCCGCAGACCGGGTCGTTCTTGCGACGGGACTCGATCCGGGCCCCCCGGCGCCCGAAATAATCGAACCCCTGGCCACGGAGCTGAGGCTTCCTCGAACCGCAGACGGATACCCGG
>CAZLDK010000083.1:0-11872 GCA_964558285.1 uncultured Spirochaetaceae bacterium | reverse complement strand
CTTCAAGAGCGGCCTCTTGTACGACTGGTTCTATATCGACGACGGGGCTACGTGAAGAGGAGACGACTACAGCTTCTCGTGTCCCTGAGCAGCCTCCTCATCCTCGTTGTCGGGATGGTGCTCTACGCACTCTTGACCTACCAAGTTGTCCGGGAAGCGGTTGCCGAACAGATTCTCGACGATAACTACATGCTCGCAGCGACCGTTCGAGACGTGGTGGAGGCAGGCTACCGCTTCGATGCGCTTTCGGACGCCGATGTTTCCCGGTTGCAGGAGTTCTGCGGCGCCATCGCCGTTCCGAACTCCGGTTTCGTCTGCATCGTCGACCCCGACGGGAGCGTGGTTGCGGGGCCTCCTGGGGCCCTCGACGAAGCGCTCCTTCGCCGTCGCCCCGGGGAAGCGGCGCGCCGGCTTTCGGACCTTCCTCGAGACAACGAGGCCCGTGGTCTCCTTTCCTATCCGGGCTCGAGGCGACGGGAGTTGGTGGCGTCGCTTCCCGTCGGCACCTCGGGATACCGAATCCAGGTGCACCAGGATTACGCCTCGGTTATCGAGGGGGCAAGACAGGCGGGACGCAGCGTCCTGCCCCTCGGGCTCGCGATTGCCGTGGTCGTCAGCATGATATCTTTCTACGTCGTCGACCGGATCGTAGAACGATACGAACACCGTCTGAGGGCGGCGAACAAGCAGCTTTCCGCCGGCAACAACCATCGCCGGCACCTGATTCATGTCCTCAGCCACGACCTAAAGAACGCCATCGGCGCGATACTCTCAGCCCAGGAAATGGTTGAGTCCTACCCGGAGGAACAGGCCCTCTACCAACGCATCATAGCCGAAGGCGCCCGGAACAGCCTAAGGATCGTCGATTTAGTTCGGATGACCGAAGCGATCGAAACGGGAAAGTTGGAGCTCCGACTCCAACCGGTCCGCCTCCTCCAGGCTACCCTACGAGCCGTCGAAATTGTCCAGAACAAGGTCCGCAGAAAGGACATCGTCATCGACGTCGACATAGACCGGAAGCTCTACGGCCTGGCTGAAGAGACATCGTTCATCAACTCCGTCCTGGTAAACGTTCTGTCGAACGCGATCAAGTTCTCCCTTCGGGGCTCCCGGATCGAGGTCCGCGCGTCTGAAAGCGAGACCCACAGCTCAGTATCCGTTACCGACCACGGAATCGGGATTCCGCCGGATCTCCGGGAGCGCCTCTTCGAGCCTTCAGAGCCGACCACCCGACCTGGGACCGATGGGGAGAACGGCACCGGATTCGGGCTTCCGCTGACCGGGAAGTTTGTGGCAGCCTACGGCGGATCGGTCCGCGTCGAATCTGAGGAAGCAACCGGGGAAAGCCAGGGGTGGACGACGGTGACGATTAGCCTGCGGAGCGTTGCCGGTCTCGTTACCGACTAAACCGGCGGGAGATCGAGCTCAAACCCCTCCCGGGCGACGTCGATATGCATCTTCGTTTTGGCGCCGATCATTTTTCGGTAGCCGGCCAAGAGCTCCTCGAGCTCCCGGTCCGATCTCCCCGGATCGTGGTGAAAGAAGAAGAGGTTCCCGACCCTTCCCTTGTGGGCGTTATTGATGGCGGTCTCGAAACTCGAGTGCCCCCACCCGAGCCGGGACTGGAGATACTCTTTCTGGGTGTATTGGCTGTCGTAGACGACGGCGTCGGCCCCCTCGAAGAAGGCGAGGACCTTTTGGTTCTCCTCCACCGCTGCGGCCTCCCCCTCTCTAGCAACCTCTTCGTCGTAGTTGGGATCGGAAGGATCCGTGGGAAAGACGTTCCGGTACGGTTCGTGATCGTAGACCGTGCAGACTACTCGTCCCCGATGCTCGACGCGGTAGCCGAGACAGAGGACCGGGTGGTTGAGGAACTTAGTCCGTATCGTCAGGCCACCTTCGAGCTCGATGGTTTCTTCTCGTAGCTCTCGATAGGAGAGCTTCGCCGAGAGCTCTACCTGCCTGATTGGAAAGTGGCGGTAGCTCAACAGATAGTCGATCACGCTCTCGATTCCCTCATCCTCGTAGCTTACCGGGCCGTAGATGGTAATCTCGGTCCCCGGCACGAAGATCGGGGTAAAAAAGGGAAAGCCTATAAGATGGTCCCAATGGGTGTGAGAAATGAAGAGATGGGTCTTGATCGGCCCGTCCTTGAGCGTCTCCCGGACCAAATAGTCACCAAGGTGCCGTATTCCGGTTCCGGCGTCGATGATAATTCGGCGGTCATCGTAGAGGATCTCGATACAGGCGGTATTGCCACCGATGTTCACGGTCGTCGGTCCCGGCACCGGGAGGGATCCCCGGACGCCCCAGAATCTCATCTTCACGCTCTTGACTCCTAGACCTTGAGAAAGACCTCGGCTTTGCGGATTTCTTCATCAACCGAGTCTTCGATGGAATCGAGAAAGCTCTCGTCGATGTTCAGCTTCTCCCGGACGACCTGAGGCAGCTCCTGGGGATGCCGGTCCCCGGAAAACCCAGTCTCCGCGAGAACCATAAACCGGTTGGCGAGGGCAATCGCATAGACCAGTTCGGTCGCGCTCCCCTCGTACTCTTCCGGCCGGTGGTGAAACCGAACTGCGTCGACGATGTCTTGCCCTATATTCCACTGCTCTCCGATTCGGGCCCCCACCTCGGCGTGGTCGAAACCAAAGACCCGCTGTTCCGCCGCGAAAAGGGGAATGCTCTCCCGATCCGAAAGCCCCATCGCTTCGACGTAGGTTTCCGACGCCGCGTAGTTAATGGGAATTTTGCCGATGTCGTGGATCAATCCGGCTATGAAGAACTCCTCGAGGAACTTCTGATCGACTCCTCGGTGCCGGGCTATAGCCTTTGCTGTAACCCCGACACCCAGAGAGTGACGCCAGTACCCCTGGGCGTTCAATGCTCGGAAGTTATCGGCCTTGCCGAGGCTTCCGACGACAGCAGTCGACAGCGCGAGATTCTTCACAGTGTTGATCCCGAGCATGATGATGGCGCGAACCAACGAAGTAATTCGGTTGGAGAGTCCGTAATAGGCGGAGTTGATCAGTTTCATCACCCGCGCCATTAGCACCGGATCCACGCTTATCACCTGGTTAAGATCCGTAGGCGAGGTGCCCTGCGAGTTGCAGATTTCTACCACCTTGGAAACCGTCACCGGAAGCGCCGGCATCTTTTCGACGAAACCGTCGACTGCTTTCCGATAACCCTGATCGCTCATGTGTTCTCCCTCATCTGAGATAGCTTGTCCGAGATGCGTTGTATTCGCTGCTGCAAGGCCGAGCCGATCGTCGACTTCGGAAGGAAACCGGATATCTGACTAAGGTAGCTAAAGGTGTCGGCAATCCGGCTCGGGGTAACCGCGGCGCTGCTGCCGGTAGAAGCGCCCCCGGCCCGGCCGGCGGAGCTCCCGAAACCCGCCCGTTCGATCTGGTTTCGGAGACCCGTTGAACCCAGAAGGCGGGAACGGATCGAGGCTATCTTGAGCGGAAGATCGCTGTCCGCAAAGGCCTGTTGTCTCTCTTTCGGGAGCGCCTGCGAGAGGTCCAGAAGATAGTCGAAGAGCGCGGCTTTAGAAATATTGTCCTCGCCGTTGCCCCCGGGTGTCCGAGGTGGCGAGCTGAGAGGAACGGAGTCAAAGGGAGTTACTTCCCCCGAGGGTTCCTCGGGAATAACACCCTCGTCGTCCGGGATGGCGCCGAGGTCCTCGGGGAGTTCGAGCTCCTCCTCCAGGGCGACTTCTGGTTCTTCTGGTTCTCCGGGTTCTTCTGGTTCTCCGGGTTCTCCGGGTTCTCCGGGTTCTTCCGGCTCCGCCGGAGGCTCCGCGGCCTCGGACCAGGACACCGGCGGCGGGTAGACGCCGGAAAGCACGTTCCCCGACGACGGAGGATAGGCCGAGGTCTCGGGTTTTTGCGAGCCCCGGGGCTCCGGGGCCCCGCCAGGCTGCCCTCCACCACGGGACTCTCCCGGCGGTGGGGCCGACTGGGCCGGCCAGGGCGGTCCGCTCACGATGCTGACGGAGCCGGTCAACGCCGGTTGCGGGGCCTGCGGCGGGAAGGTCATCGGCGGTGGCGGGGCCGGCGCCTCGGTGGCCGCGGCTTCGATCCCGGCGGGCGCTTGGCGTTCGGTGCCGGCCAGGGTGCCGGCCTCGGCGCCGGTGGCGGTCTGAGCCTCGGTGCCGGGTGCCGGCTCCGGGGGTAACGGCTCGGGGGTAGAAGCTGCTGGGGCCGGCGCCTTCGTCGGGGCCGGCGAAGCGGTCGCCTCTTCTGCCGCAGGGGTTGGGGGCGTCGGGCTCGAGTTCGGCGCAGGCCCGGATCCGGGGCCAGGCCAGGCACCGGTCGCCGATTCGAGACCGGGACCCGTCCCGCCGCCGTAGCCGCCGCCGAGGCTCTCCGCCTGCCGGAGAATCGAGTCCGTGTCGTCTTCAAGATCCTCGGCCTCGATCTCGAGATTGTCTTCTATCTGAAAGTCCATCGGGGCTAGATCGAGAATCGGTATGGATTCGTCGTCGATTTCCGGGCTTTCGTCGGAGGTCAACGCTTCGGCGGCCTCCTCCGCTGGAACCTCCCTGGCGACTTCCACCAACTCGGCCAGTCGGTCGAGGTTCCGGTGCCAGACTTCGCTGTATTCGTCCTCGAAGGCTTCGACCGCCTCTTCGTACATCCGGAGGCTCTCGTTGAGGCTCGTCAGATCCTCGGCGTTCCCCCGCTGACCCTGAAGGCTTATGAGGCGATCGGCGGCATCGAGGGCGTCCTCCCGATCCCCCATTCGCTGGTGAACCCGGGCGATTCGGCTCAAGACCCGGGTCGATTCCGGAAACCGGTCCGCGAGGTTCTTTAGAAAGGCCAGTGCTTCCGGATCTCGCCCCTGCTCCATCAGGATGTCGCCGCGACAGACGAGTCCATCGAGGTCGTCGGGCTCTTCCCCTAGGTAGCTGTCGATGGTATTGAGCGCTTCTTCGTGTCTTTTCGCCTCGAGTTGGACCCGGGCAACGTCCTTCCGATACGAGCGGTCCGGAGGATGAAGCGCTTCTAACCGGCGGAAGAACTCCTTGGCCCTAGCGGCGTCGCCCTTGCGAAAGGCAAGGACCCCGAGCATCCTCAGTGCGTAGCGATCGCCGGCATCCCGATCCACTAGCACTTCGAGGGCGGCTTCGGCAGTAGGATAGTCGCCCCGGCCGAGAGCGTTGTCCGCCCGCGCCAGTTGGACGATCTGGTTACGCTGGTAGCGGGTAGCCAGCGATTCGAGGATCCTCGGGGCGTTCTCGACCTCCGGGTGCGCCTGGAGCAGCTGTGCCAGGTTTTCCGCCGGGCGCTCGTACTCCGGCGTCACCCGAAGACTCCGCTGAAAGTTGGCGACGGCGGCGTCGACGTCCCCGAGAAGCGCATTCACCGTACCGAGATTGTTCAACGCGGTAGCGTCGTCGGGTTCCGTCTTGATGGCCTCCGAAAAGGCTCGCTTTGCCTCCTGCAGGTGGTCGGTTTTCTGGTAGAGGACCCCGAGGTTGTTCAGGGCCGCCGGCCACCCGGGCCGAGACTTCAGAGCCTGCTCGTACGCTGAGATCGCCTGCTCCGGCATCTCTTGAAACTGATAGGCTACTCCAAGGTTGTAGTGGAGCGATGGATGATTCGGATCGGCCTGGAGTCCATCCCGAAAGACATCGATTGCGGCTCCGACGTCTCCCTGCCCTAGAAGGAGGTTGCCGAGGTTGTTGTACGCCATCGACACCCCGGGGTCCGAGGCAATCGCCGCCCGATAGTGCTCCGTAGCCTTGCCTTGGTCCCCGATGACCTTGTAGAGGTTGCCGAGGTTGTAGTGGATGTCCGCTCGGTTCCCGTCGAGAGAGAGGGCCTGATTGAAGGCTCGGACCGCGGCGTCGTTCTGCCCGGACTGCCGTAGGGTCACGCCAAGATTGTTGAAGGCTTCGACGTTCTGCGCATCGAGGGAGATCGCTTTCCGAAAGGCCTCCGCGGCGGCGTCGAAACGCCCGTCTGCCGCCCGAATGCTTCCGAGGAGCAGGTAGGCGTCCGAGTCCTCGGCTGCCGATTCGAGATAGCGTGAGAGAATCGCCTCTGCCGACTCGTAGTCTCTCACTCGGTAGGCTTGGTGCGCCTTTGCCAGAAGCTCTTTGAGATCCATAGAATTATCGAGCTGGGCCCTGCGGCCGGGCGCTCACCTCAGAGGATAGCACGCCGGGGCGCGTGCGTCCGAATTCGTCGTAGGCCGCGACGGCAAAGAAGTACATCCGGCCGGTCTCGAGCCCCAGAATAGTCACCTCCCGGGTCGAGCCCACGTCGATCGGAGAATCGGCCCTCGTCGAGGCGTCCCACCGGCCACCACGCCCGAAGTAGGATCCCGGCGTCGTACCGTAGTAGACCAGGTAACCGGCAACGTCTTCCTCGTAGGTGGGGCTCCAGGAGAGGCTTACACCACCGGGAACCCCTTCGGCGAATAGGCGTTGAGGCGGCGCCGGAGCCTCGTCGGGCTCGAAGACGACCGAGACATCGGTTATCCGAGGGCTCTCATCGGCCAGGGTGTCGGGGTAAAGCTCCAATCTGATGTCCAGGAAGCGACCTCGACTCTCCCCGGGGAGGGGCTCCCCGGAATCGAAGGCTGTCCACTCCGCTTCCGGTCCACCGGCGAGATCGTGGAGTCGATAGTACGTCCACACCTCCGCTTGGGGCGAACCGCGACGACCGACCTCAATCTCCAGCAGTCGGCCCCCCCGGTCCCCCAAAGCGATACTGCGCAACTCGGCGACACCCCGGTGACCGGAATAGCGGCGGTTCGGGACGTTATCGACCGCGTCCCGGGAGACGAAGGCGCGGGAGATCCGGAGGTCGTCGATAACACCGCGATACTTCGGAGCGACCCGGAGGAGGCCTCGTCCCCCGGCTCCGACGACGGCCGTAAAGACGTCCGATTGCTCCCGTCCCGACGGCGTTGCGTAGTGCACCGCCTCGGGCACACCGTCGAGGAGATACTCAATAAGCCCCGAGGTGGCATCGTAGCGCCAGAGGTGGTGTTGCCAGGTTCCGGGAATAAGCCGCCGAATGCCGGTAATCTGAATGTCCCGGTAGTCGAGGCTCCCGTCGGCGGCGGGAAGTCCGAAGAGTCCGTTGAAGGACCACCGGAGGCGCTGACCAACCACGTCGACGTAGACACTCTGGGGCTCGGAACCGCCGGAGACCAGTCGACTTCCCTCCCACGAGAGGATGACCTCTCCGTCGGTCACCACCGCCGGATAGAGCCAAAACTCTATCGTCGTATCCTGCCAGACGGAGTTGGCTCCGAAGAGGGCCCCGGGCATCGCCTGGAGGATCACTCCATCTCCCCCACCGTCGAGGGCAAGGGCCCCGGTGCCCCGGGCGACGACGCCTTCGGTTAGGCGCCCGGAGGACTCCTGGAGCCGGTAGGAGGATCCCTGAGGCCGGACCGACCCGTCGTCGAAGGAGAGGAGTAGGTCGGTGTAATGGCCTTCCTCGTAGGATTCCGGCAAGACGACGATGTCCTGAGAGCCGCGGTAGCCGGGTACGAGCATCACGTTGTCTCGGAAGTCGGCGTCGAGATGCTCCCAGCCGCCGGCGTCGAGGCCGAGACGAATGGTTTCCGTCTGGGCCCAAGCGGGTGCCACGAAACCGGCGAAAAAAAGTACGATACAGCCTATGGTCAGAACCGAATTTCCTCTCATCTTCTTCTAACGTATCTTATTATCGGCAAGGATGCAGGGAAACGAACCCACCGAAGCACTAACAGTCAAAGAGTCCGCCTCGTACCTCCCGACATCGCCCGGGGTCTACGTGATGAAAAACAAGACCGACCGGGTAATCTACGTCGGCAAGGCGAAGAATCTCCGCAATCGTGTCCGGTCCTACTTCGCCGGGGAGAAGGACCCGAAGACCGCGGTCCTCCGGCGACGGATCCACCATATCGAGTACGTTGTCACTAGAAACGAGTACGAGGCACTGCTCCTGGAAAACAACCTGATAAAGGAGCATCAGCCCCGGTACAACATCAACCTGAAGGACGGCAAGAGCTACCCTGTCATCCGAATAACCGCAGAGGAGTACCCCCGGGTCTTCAAGACCCGAAACATGGTCCAGGACGGATCGGAGTACTTCGGCCCCTTTACTAGTGTCGTCAAACTCGAGCGCTACCTCGAGCTGATCGAACGCCTCTACCCCTTGAGAAAGTGCCGGGGTCCGGTGAAAGCCCGGGAGCATCCCTGTCTCTACTACCATCTCGGACGCTGCAGCGCCGTCTGCGCCGGGAAGACGACCCCGGAGGAGTATCTCGAGCACGTCGAGGGAATACGCCGGCTCTTGTCCGGAGATACGGCGGGGCTCCTGGAGGATCTCGAGACGAAGATGAACACCGCCGCGTCGGAGCTGCTCTTCGAGAAGGCGGCGGAGTACCGGGATCTCGTGGGGGCAATCCGGCAAATCTCGGCGGAGCAGCAGGTAGTCGATTTCGACGAGAGCACCCGGGACTACGTAGCGATTGCAGCGGAAGAAGACCTGGCGGTCTTCGTGGTTCTCCAGATGCGGGGCGGTAAGATGGTCGGGTCCGACACCTTCGCATCACCGGCGGTCGGCGAAGACGCCGAGAACCTCGAGGAGTTTATCCTTCAGTACTACGGACAGAAGAGCACCCTCCCGACGAGCCTCTATCTCTCGATTCCCGACTTCGCGGAGGAGGTAGAGCGCTACTTTGCCGACGAGCGGAAAACCCCGGTGACGGTCGCGGCGGCGCTGAGCGATCGAGACAGCTCTATTCTGCGGCTCGCCAAGGAGAACGCCCGCTACTCCCTCGAAAAACGCCTCCGAGAGCGGGGAAACCTGCCGGCGGTCCGGGAACTCAAGCGCGTTCTCCAGCTACCGACGGAGCCCCTCCGGATAGAAGGGTTCGATATCGCCCACGTCGGGGGGAGCCATACGGTTGCGGCGATGGTCTCTTTCTTGAATGGCGTTCCGGACAAGAACAACTATCGGCGGTTCAAGATTCGGTCGGTTCAGGGGAAGGCGGACGATTTCGAGTCGATGCGTGAGGTGGTGGCCCGGCGGTACACCCGAGTCGTAAACGGTGAGCTTCCCGCCCCGGACCTCATTCTGATAGACGGCGGCAAAGGACAGGTCTCGGCGACCATCGAGATACTTTCGGCCCTCGGGCTGAAGGGTGTTCCGGTCGTCGGCTTGGCGAAGAAGGAGGAGCAGCTCTTTCTTCCCGGGGCAAAGGAGCCCGTTACGCTCCCCGAGGGCTCACCTCCCTTACGCCTTCTTCAGTACGTCCGGGACGAGGCTCACCGCTTTGCCACTACCTACCGGGCGGCGCAACACAGCAAAGACCTCTCGTTTACAGTGATAAACTCCGTCCCGGGAATCGGACCCGCGAGGGCCAAGCGCTTGGTGGAAGCCTACGAATCGATCGAGAGCCTCGCCGAGGCGCCCCCCGACGAGGTGTCGAAACGCACCGGGGTCCCCGAGGAGGTAGCGAGGCGTCTAATAGACCGACTCAGCGAGCATCTCCTTGGCGGGGCGTCGCATCAGAAGAAGGTAGAGTAGCTCCTGCAGGAGGCCCCGGTGGAGAGCCGTCGGGGTACTCCGGAGCCGGGCCTCGTACTCCGGGATGAGCGCCAGGCCGGCGTCGATCTGGACCGCCGAGAGACGGTGGACGGCCTTGCGAAAGAGGGCCTGGTTCCGCTTCCCCCGGATCTGGAGTTGCCCGAAAGCCTCGGTATCCGGGACACCCCGGGACGAGAGGTCCGAAAGCATCGACAGGCGACGGTACTGCCAGGAAAGGGCGGCGGTTATCTGCGTGGTCGAGGTGTCGCTCTGGAGCAGCAGCCGCTCGAGATCCTCGAGGGCCTTCGTGGTCTTGTTTTCGACGATAGAGTCGAAGAGGCCGAAGGGAGACTCCTCCTTCGTGTGGTCGAGGACTTCCTCGAGAATCTCCTCGGTAATCGTCGTCGACCGGTCGACCACCCGGGCAATCCGATCTATCTGCATCTCCAGGGAGGAAGTCGTGTTGTCCGCCATGTCCAACAGAAGGCGAACGGCGTCCTCCTCCGCCCTCAGGTTTCTTCTGCTAAAGGCGGAATGGACCCACCGCTCTTTCTGATCCTCGAACATCTCCCAGAATACTTTGCGGGCCCCCTCGGGAAGGTGCTTCTTTACGGCCTTGTCGAGCCCTGCGGGAACCCGCGTTTCGTCGGAGAGAAGAAGGAGTGTGGCGCCTTCCGAGGGGTCGGCGACGTACTCCTGAAGCGCTTTGGCGGTGAACACCGCCTCCGCCTGGTAAAGAATCATGAGAATATGCGACGAGAAGAGCCCGGGGCTCCGGAGTGCCGAGAGGAGCTCGGTCAACTCGTCGGTCGAAGCGAAGGCTCGCGTTACGTCGAGGTCGTCTCCGTGGGTCTTTTGAAGACCCTCTCGCAGTTGTTGGACAAAGACCGTCTTAGCCCCGGTTTCGGGCCCGAGGAGAAGGTAGACCGGTTCAATCATACTGCCGGATAAGGTGTACCAGTTTCCCCAGTAGACGAACGTCTTGGGTAAAAATCGGGGGATACGTCGGGTTTTCGGCTTGGAGCTTTACCCGGTTTTTTTCTCGGTAGAAGCGTTTCAAGGTAACCGCTTCGTCGACAACGGCGACGACGATCTCTCCGTTGCTAGCCACCTCCTGCTGCCGGATTATCGCGAGGTCGCCTTCCATAATGCCGGCGTCTCTCATGCTGTCCCCTCGCACCCGGAGGGCAAAAAGATTGCCCTTCGGCAGCAAGGTCTGGGGTAGTCGGAGGTCCCCTTCGTGGTTCTCTTCGGCGAAGAGGGGCGTACCAGCGGCGACGTTACCGAGAATCGGGATCGCGAGGAGCTCGTCTTCGTTGCTGTCGTCGAGGACCTCGATGGTGCGAGAGCGGTTGGAGCCTAAGTTGATGAAACGTTTGCGCTCGAGGGCCTTCACGTGATCGTAGGCGCCCTTTACCGAAATACCGAAGTTTTCGGAGATCTCCCTCATCGTCGGAGGGAAGTGGTGGTCGGATACGTAGGACTTGATAAAGTCGAGAACTTCCTGTTGCCGCTTGGTAATCGATTTCATCGACTTTTATATTTCCTCAGCCTGCCGTGGAGGCTATTCGGATGCACGCCGAGGGCCTCGGCAGCACGACGGATGTCGTTATCGTTCTCCGAAAGGGCCTCTTCGATAAACCGTCGCTCGAATAGCTCCCGGGCCTCGGTCAGCCCCAAGCCGCGATACTCGGCAAACTCGACGTGACCGGGCACCGGCAGGTCACCGAGGAAAGACTCCACCAGGGAGGCACTCACGACCGCCGCATCACTCAGTATGGTAACCCGTTCGACGAAGTTTTTCAATTCTCGAATGTTTCCCGGCCAGTCGTAGGCTTTCAGGGCCGACATGCCCTCCGGGGATACCTCTTTCGGCGGAGCCCCCGGGGGCCGGGAGAACTTGCGTAGGAAGTGTTCCACCAGTTCGGGGATATCCTCCCGACGCTCCCTTAGGGGTGGTACGGAGATAGGGATGACGTTGAGGCGAAAGAAGAGGTCCTCCCGGAACTGCCCCTGGGACATCGCCTCGGAGATATCCCAGTTGGTGGCCGCGATAATACGAACATCGACGTTTACCGAGGCTTCCCCTCCGACTCGCTCGAAGCGCATCTCCTGGACGGCTCGGAGAACCTTCGCCTGGGCCCCTGCGGACATATCTGCGATCTCGTCGAGGAAGAGCGTTCCCCCGTCGGCCAGCTCGAACTTTCCCCGCCGTCCGGAAACCGCCCCGGTAAAGGACCCCCGCTCGTGGCCGAAGAGCTCGCTCTCTATCAAATTATCCGGAATCGCGGCGCAGTTTACTTCGACGAAGGGACGTGCGGACCGACTGC
>CAZLDK010000082.1:2361-11884 GCA_964558285.1 uncultured Spirochaetaceae bacterium | reverse complement strand
CATCGTTACCGCCTGGCTCCTCCACAAGACCATGGAGACCTACGAGCATCTCCCCAACGAGGTAAAGGAAGAGATGCGACGTCGAATCTCCTTCGACGAGGAAGAGTTACGCCACTGGGGAGAGGTCAAGAAGGGACTCGCCGTCGTCATCGGAGAAGACGGTGTTATTTCGCAGTTCGACGGCTGGATGGGTCTTCGGGAGCTCGATTGGGAGCGCTACCGACACAAGTACGACGACATAAAGCGGCTCGACCGTATCCTCAAGGCGGAGAACGACAGCCCGAACCGGTACAAGATTTCGAAGCAGGCTGACCTCCTCATGACCTTCTACTTGCTGGCTCCGGGGCAGGTCAAACACATGCTCGAGATGATGGGTTACCAGATCGACGACGAGACGGAGCTTATCAAGAAGAACTACGAGTACTACGTCCGCCGGACCAGCCATGGCTCTACCTTGAGCTACGTAGTCCACTCGGCCATCGCCCGGTACATCCCGGGCTATCGACGCCGGGCCTGGAAATGGTTCATGGAAGCGATGAAGAGCGACCGCTACGACACCCAGGGGGGGACGACTCCCGAGGGAATTCACTGCGGCGTGATGGCCGGGACCGTCGGCATAATTCTGGAGAACTTCGCCGGCATCAACCTCTTCGCGGATCACCTCAGGATGGCCCCGGAGCTCCCGAAGGAGTGGAGCTACCTCGCCTTTAAGCTCGAGCAACGGGGACGGCTGTTCGACATAAAAATTACCAAGGACGAAGTAAGCATCGAGCGTATCTGGTCCCGAGCGGTCGACGAAGCGCCCCTATCGGTTGTCGTCCACGGAAAAGAACACGCCCTCGACGGCGAAACGCTGAAGGTGCGGTACTAGGCTCAGGCCTGGCGGCTCGGGCCTCAGACCCGGCGGCTCGGCTGCTTCTGGAACAGCGCTCGGAAAATCTTGTCCCGGGCGTTCTCCCGGAGATGACGAAAGCTCACATGGATCACCTTACCCCCACGAGACCTGCGAACGACTCTCCCGATTACGTTGAGGGTGTCGCTACTGTCGGGGTGAAACGTAAGCTCTATTTCGTCTCCCGGTTTGAACCGGGTGTTCGGGTTGTAGAGGCTCGCCCCGCCTCCACCGATATCGATAAACTGAGACCGAGTAGGCCGCTCGGTCTTGTGAACGCTGCGAAGATAGACCGGAAAGGCGGCCTCCCGACGGTAGTAGCGCCGCCGCTGGATACGACCTACGTCCTCCGAATGGCTCAGCGAGAGCTCCGACCCGGCGAAGTCGAGAACCGCAGACTCGAACCGGTAGACCCCGGAGCGGTTCTGGTAGATAACCTCCACCAGATCGCCGGAGGTAAAGGGACGTTTTTCGCTTTTAAGGCGCACCCGGAACGCCGAGGGGATGGGATCGAGAACCCGTCCCGGGACCGGCTCTTTTCCCTCTTCTATGATAAGGACGCCGGCACCCGGCGGAAGCTCCGCGGTGGACTCCGGCGTCTCTCCGGTCTTTTCGCCGGTAAACCCGAGCTTGACCCGGAGCGCCGAGAGCTCACCGTCGCCGACCTGGTCCGCCGCCCGGGCGTGCTGGGCGCAGGCGTTAAAGATGGCCTGGTTCCTCAAGAGCAGGTATTTCTGCTCCGGGCGCTCAAGATACTTCGAGAGCGTCTCCAAGGCGTCTTCGTCCTGCCGGGAGAGGGGAAGCTCGGAAATCTGCTCCCGATACGTCTCCTCGGACTGCTTCCGGAGGCGCCGGCGCTCCCGGCGCTCTCGGCGAACCGCGAAGGCCACGAGGAACGCGACGAAGACCAGGATGAGCACGAAGAGGACGACGATCTCGGTCCGGGAGCTCAAAAAACCGGCGTAAAAATCGGAAAGCATGGCTATCTCCTAGGAGACCAACCGCAGGGCTTCTCGAACCATTTGGTTGGAGTACCCCCATTCATTGTCGTACCACGCCATCACCTTTACAAGGTTGCCGTCGACAACCTGGGTCATCGTCAGGTCGACGATGGACGCTCGGGGATCCTGGATAATGTCCGAAGAAACGATCGGGTCTTCGGTTACTCCGAGAATGCCCCGGTACTTGTCGCTCTTGGCCTCTCGGCGAAACAGGTCGTTTAGCTCTTCGACGCTGGTATTCTTGCTTGTCAGAAAGGTGATGTCGGAGATTGATCCCACAGGGACAGGGGTCCGGATAGCCACCCCGTCGAACTTGCCCTCGTACTCCGGAAGCGCCTTCGCCGTTGCAACAGCCGCTCCGGTCGAGGTGGGAACCAGATTCGCTGCAGCGGCACGGCCCCGACGGTACTTCTTGGCCGGCCCGTCGACTATTCCCTGACTGGAAGTGTAGGCGTGGATCGTCGTCAGCATGGCCTTTTCGATGCCGATTTCCCGACCGAGAATCTCCACCACCGGAGTGATCGAGTTTGTCGTGCAGCTTGCGCAGGAGAAGAAGGTGTCGTCCTCCGGCGTGTTGACCGCATGAACCACCGTCGCAATCTCCGGGCTCTTCGCCGGGGCGCTCAAGATTGCGTGCTTCGCGCCGGCGCTCAAGTGCTTCTTTAGCCCGTCTGACTTTGTGAAGACTCCGGTGCATTCGAAGACTACCTGAACGCCCAAATCCTTCCAGGGAAGCTGTTCCGGGTCTTTCTCGCTGTAGACCGGAATCTCCTTCCCGTCGATCTTCAAGGAGCTCTCCGTCGACTCGACGCTCTTGCCGTACCGCCCGTAGACGGTGTCGTACTTCAAGAGATACGCCAGGTTATCCACCGGGACCAGGTCGTTAACCGCGACCAGCTCCAATAGCGGGTTTTCGAGAACAATCTTGAGTGTCCCTCGACCGATCCGGCCGAGACCGTTAATTGCTACGCGTGCAGCCATATTCTTTCCTCCTACCATCCTCCTAGCAAGAACCGTGCCTTGCTGTCCTAAACCCTTGGAGCCGCTATGCAGCCCAAACAGCCTATGCACTCCGGCTCAATCCGTTAGCACCTTCGTCAAGGACACGAGACGACGGGAAGATGGTGGGAAAAAACTACTCTTCGTCCTGTAAGGAGAAATAGCGAATGGAAGTAACACGAATACCAAGAAAAGATTACCTAGAGAGCCAGGCGGAACGCATTCGGCTCCTCTCGTTAGAATCGACGACCAAGGCCGGCTCCGGACACCCGACGACCGGCATGTCGACGGCCGATATTCTGAGCGTCCTCTATTTCGACAAGATGATCTACGATCCCAAGAACCCGGAATCTCCGGAAGGCGACGACCTGGTCCTTTCGAAGGGGCACGGTTCCCCAGCCCTCTACGCGGCCATGGACCTCGCCGGCATTCTCGACGGACTCGACCCGATGACGCTCCGGGAGACCCAGAGCCCCTTGGAGGGTCATCCGGTACCCCGGATACCCGGTATCCGGCTTGCTACCGGCTCCCTCGGCCAAGGACTCTCCGGCGGTATCGGCCTGGCCCTCGCGATGAAGCGGGCAAAAGTCGATCGGTACGTCTACGTTATTCTTGGAGACGGCGAGATGGCCGAAGGGAACGTCTGGGAGGCAATCAATATTGCACCCCATCTAAAAGTGAACAACCTTATCGCGATAGTCGACGTCAACCGCCTTGGCCAGAGCGACCCGACCCTCTACGAGTGGGACACCGAATCCTACACTCGGCGTATCGAAAGCTTCGGGTGGCACGTCGTCTCGATCGACGGCCATTCGATCGACGAGATTAGCGACGCTATCGAGGAGGCGCAGAAGGACCCACGACCAAGTGCGATTGTCGCCAGAACGGTCAAAGGCAAGGGTGTCGATTTCTTGGAGAACGTCGAGGGGCGTCACGGCAAGGCGGTCTCCGAGGAGGAGCTCGAGGAGGCCCGAAAACAGCTCGGGGGCGGCATCAAAGAGGTCCGAGAAACGCAGAACAAGCCACCGAATATCAGGAGCTTTGTCCAACACGAAAACAACCGGACTACCCCGCCGCCACCGGCTATAGACTTCGGCGACGGCCCGGCCGCGACGCGGGACGGCTATGGCCAGGCCTTGGAAAAGCTGGGGGCCTCGGATCCATCGGTGATGGTCTTGGACGGGGACGTCAAGAACTCGACCCGGACCAAGTTCTTCTTCTCTTCCCATCCGGAGCGTGCCGTGGAGTGCTTTATCGCCGAGCAGAACATGGTCGGGATTGCCGCGGGACTCCAATGCCGGGGCATCCGTCCCCACGTGGCGACCTTCGCCGCCTTCCTTACCCGGGCCCACGATCAGATCCGGATGGCCGCCTACTCCCAGGCGGACATCAAGTTCGCCGGCTCCCACACCGGGGTCGCCATCGGCCAGGACGGCCCCTCCCAGATGGGGCTCGAGGACCTAGCCATGATGCGCTCGGTCTTCGGGAGCGTCGTGGTATCGCCGGCGGATGCCGTCTCCGCGGCTAAGCTGCTCGGGGAAATCAACGCCTTCCACGGCATCTCCTACCTGCGGACCATCCGGGGAAAGACGCCGATTCTTTACGAGAAGTCGGAGACCTTTCCGATCGGCGGCTCGAAGCGGTTCGACCCTCCCGGCGCGCCTAAGGGTACCGCACCTCGGGGCGCCATCGTCGCTACGGGCACCGTTGTTCACGAGGCTCTTAAGGCACAGAGGCAGCTTCAGGAGGAAGGGATTCCCGTGGTCGTACTGGACGCGTACTCGATAAAGCCCATTGACGAGGGTGCTCTCAAGAACATAGCGAAAGAGGTATCCTTTGTGATAACCGTGGAGGACCACTACCCCGAAGGAGGCCTCGGCGAGGCCGTCGCCGGAGTGGTCGCCGGACTGGTAACCTTAAGAATGTCGGCGGTAACAAGCCTGCCCCACTCCGGAACGCCGGAGGATCTTCTCGCGGAGCAGGGAATCGACGCTGCGGGCATCGCCGCGGCGGTGCGACAGATGGGGGCCGGCTAAGGATGGATCAAAGCTTTGTCTATCCGGAGCAGTTCGTCGAGGAACGTGCCCGGCGTATGGAATCGACCTCTGGGCAGCTGGTTATCGCCGGCTGTAGCGCCGGGGACTACATGGCCCGCCGGGTGGTGGAGCAGTACAAGCACCTTCTCGAAGAGGCGGGGAGTGCCTCCGACGTCGTATTCTTGAGCGCCGTCGACACCACCTTCCGGGACACCGAAACGGGGGTCCGCCTCGAGGAGCACGTCGGGGGGGCCGATGTGTTCCTGTTTCAGGCGCTCCTCGCTCCGGGAAGAAACACGCCGGCAAACCACAACTTGATGTCCTTTCTGATCGCCGCCCGGGCTTTCCGGGAGCACGGGGCCAACCGCATTACCGCGGTCCTGCCCTACCTAACCTACGCCCGGCAGGACAAGCCGACGAAGTTCCAGCGGGAACCGACGACGGCAAAGCTCGTGGCCGATCTAATCAAGACGGCGGGAGTCGACCGGGTAATCGCCTGGCACCCTCATTCGAATCAGATCCACGGATTCTACGCCGACACGCCGGTGACCATGCTCGACCCGCTGACCGCCTTTAACGACGAGTTTGCGGAGTTCCGCGGGAAGGAGGACGTCATCGCCGTTGCCCCGGACGCGGGGGCGACGAAGCTGATCCTCCACTTTAGCCGGGAGATGGGTATAAACTCTGCAATCGCATCCAAGCAACGGCCCCGGCCGGAGGAGGCGACCATCACCGACATAATCGGGGACTTTCGGGGCAAACGCACGGCGATAGTACTCGACGATATGATAGCCAGCGCCCGCACTATCTCCGAGTTGGTCGAAGCCTTGGTGCGGGAAAAGGGCATCGAAGAGGTACAGATCGGGACCTCTCATAACCTCTGCCTCCCGGACACCCGGGACCGGCTCGAGAGGCTCCATCGCGATTACAACCTGACCAAGGTGGTGGTGACGAACAGCATCCCCCAGACTTCGGAGTTCGAGGAGCTGCCCTACTTCCACGTTCGCTGCCTCTCGGACATCTTTTGCAGAACCATCAATCGGGTCCACTATAACCGCTCCGTGAGCGAGGTGTTCAGATCCCGATAGCCTAACCAGACCCAAGGAGGCTGCTATGTTTACCAACAGATCATCCGCCGGAAAAGAGCTTGCAGAAGCACTATCCGCCTACGAAGGCCGGGAAGACACCATCGTTCTGGCTCTCCCCCGGGGAGGCGTTCCCGTCGCCTTCGAGGTAGCCCAGCGTCTGCGGCTGCCCCTCGACGTTCTCGTAACCCGAAAGATCGGGGTTCCGGGTCACAAGGAGCTTGCGATGGGGGCTATTTCCTCCGGAGGCGTCCGGGTTATGAACGACGACGTCGTCCGGATGTCCGGGGTATCCGAGTCGCAGATTCAGGACGTCGTCGATACGGAGAAGCGTAGGGCACAGCAACAGGAGGAGAGCTTTCGTGGCAACAAGGATGCCTTGTCGGCCCGGGGTAAACGCGTAATCCTGGTCGACGACGGGTTGGCGACCGGCGCCAGCATGCGCGCGGCCCTCAAATCGGTTCAAGCCCAGGAGCCGGCCCAAACCATCGTCGCGGTTCCGGTCGGCAGCCCGGATAGCGTCCGAGCCTTCGAACAGAAGGCCGACAAGGTGGTCTGCCTCCAGGCACCCGCGAGCTTTCAGGCGGTCGGACAGTTCTACTCCGTCTTCGACCAGACCACCGACGAAGAAGTCCGGCAGCTTCTAAAAGAGAACGATGCCTGAGCTACCCGACGTTGAAGTCTTCCGTCGCTACCTCGAGTCGACCTCGCTTCATCAAAAGATAGACGCCGTTGAGCTCGCGTCCTCGCGCCTCCTCCGGGGAGTATCCCAAGGGGAGCTCCGGAAAGCCCTCGAGGGCCGGTCCTTCGCCGGGGGCCGGCGCCACGGGAAGCACCTCTTCGCGAAAATCGAAGGACGGGACGGCTATCTCCTGCTCCATTTCGGGATGACCGGGTTTCTCTCGTACTACAAGGGGGACGCCGACCCGGACTACAGCCACCTCATCCTACGCTTTACCGAAGGCTACTCCCTGGCGTACATAAACAAACGGATGCTCGGCCGGGTCGGGTTGATCGACGACATCCCGGCCTACGTCGAAGAGGAAGAGCTGGGACCCGACGCGATGGAGCTGAGCCCCGGGGAGTTTGCATCGATCGTCGAAGGCGGTCGGGGAAGCGTCAAATCCACCCTTATGAACCAGAAGCGCATCTGCGGCCTCGGCAACGTCTACACCGACGAGATCCTCTTTGCGGCGGGCATTCACCCGAAGCGCGACTGCTCGGAGCTTTCGGAAAAAGAGATCGACGCGCTCTTTGATTCGATGCACACGGTAATCGACGCGGCGATAGAAGCGCGAGCCAAACCGGAAGAGATGCCCCAAAGCTTCCTTCTGCCGCGCCGCGAGGAGGGAGCAACCTGTCCCCGTTGCGGAGGAAGGGTAAACAAGACTACCATCAGCGGGCGAAGCACCTATTTCTGTCCGTCTTGCCAGAAGTGAGAGCGCGTGGAGTATCCGGTGGTCATTATCGAAGGTCAGATCGGGGTGGGCAAAACCACCATGGGGGAAATTCTCCAGGAGCGGTTCGGCACCCCTCTGTTCCGGGAGCTCACAAACCCGGACACCTTGGCGCTCTTGGACCGCTTCTACGCGGATAAACCGAGGTGGGCCTTTACTCTCCAGATTCACTTTCTGAACGAGCGCTTCCGGATGATCAAAGAGATATTTCGGACCGGGGGCGGTTCTTTGGACAGGTCGATCTTCGGCGACCGGATCTTTGCCCAGATGCTCAACGCCGACGGCGACATGTCGGACGAGGAGTACCGGACCTATTCGACGCTTCTCGACAACATGCTCGAACACGCCCAGGACCCCCGTTTGCTTATCTATCTTCATTGCCGTGTCGACACGGCCTTAGCCCGGATCCGGAAACGCAACCGGGGCCTCGAATCCGACATTCCCCGGGACTACCTGGAGAACCTCAACCGCCGCTACCTCGATTGGTACGAGTCCTACGACCGCTCGGAAAAGCTCTTTATCGACACCGAGGAGTACCCCTTGGAAAAGCCGGAAACCCGTGAGGCCGTCTTAGAGCGCCTAGAGCCCTACTTCTCTTAGTCTCCGCGGGCGGGCTGCCGGGTGGGCTACTTCTTGGTTTTTTCCGAGAGGGTGAATTTGTCGGGATTAAAACGGTCCCCGCCCATCCAGAGGTCGATCTTGGTTCCGCTGTCGGTATGGCCTACCGTCGCGGCCTTGATCTGCCAGCCGATTAGGTCCAACCGGGCGGAACCAAGGACGTCGAAGCCGGCAAGGGAGCCGTAGTATCCGGCGAGCTCCGGACGGTCGGGGTTCTGCAGGGAGGCTCGAATTACCTCGAGCTCTTCTTCGTTTCGATGGACATCGTCGAGGACGGCCAGGTGGAGGCCGTCCTCCTCTTGATGGAGGGAGATAACCATTCTCGACGGGTCGGCGTCGAGTATGTAGTGAGAAATCTCGCTTATAAGATTGATAAATACCTTGCGTTTCATCGTCCTATTCCTTGGCCGGGGCTTCCCGATTGGCCCGGTACCATTCGATCAAGGATACCAACAACGTTGCCGTCAGCCCCCCGGCGAACCCATTATTGTACAGGTTGACCCCAAGATGCCATGCCCCGGTTCTCTCCACCATAACCAGATGGAGAAAGCCGGCGAGAATACCGGTGTACCAGCCGAACTCTCCGGCGACGGGCGCCAGAGTCAAGCAGAAGAGCGCCGCGAGGATCGGCCCCGGTGCGGCAAGGTCCTTCCCGAAGATGAAGCAGGCGGCTACCACGCCGACAACGACCGGCCAACCGTTCAAGGGATGCTTTCCGAAAGCGGCGAAGCCGATCGCGGTGAGAATACCGCCGAGGACCGGACCGTTGAGGTCCCCTCCCACGATCATAACGTAGCCCCAGGTGAGAAGACCGACAATCCCCATGTTGACCAGACTACCGTCGATGGAGGACATACTCATAAAATCCGACGGCAGGCGCCCGGGAAGTTTGGTGATCTCCCGGAAACTGGTGAGGGCCTGCTTGGGTCCCGGCAATAAGCCGGCGATCATCAGAACCAGGGACATCGCCGGTATAAGAACGATGAGCACCAGAGAGGGGGAATCGTTCCACAGGAGTACCGGAGAGGGGGGCCGGCCGGATGCTACCAGCAGCGAGGCACCGAAGAGCCCGATGAACCCTCCGGTAAGGCCGATGTTGTAGAGGCTAAAGCCCTGGTGCAAACGGAGCATTACAATGGCGACCGGGGGCAGCAAGATCCCTACGACAAGACCTCCGACCACCGCCGTGGCAAGGGCACCGGCGACGGGCAAACCCGCCTCCACCGCGAGGGCCGTAATCAGGGGGCCCAAGGTGGTCCCGAAGAGGGCCATCAATATGTACTCCCGAAACGACTTCCCCACGATCCGAGCCGAGATGGCCACACCGAGGACGATGGGGAGCACGTTCAGCAGGGTCTTACCGAAGAGCCCGAATCCGAGGATGGTGAAGACCGCGGATACCGTGGGCCCCGAGAGACGAACCCCGTTAGCCCGC
>CAZLDK010000082.1:595-2351 GCA_964558285.1 uncultured Spirochaetaceae bacterium | reverse complement strand
GGCGCTCCTGGCCGCGCTCAGCGCCTTCGCCGCCGACCAGGGTAAAGTCGTTCAGGAGCCGCGCCGGATGGTGCTGAATCATCACAACGCCCTCGAGCGTTGACCCGGGGCCCTGGATTACGACCCCGAGGACGATGCAGGCCAAAAGGAGCAGACTCACAAGACCGTAGAGTCGTTTCTCTTGCAATTCCAGTGGAAGCCTCCGTTGTTGAGTGCCATTGCTGAATGTGAGACGGTCTATTCTACACCAAATACGACAGGGCGCAACTCTATCCGAAGGCCCGCAGCCTCTCCTTGCGTTATGGTGTGTCAACCGGTAAACTGATATTAAGAACATCTTAGCCTGCAATCGTGTATGAAAAAGGGTGCGCCCTTTTATATGCGGATAGATTGCGTACGGCATGGGCTTCACCCAGCCTCTTCCCTTGTTAAGCCTGCCGACCCGATCGAAGAACTCACCTGTTCGCTCCCACCAGAATGCGGGACTGCCTATGTCCGCATCTCAGGCGTAATAGACGGCATGGGTTTCGGCGAGCTCTACGTCCGGGACACGAGGGAGTCCTATCGTTTGGAGATCGAGCATCGGGATGAGGCGTTTAAGCTACCGGTGCTCTTATCCCCAGGAGAGACAAAGGTTTCCGCCGAGACTGACCGGTCCCCCATCTCCCTGCATCCGGAGGATTCCTACGTACTCTCGCCGATTGCTCAAGGAACCGCGTACGTAGAGGCTGAACAGGAGATCCATCACGTGTGGTTCTTCGTGAAGACGGGAGCCTTTGAACGACTGGTCGAAGAGTTGGACGGCGGTCCGTCTCGTGCCCTGATTGACCTGATCACCCACCCGTCCAGGGAGCCCTATCTTCATAAGGGCTTCACCACGCCGGCGATGCGCCTTGTGGTGGACCGGATTCGTGGGTGTCCCTTGCAGGGAAGTCTTCGAGAGCTCTACTTGGAAGCACTGTATGAAGAGCTCCTCGCCCTGCGTCTGTACCAACTCTGCTGCGAGGATCTCGGATCACTGGGATTGCCCCGAGAGTTGCTGGGAGGTCGGGACCGCCGAAGAGTCTGCGAAGCCGGGGAAATCCTCGATGCGGAGTTTCACAATCCGCCGACCATCTCGCGGCTCGCTCGCCGTGTGGGGTTGAATACCACCAAGCTCAAAAAAGGCTTCCGCGAGGAGTTCGGCACCACGGTCTTTGCCTACAGCCGAAAGCTCCGCATGCTCGAGGCTCAGCGCCTCTTACGGGACACCGACATGAACGTCAGCGAGGTTGCCGCAGCGGTAGGCTACAGCAACCCCGGAGCCTTTTCCTTCGCCTTCAAACAGGAGCTGGGGTTCTGCCCGTCGCTTTTGAAGAAATAGGCAACTACGGTTGCAAAAAGACCCGCCGCCGAGGAAGCGAGGACGGCGGGCCGGATCGGCATCCGTTTATTCGATACCGATTACGATGTCTCCCAACCCAGCGACCCACTGCAGGGAGTAGGAGGCGCCTTTCGGAGAGTTGTTGTCGTTGGAGTCGGAACCGTGGACCCAAATATAGTAGGTGCCCTCCGCGAGAGTATCCTCGATCCGTTCTTCTTCAAGATCTCCGGGGGCGGCCGGTCCCGAGAGCGTGCTGCTGTCGGCGTAGGCGAGTTGAGTGGGATTCCCGGACCCGGACCAGCTGTAGAGGCCTAGGGCTAGGTTGGTCACGTCGTGGTCGAACTCCAGGACTATCGTCACATTCGGATCGTCGCCTTCCTCGAGCTCGAACGA
>CAZLDK010000082.1:0-585 GCA_964558285.1 uncultured Spirochaetaceae bacterium | reverse complement strand
GAACGAGAACCAGTCACCTCCCCACAGCTCATCAACCTCGGCGTAGTCAAGGTCGATTCCCGAGAGGACCTCAGCCTGGTCGATAGGATGGGCGTCCTCTATGGAGTCGTTCTCTTCGTAGGGATCGTCGGAAAACGAGAGCCAATGGAGGTCTACGGTGCTGAGTACTGAAGAGCCGATCGTATCGGAGATCGTGATAAGCCCTACATAGTACGTGGATCCCGGAGAGAGGAACGCGGTGGTCGCCGGTCCCCCGAAGGTCCAGTACGCCGGGCCCCCGTCGCCCATCGCGCCGCTTACGGCGTCGGCGGCCCACTGCCCATCACTGTCCCAGATGCCCATGAAGACACCGCTCGAGTCGTCGGGATCGGCGATCACCTGCACCGCGGCTTCGCCTGTGGCATCCAGGACAAACCAGTGCTCGTCCCTCCATCCATATATGGGATAGCCATCGCCGTCGACGGTTCCGGTGTCGTAACAGGAGTCAAGCTGTATCTGCACCGCCGGCAGTCCCTGAGGCGCGTCCGTGGGATCAATGGTCAAGACGCCTGCCGGGTCCGGCGTCGGAGCAATCCACACTTCCGT
>CAZLDK010000081.1:0-12058 GCA_964558285.1 uncultured Spirochaetaceae bacterium | reverse complement strand
GGCATTACCCAGGGAATCGACATCGCCGCCGGTCGACTGATGGATCCAACGCGAGGCGATCCCGTCCCGAGCTTTCCGCCACCGGCGCCTGTCTCAGACGCCGTCGACCCGGGACTCGGTAGCCAACGGCCGAGGGACCCCGGCGAGCTCCCGACCGTAACCCCTGCCCCCGCGGTACGTCAGGGTGAAGAGCCGGAGGCCGAGGAACCGGCAGAAGAGCTGCCGGATGCCGAGGAAAGGAGTCCGGATCCGGAGAACCGAATCGAGCGTGCTCTGCAGATGGTGCAGTCGCGAATGCCGAAATCGCGTCTCTTTCCCGCTGCGGAGGAAGATAGCGTCGCGACCTTTATGCCCCCACGAACCCCGGAGGAGGCTCCGCCGGAGGTAAGCGGTCGCCTCGCGGAAGCCCGGCCGCCCTCCGACGAGCCGCCGACCGAGGCTCCGGCCCTGGTTGAGGTTCCCCGGGCGCCGGCGCCGGAGGAGCCCCTCGAAACCGGACCCGTTGCCGCGGATATCGGACCGCGTCCGGCCCCGGAGGATGAGATTATCGCGGCCCTCCCGGAAGCGGAGCCCCGGGTCGAACGACCGGCGGCGGACTATCTCGGGCAGATAGAAGCGCCGACGGAAGATGTGCCACTGCCGCCGGAAGACGCGGTTCTCTCCCTGGTACCCGCCGAAGAGCGGCCACCGATGGGACCAGCGACGGAAGCGCCGGAACCCGGACCTGAAATCACAGAGGAGCCCCGTCGGGAGGTGACACCGTCGATTGCCCCTACGGAGGCTCCCCGGAACGATAGCTGGGCGGTAGCGAACCTGCCCTTGGTCAAGTCGCTGAGGGATGAGGCCTACTACCTCCAGGTCGGAGCCTACACCAACCCGCAGAGCGCCAAGTCCGCCGTGGACGGGTTGGCGTCGGATTACCCTACCGCGGTTGTCGAAACCGCGGTAGACGATCGACAGGTGTACCGGGTATTCGTCGGGCCCCTCGAGGCGGACGAGCAGGGAACTGTTCTCTACTTCGTTCGGGCGAAAGGCTATCGAGACGCCTTTATCCGGACCGGCGGTAGGTAGGGTAGGCCGAAGCCGAGCGCCGTCCCTTCGGTCGCAGGTAGCTCGGCCCGAGGCGGGTGCCCTCTCGGTTCGAGAGGGCGCCGAGAACCCCTTCGAGAGCTCTTCGATAGTGGTCGTAGCGAATTTCCAACCGTTCCTGAAGCGTTATCTCCTCTTCAACCCGGCGCCGTTTAGACGGGCCAAGGTGACCGAGGAGTCTCCGGCGCTGGTATTCTTCCATGTAGAGCGTTGCGAGGGCTAACTCCCGGTCCGGAATAACCATCAACCTGTTGTGTACGTGCACCGCAGGAAGGCGGGTTATCAGCGAAAGTACCGCCGCCGAAGCTGACTGCTGCATCCCGGCTAGAATACTCCCCCGGCCCCGAAGACCTCAAGTAACCCCGCCGGATTTCGGCTGTCGGCTTCGATCACCGCCGCCCGGTACTCCACCCTGCCGCTGTAGGCGGCGAGGGTGTGGGTCGTTGCCCCAGCCGGGGTTTGCGCAGTGGGCCCGAATCTTACCCTCGGCGGTACGCACTTCGACGACGAAGCGGTTCGGCCGTCGAAGGAAGACGCCCACGTTGTCGTTCCTAAAGAGGTTTTCGATGGTCGACGATTATGCCTCCGTCGGGGCTTCGCCGACGAGGCAGAGCCACTCCGCCTCTGCTGCCACTTCGTCCCCGACCAAGGCGCGTCCGGACTGCTTTATCATCTTCCCGCTTATCCGGAGGTTGTCGATCTCCAGCCGCACTTCTTCGTTCGGACGCACCTGCCGTCGAAACTTGGCCTTTTCCACTGCGGCCAGAAAGAACAGGGCGTTCCCCACCTTTTCGAGTGCTTTTATGCCGGCTCCCCCGCACTGCGCCATCGTCTCGATGAGGACTACCCCCGGCACGACGGGATACTCGGGGAAATGGCCCTTGAAGAAGTATTCGGTGTCCTTGTAGGTGCGATAGCCGACGATCTTCTCCTCCGTCGCGCTCTCGATCCTGTCCACGTACAAGAAAGGATCTCGGTGCGGTATGAGCTGCTTGATGTCTTTCATATTCCTCCATCCGTGCTATGTAGTTTTGACTTCGAAAGGTGTTCCGAAGGATATTCGATCAGTATACTACATTTTGTCGGTCGACGGCCGAAATGTCCATTGACGGAGGCATACTCCTTCAATAGCCTTTGGAGTACCCATGGAAACCAAAGAGATACGTGAATTGATAGCAGCCTTCGAGAAGAGCACTCTCTCGGAGCTCAGATACAAGAGCGGGGAAGAGCAGCTCGTTTTCCGCCGAGGACAACCGGCTACCCCCCCGGATTCCACCCCTCCTCCTCGGATCGACACCACCGAGGCCCCGGGGGCTCCGGCATCGAGCGCAGTCGCCGCCGCTGAGAACGCCGCGGCCCCGAGCGCCGTCGCGGAGAATGTGGAGCACGTCGTGTCGCCCATCGTCGGTACATTCTACCGAACACCGTCACCGGACTCGCCTCCCTTCGTCGAGGAGGGGACCGAAGTGGTCGCCGGCGCACCACTGTGCATCCTCGAGGCGATGAAGGTGATGAACGAGCTCCAGGCGGACTTCGACTTGGAAGTCGTTACGATCCTTGCCGAGAACGGCCAGATGGTCGAGTTCGGTACACCCCTCTTCGAGGTACGGCGCAGGTGATCGGCTCCCTCCTTATCGCCAATCGGGGGGAGATAGCGGTTCGGATCGTACGTGCCTGCCGGGAGCTCGGCATCCGGTCCGTCGTCGTGTACTCCCAGGCCGATGCCGGGAGCCTCTCGGTTTCAATGGCCGACGACAGCGTTTGTATCGGTCCGCCCCCGGCGTCTCAAAGCTACCTCAACCAGGACGCGATCATCTCGGCGGCGGTTCTAAAGAAGTGCGACGCGGTCCATCCGGGAGTAGGATTTCTCGCCGAGAACGCCTCCTTTGCCCGGCGGGTACTCGACGCGGGGCTTATCTTTGTCGGGCCCCGTCCGGAGACCATCTCCATGCTCGGGGACAAGACCCAGGCAAAGCGGATGGCCGACAAGTACGACGTCCCGACGGTACCCGGATCGCCGGATCCTCCCGACACTCCCGAGGCGGTTTCAAGAATCGCCGACGACCTTGGTTTTCCCCTTATCGTCAAAGCTGCCGCCGGGGGCGGCGGGAAGGGAATGCGGGTGGTACGGGAGGTGAAAGAGCTGGCCGGAGCGATCGAGCTGGCCCGCAACGAGGCGGAGAAGGCCTTCGGCGACGGGCGGGTATACGTCGAGCGCTACCTCGAGAACCCACGGCACGTGGAAGTCCAGCTCCTCGCCGATAGCCACGGAACGGTCATCCACCTCGGGGAGCGGGATTGTTCGGTGCAACAGAAGCATCAGAAGCTCATCGAAGAGTCTCCCTCCCCCGGGGTAGACGATCTGGTTCGTCACGACATGGGGGAAGCCGGACGTCGCCTCTTTGGAGAGCTCGGCTACGTCGGCGCCGGGACGGTGGAGTTCCTCTTCCAAGACGGGAAGTTCTACTTTATCGAAGTCAACGCCCGGGTGCAGGTCGAGCATCCGGTTACCGAGCTCGTCTCGGCTGTGGACATCATCCAGGATCAGATTCGAATTGCCTCGGGAGAGAAACTGACCTACCGCCAAAGCGATGTCGAGATCAAGGGCTACGCCGTCGAGTGCCGTATCAACGCCGCGACCTCGGGGACCATAACTGCCCTGACCTTTCCCGGGGGCCCTGGAGTCCGGGTCGACAGCTACCTCGCCTTGGGCGCCACGGTTCCCCCGTACTACGACGCGTTGGTCGCCAAGATTATCTGCTGGGCGGAGAACCGGCGGGCGGGGCTTCGCCGAATGGCCAGGGCCCTCGAGGAGACAGAGATCGAGGGCATATCGACCAATCTGGAGACACAGAAGGCAATTCTTGCAGACCCGGAGTTCCTTTCCGGAAAGTTTGGAACGGGGTTCTTCGAACGACACCAAGCAAAGGAGCAGTAGTCCATGTCAGCGCGCATCTTTAAACGACTCCTCGGCACGAAGACCCGGACCTCTGCCATCGGAGATCTCGACGAGCGCTTCTACGTCAGCCATCGCCACGCCTGCCCGGCGTGTCAGGAGCCGGTGGAAATGGAAGAGCTTCGCCGGAGCCTCTTCGTCTGCCCCCATTGCGGCCATCATTTTCGCATTTCCGCCATCGAGCGGTTGAGTTTCTTCGCCGACGGGGGCAGGTTCGAGGAGACGGGGATCGACGTCGAGGTGACCAATCCCCTCGACTTTCCGGGGTACGACGACAAGATCGTTTCTACCAGGCAGGCGAGTCAGCTCGACGAGGCCATCTCGACTGGGCTCATCTCCCTCGAAGGCCGGGACGTCCTGGTGGGGGTCATGTCTTTTCAGTTTCTCGGGGGCAGCATGGGCTCGGTGGTCGGAGAGCGGGTGGCCCAACTGATGCTCGAAGGCGCTCGCCGGAAGCTGCCGGTCGTCCTCTTCACCGCCTCCGGTGGAGCCCGGATGCACGAAGGGATCTTCTCCCTCATGCAGATGGCGAAGACCTCCCACGCCGCCGCCCTGTTGGACGCGGCTAAGCAACTCCTCATCCTTGTCCTCACCGATCCGACGACCGGCGGGGTAACCGCTTCCTTCGCGATGCTCGGCGACGTCATTATCGCGGAGCCCGGGGCGCTTATCGGGTTTGCCGGTCCCCGGGTTATCGAAGGGACCATCAAGCAGAAGCTGCCCCCTGGCTTTCAGCGGGCAGAGTTCTTGGTCGAGAAGGGGTTTGTCGACATGGTGGTGCCCCGGGGGGATCTCCGGTCGACGATCGGATTTCTTATCGACGCGTCCGAGGGAGGTACACGATGAGCGCCTCAGAGCTGGAACGAAAGATCGAAGAGCTCCGGCGTCTCGCGGCGACGGAGCATCCGGAGCTCGAATCCGAGATCTCTCGCCTTACCGCTCGCCTTAAGAGCGAAGGCGGCGAGGAGGTTCCGGAAGCCTGGCATCGGGTCCAGACCGCCCGGCATCCCAAGCGACCGACGACGATGGACTACGTGTCCGCCATCGCAGACCAGTTCTACGAGCTCCATGGCGACCGGGCCTACGGGGACGACCAGGCTCTCATCGGTGGTATCGCATCGATCGAGGGGCGCTACGTAACGATTATCGGGCATCAAAAGGGCCGGACGATGAAGGAGAACCTAAGCCGCAACTACGGGATGGGCCATCCCGAGGGCTACAGAAAGGCACTCCGGCTCGCAAAGCAGGCGGAGAAGTTTCGACGCCCGATCGTCTCCTTTATCGACACGCCGGGGGCCTACCCCGGGCTTGCCTCGGAGGAACGAGGCGTGGCTCAGGCCATCGCCCAGAACTTGCGAGACTTTTCCGTGCTCCGGACGCCGATTGTCTGCATCGTTATCGGGGAAGGGGGAAGCGGCGGTGCTCTTGGAATCGGAATCGGAGATCGGGTCTACATGATGGAGAACTCGATATACTCGGTAATCTCCCCCGAGGGGTTTGCGTCCATCCTGCTACGCGACGCTTCGAAGGCAAAGGAGGCGGCCACCCTTATGCGATTGACGGCGCCGGATCTCTTGGGCTTTCGCCTAATCGACGGGATCATACCCGAGCCCCCGGGGGGGGCTCACACGGATCCGACGTACACCGCGGGTCGGGTACGTATTCAGTTGAACGAGACGCTCCGGGATCTCTCGGCGAAGCCCATCGATACGGTGCTCCGGGAGCGTTCCCAGCGTATCCTCAGCTTTGGGGCCCACCGCATGCCTCCGAAGAAACGGGGGCTCTTCGGTCGCTAGATCCCCTGAAACGTCAGCCAGGAGCCGATGAGGCTCGGTAGACTAACGACGCCGATTCCCTGAAGCAGGGCCAGAGTTCCAAGAACCCCGAAGAGCGCTAGGCGAAAAACACTCAGGCTTCTGTCTTTCGAGCGAAATCCCCAGATCAAGAGGGGCAACAAGGCGAGGACCGCGAAACCGACGGTAAGGACGAGGCGAGCCTGCTCCGGAGCCGCGGCTTCCCAGCGATGCACCGCGGCACCCCACTGAAGGACGACGGCGTTAAACCGTTGGAGTCGGCCGAAGGCGATCAGCAGCCCGACACCGACGAGAAAGGCCCCACTGACGATGCGGATCGTCTTGAGGTGGCGCTTGAGCCTCGAGAGAGCCCCGAGAAACTGAGGGAAGAATGCCCCGGCGACCAAGAAGGGAACCCCGAGGCCGAGAGAGTAGACCAACAGAAGCACGGTTCCGGTTCCCGCGTTCCCGGAGCGACCCGCCAGAAAGAGAATTCCGGCGAGTATAGGGCCGATGCAGGGGGTCCATCCCGCTCCAAAGGCCATTCCGATAGCGACGGACCCGGCGTAACCCCGAGGCCTGGTGGAGAAATGGAACCTGCGCTCGATGTTCAGTGTCTTCCAGAAATCGAAGATGATATTCATCCCCAGAAGGACGACGATGCCCCCGGCAACCATGTTTATAATCCGGCTGGTACCACCGATGAGAAAGCCGGACGTTCCGGCGAGGAGGCCGAGAAGGACAAATACCATAGAGAAACCGAGGACGAAGAGAAGGGTTCGGCCGACGGTTTCCGAGCGGCTCGGGGCGCTCTCTCGAAGCTCAGTGAGGCTCGCCCCACCGATGTACGAGAGGTAGGAGGGGATCAAAGGGAGAATGCACGGTGAGAGAAAGGACAAAAGCCCCGCGGCAAAGGCGAGACCAAAGCCTGGAGCCGCCGTCACAGCTCTGCTTCCAAGAGGCGCTCGAAGGTCGCGAGGATCTCCGGCTCGTCCCAGAGGTGGAACCCAACTTTCATCCCGATAAGGTTTCCTCTCCGGTCGATCAGATAGCTCGTCGGTAGACCCCGAACGGCATAGCTCGATGTGGTACGGCCGCTAGTGTCCAGGAGGACGGGAAAGGACAACCCGTGCTCTTCGATAAAGGCCGCGACGATGTCTCGGTTCTCCTGGACGTTCACCGCGACGACGTCGAGCCCCTGGTCCTGAAACGTGTCGTAGAGAGTCTGCATCGACGGCATTTCCATCACACATGGCGCGCACCAGGTTGCCCAGAAGTTCAGCAGAACCATTCGACCGCTGTAGTCTTCGAGGGTCTGGGTCGGACCCCCGAGGGTCGCGAGAGAGAACTGTTCGGCCTTGATTTCTCGGCTTATCGCTTGCACGCCGATCGACTCCAACTCGGCGGCCATTGCGGCGGCGGTGCCATCCTCTTCGGGGCTCCGAGACAGCTCGGCCCCCGTCGCCTCGGGGGAGCCACCGGCGGCTGCGATTGCCGCCACACCGAGTATCAAGATCGCTGTCGCAATCGTTATCGGGTTACGCATATTAAAACCTCTATATATTGTCTGCTGCTATATTATTACTACGGAAGTCACGATTTATCAAGGTGAAAGGGCGGAGTAGAGAATAAGGGCAGCCGAATTGTAGAGACCGTGGGCGATAGAGACGACGTGGATGTTGCGGGTCTTCCGGAAGAGGACGCCGAAATAGAGTCCGAGAACCAGCGCGACGACAAACCCGGAGAGGCCTTGATAGATGTGCCCGAGGGCAAAGAGAAGCGTACTCGCCGGTAGCGAGATGTACCCCGGAAGACCGGCGTTCTCCAGGCGTCCGATAAGGTAGGAACGAAAAAAGAGTTCTTCCCGGTACCCGACGATGAGGAAGGTTGCGACGACGATCGGCACCATGTCGGGGTTCGACAGGCGGAAGCGAAACTCCCCAAGAAGAGAGTCGGTTAAGCTTTCGGGAAGGAGGAGAAAGAGTGCCCCGATGGGGAGGAGAATGAAGGGAACGCCGAGAAAACCGAGAAAGCCGCCTCCGATCGACCTCACATCGACGGTACGGAGCCCGAAGGGCGGAAGACCCCTAAGCTTTTGGACCTCGAGGACGTAGAGGACGATGAGGATCTGAGGAATCGCCATGATCCAGAAGGAGAGGTGGAAGGAAAGGCTTTCGAAGAGTCGTGGGTCGTTGACGTTCTGCTGCGCCAGATAGCCTGGGAGGAAGAGGAGGGCGAAGAGAATCGCTATCTCTTTACATATTCTTCTGATGCCTCGTATATTGGACCTCATAAAGGAATCTCAAAAATGATCGTTCAAATCGGTTTTCGTCAAATAAAACAGCGCTTCTGTCGACACTCTAGGAGGGATTCCTTCGTGGGTTCCTCGCTGTAATTATGTGGGTATTCTTACTTGTCGGCACCCTACTGGTAATAGCATCTCTTATTTTCGTCCAACGAAACGGTGGGTTTTCCTTCCCCTGGGTGCAGTTCTACGTCCGGGGCAAGGAATCCGGCTTCCGGTTTCGTGAGCTGAATCTCCTCCGGAGAGTCGCCGTCGACAATAACCTGCGCAATCCGACGAGCCTCTTTTGGTCCGAGCGGACCCTCGACCGATGCATCCGGGGCACCATCATAAACTTTCGTTCCCACGACAAGGCCGAGGACGAGGGCTCGATTACCTTTCTCAACAAGCTCTTCGATTTCCGCAAGCGGGTGGAGTTCAATCTCCCGAAATACCGCCTTGGCATTCAGTCGAGCAGGAGCCTCACGGCGCAGCAGCCGATCAAGATTACCTTTCCCGGCGGGACGGTGTACACATCCAAGGTCGTCGAGAACATGCGCAAGTACCTCGCGATCGCCTATCCGAAGGGAAAGCCGCTGCCGATGGGGTTTAGTTGGCAGGGACAGAAGGTCGACGTCTACTTTTGGCGCATGGAGGACGCAGGCTACTACTTCGAGTCCAAGGTGATTGGGGACTACATGGAGCGTCAGTTTCCCATTCTCCACATAACTCACTCCGACCAGCTTATCCGCACCCAGAAGCGCAAGTCCGTCCGGGCGCAGCTCGATACGTCGGGTATGGTCATTCCCCTGCAGTCGATACAGCACGCGGACGAGGCCTGGGAAACGACCGGAGGATTCCGGTGTAAGATGGTCGATATCTCGGAAGACGGAGCGGCGGTCATCGTCGGCGGTCGGGCCAAACCGGGGATGCCGATCAAGATTCAGACCGAGATAGACTCGGAAGAGATCGTCATGTGCGGTACGATCCGCGGCGTCACCTACAAGCAGAGCAAGAACCTGAGCATTCTCCACATACAGGCGGTAGATCCGACGCCAACGATGAAGAATCGAATCCTCACTTTCGTCTACGGTATCTTCAAGGAGTCGGAACGAAGCCGCCCGACCCGGACTGCATCGACTCCCGCCTAATTTTGTCCATTATCGTTGAATACTCAGGCAAAACAGGTTAGTATACATAGGCACAGGGGGAATACGGATGAACACGCGGCGAATCATCGCTTTGCTACTCATAGTGCTCCTTTCGAGTCTCGCCGTCGCTCAGGAAACGAACCGACGTCTCGAGGCTTTTCAGGAGAACTTTCGCGAGGGCTCTCAGCCCATCAAGCTCCAGATTCTTCAGCAGGCCGGGGAGCTCCCGCCGGCGGAAATGGCGCCTCTCTACGGCCAGGCTCTCGAGTACGTTCTCAGTAACTCTCCGAGTCTTCGCAACGACGCGATTCTGCAAGAGATCGCAGGGCTTACCATCGACGGCATCGTCGATTCCAACCACACCGATTCCTTGGAGAACCTCTGGCTACTCTTCGAAGAGTACCAGGACATTCAAGCCCGGCAGCGAATCCTCGCCGCGCTTGCGGACGTCGGCCGGGGGGATGAACAGACCGTTTTCTTCGTCAACGGCTGGGTCCAGGCTCAGAATAATATAAAGAGAGCAGGGACCGTCCCGGACACCCAAGTGATGCTCGCCGCCGTCGAGGCGATAAACGAGCTGGGCGACCCAACCTCCTTTCCGGTCCTCGTCGACACGATTCTGGTGCAGCATTCGGCACGAATCTCGGAGACGGCAAGGGAAGGACTCTTCGCCCTCGCTTCCGACCCCGTCGCACAGGCCAACGAGATGATCGCCGATCGTAGCGCCCCGGACAAACTGCCGGTCATCGATTTCTTTCTCGCCGCCGATGAGCTTTCCGGAGAGCAGCGGGCGGAGATTGCCCTCGGAACTCTCCAGGACGCGCTTTCGATTACAACCCGAAGTGTGGTGGTCGTTCGAGAGCTTCGGCAGGTCCGCTACCGGGCTGTCGACTACCTTCGCGAGGAGGAGTATCCTCCGGCGTCGAGGGCGCTGATCGATCACTTCAACGACGTTTTTCTTGCCTTCGACCGGGGTCAGGTACGGAAAGTCTACGTCCTTGACGCCATAGCCGCCCTGGGTACCGTAGGCACCGAGGAGGCCGCCGTTCGGTTGTCGGAGTTCCTGGAGCTACTAAACACCTATACCGAAAACGATCGTCCCTACGACACTCAGATTACCATGGCCACCGTCTTGAACCTCGAGCAGCTCGGTCACCCGGTGGCCTACGATTCGCTGTTTTACGCATCTTTGCTTGACTACCCGGCTGGGGTAAAGGACGCAGCGCGAGAGGCCATGGCGGCGATTCAGTAGTGACCGAGAGGCTCCTCGGTCGGAGCTTCGTCGCCTCTTCCCCTTTTCTTTTCGCGTTCTTCGTCGCCCTCGGCCTCTATTTGCCCCTCGTCACGGAGGCCGCTTTCCTCCTTGCCGTCGTTATCGCCGGCGTCGGTGCCGTGCTCGGTCTCCCGCCGACCGGGAGACCGACCGGAGCCTCGCGGCTTCTCGCTTTCTGTGCCCTGGGGCTACTCGGCGGCGCGCTGTCGGCGAACCTCGTCGCGCCGGTTCCATTTCTTCCCCAGCCTCCGATCGATCAATCGCCTCAGGATGTCCGAGCCGTGTCGATATCGGGGTACGCCCGTGGAGACGCCGTGGAGACAGCGTCGGGGTTGTACCGTCTACCGGTGCGCCTCGAGGAGGTAGCGGGGCCGGTTCTCCCCGGCGCCGGAACTGGAAGCCAGAGCTGGCCGGGGAAGGGAACGCTTCTCTTCCGCCGGGTTCCGGGCTCGGACCGGGCCTTGGGCGCGTCGCCGCTGCTCTGGGGGGATCGCTTTTCCACGGTGGGAGCTCTCTGGTGCCCCGATCGCCCCGACGCCTGTCTCTTCGTCGCCGACGAGGTAACCCCGGAGGTCGCCTCCGGAGAATCTAACGGCGGGGGACTCGGAGACCGCTTCTTGGCGGACCGGCGACGTGCTCGCCGCGGTATCGCTGTCTCTCTGGCTCGGCTCCCCGGCGACATTCGACCCCTGACGGGGGCCCTTGTTCTCGGAGACCGCGGCTTTCTCCATAGCGACGTGGTCGATCGCTTTCGAGGCGCCGGCCTGAGCCACGTCCTTGCCCTCTCGGGGATGCATCTCGGGATCGTCGCCGGCAGCGTCGCGCTCCTTTCTCGTCGCCTCCTGGGAAAAGGCGGAGGGGCGATCGCCGGGATGGTGGTCGCCTGGGGCTACGTGTTCCTGGTCGGGCCCGGGGCGTCGCTTGTACGGGCCGCGCTCATGTTTACGATTTGGGGTCTCTTGCGCCTGCGAGGTAGGCAGTCCTCGTCGCTAAACGTCCTCGGATATAGCTTCGTAGCCCTCGTCCTTCTCTGGCCGGCGGGGAGCCGAGAGATCGGTTTTAGCTTCTCCTTTCTTGCCCTTGTAGGCCTCGTCCTGGTTGGGATGCCCCTAGGCCGCCTCCTAGAGCGATGGATTCCTCCGGGCTGGGCGACGGCTCTGGGAGCCTCCCTTGGCGCCTTTCTGGCAACTGCACCCTTATCCCTCTTTCTCTTCGGATTCGCCGCTCCAATCGGCATCCTCGCCTCCGTTTTGGTCGCTCCCTTGGTGGTGGTCGTCCTCTGGTCCGGCATGGTTCTCCTCGGCGGCGCCCTTTTTGGAGTCCTCGTCCTACCGGCGTTGTGGACGGCCCGCTTCGCCCAGGAGCTTCTTCTCTTTCTGGTAGACTTGAGCGCAAGGGCGCCGGCGTTTTCTTTTTCCGCCGGCACCCAGGGCGCCTGGCTTCTCGGGGCCGCTCCCCTGATAGTGGTCGGACTGGGGGCCTATGTGCGCCTCACACGGGTCTACACGCGGC